>CACLZW010000004.1:0-67500 GCA_902611475.1 uncultured Alphaproteobacteria bacterium
AGCTTTTGTAGATCGAGACCATTTATGGGATCCGTGATATTTGGTGCATCAAACGTAGATCAACTAAAGTTGATTTTAAAAGGTAAAGACATATACCTTAAAGACGAGGTGTTAGCAGAAGTTAACAAGCTTTATAAAAAAATTCCAATGCCTATGTAAGTTATGAAAAGTCAAATTTCAATTGAGAATGTCTCAAAAGTATTTGGAGGGCATAAAGCTTTAAATAATGTTTCCCTTGAAATCAAAGAAGGTGAAATCTTCGCTTTATTGGGGCCAAATGGTGCTGGAAAGACAACATTAATATCAGCTATATGTGGGTTGTGTATGCAATCAAGTGGGAATATCAAAGTTAATAATTTTGATACTTTAACTCACTACAAAGAGACGAGAAATCAAATTGGGTTAGTTCCTCAAGAGTTACCTTTAGATGGATTTGAGAGCGTTTATAACTCATGTCAATTTTCGAGAGGGCTCTTTGGATTAAAAGACAGCCGAGATCATATTGAAAAAATTTTAAAAACCTTGTCACTCTTTGATAAAAGAGATGAACAGATTTTTGGACTGTCGGGGGGAATGAAAAGACGTCTCCTTATAGCTAAAGCTTTGGCACATGAACCCAAAATCCTTTTTTTGGATGAGCCTACTGCAGGTGTTGATGTGTCATTAAGAAGAGATATTTGGAAGCTCATAGAAGATCAAAAAAAAATGGGCGTTACTATCATTCTTACAACACACTATATCGAGGAAGCGGAACAGTTGGCTGACAGAGTTGGCATTATTAATTCAGGCGAAATTATTCTCGTTAAAGAAAAAACTGCTCTTATGAGTGAATTTAGTAAAAAAACTACTTTTATAAGATTGAGTAAAAAGCTTAAGAACCCTTCTTTTATGAAAAAAAATAAAAAGATTTCACTTACAGAGAATGGTATGACGCTTAAGCTCGTTGGCATCAACAACAAGTCTAATGAATTACAATCCATCGTGAATTTACTTTCGCAGAATGGTATCGCTTTTACTGAAATTAATACAGTAGACAACTCATTAGAGGATATATTTTTAGATTTGGTTGAAACGCAATGAACATTCAAGCCGCAATAACAATTTACAAATTTGAGATGGCTCGCTTTAGGCGGACTATATTTCAGAGCTTGGTAGCTCCGATAATCACTACTTCCCTCTATTTTGTGGTCTTTGGCGCCGCGATTGGATCAAAAATTGAAACCATTAATGGCGTCTCATATGGCTCATTCATAGTACCAGGATTAATAATGCTTTATCTGATGACTGAAAGTATCAACAACGCCGCCTTCGGAATTTATTTTCCCAAATTTGTTGGCTCAATTTTCGAAGTCCTATCAGCACCTGTCTCTTCTTTGGAAGCCACTGTTGGTTATGTTGGTGCCGCAGCTTCAAAGTCGACGATAATTGGCTTGATGATCTTTCTTACCTCTAATCTATTTGTTACCCATGATATAAAATATCCTTTAGTAATGGCTATTTTTATAATTTTGACAGCAATCACCTTTTCTCTTTTCGGATTTATAATTGGTATCTGGGCACAAAACTGGGAGAAATTGAGTATTATACCCACTCTACTTGTAACCCCATTAGTATTTCTCGGAGGCAGTTTTTACTCCATTGATATGTTGCCTGAGTTTTGGCAAAAGGTATCATTACTTAACCCTGTTTTTTATCTTATAAGCGGTTTTAGATGGAGTTTTTTTGGTACATCTGAAATACCTATAGCCCTATCTATAGTAGCTATATTGTCATTTATGGCGATCTGTCTAGCAGTTATTGCCATAATTTTCAAAACGGGCTACAGACTACGAACATAATCAGAAAAAGGCTTGAATACCTGTTTGAGCTCTACCCAAAATGAGTGCATGTATATCATGTGTACCCTCGTAAGTGTTAACCGTCTCTAAATTTTGCGCGTGGCGCATTACACCGTACTCAGATGATATACCGTTCCCTCCATGCATATCTCTTGCTTGACGAGCGATATCCAGTGCTTTACCACAATTGTTTCTTTTCATCAGGCTTATTGCTTCTGGTGCACCGCGACCCTCATCTATCAGTCTGCCTAGCCTGAGCGCTCCTTGTAAACCTAACGAAATCTCCGTTTGCATATCAGCCAATTTTTTTTGAAATAATTGAGTCCCGGCTAAAGGCTTATTAAATTGCTTTCTTGACAGACCGTAATCTCTTGCTGCATGCCAGCAAAATTCCGCAGCGCCCATGGCTCCCCAGGCTATGCCATATCTCGCCATGTTTAAACAACTGAAAGGTCCTTTCAAACCTTCAACATCCTCTAAAATATTTTCTTCAGGAACAAAGACATTATTAAAACTTATTTCACCAGTAACAGAAGCACGCAAGCTCAATTTCCCGGGTATTTTTTTCGTTTCCAGTCCAACGAAATTCTTTTCTAATATAAAGCCTTTAATTTTATTCTCATGAAATTCCGACTTTGCCCAAATAACGAAAACATCTGCTATAGGAGCATTTGAGATCCACATTTTTGAACCATTCAACTCAAATCCACCGGCTACTTTTTTTGCTTTTGTCGTCATAGAAGCTGGGTCAGAACCAGAGTTTGCTTCTGTGAGCCCAAAGCAGCCAACACTTGCACCAGATGCCAATTTTGGAAGGTATTTTTCTTTTTGTGATTGGGATCCAAATTTGTATATAGGATACATTACAAGAGATGATTGAACTGACATCATAGACCTGTAGCCTGAATCTACTTTTTCTATCTCTCTTGTTATTAATCCATATGAAACGTAATTAGCTCCTAGCCCCCCAAATTCCTCCGGTATTGTACACCCTAGCAAGCCGGTGTCGCCCATGAGTTTGAAAATGCCCTCATCTATAATTTCTTCGTTATATGCTTTTTCGATTCGCACGCTAAGCTCCTTATTAGCAAAGGAGGCAGCTGTCTCGCTAATCATCCTTTCCTCTTCTGAAAGTTGATCGGATATCAGAAATGGGTCGGCCCATTGAAAAAAAGAGTCCCTGTCTTTTTTTTCTTTTACTTCGATAGTGTCTTTCATAGAGATTCCCTTTTGACTTTTTAGGATTTTGATACTTTAATTATAGTATTGTGTTTGAAAAAATACAGTGTTTTGGGGGAAGTTTTTCATTGCCACCATTTTTTAACGTCAAATAATAGGATTTAGACAAATGGCCAATAACATTATTAAGAATTCATTAGAAAATCATTGGATGCCGTTTACCGATAACAGAGGCTTTAAGATAGACCCAAGACTTATTACAGAAGCCTCAGGTGTATATATGACTAGCCATAAGAATACAAAAATCATTGATGGTTCTTCTGGCTTATTTTGTTCTCCTGCTGGACACTGTCATCCAAAAATTATTGAAGCAGTTCACAATCAGCTGAAGAAGAACACCTACACATCTCCTTTTGGTATGGGCCATCCAGCCAGTTTCGAATTAGCAGATAAAGTCTCGGAACTTACTCCAGAAGAAATGAACCATGTATTTTTTGTAAATTCAGGTTCTGAAGCTATAGATACAGCATTAAAAATAATAATGTCCTATAATTCTGCTACCGGTCAAAATAGGCATCGTTTTGTAAGTAGAGAAAGAGCTTATCATGGGGTCAATATTGGCGGAGTATCTTTATCCGGAATGGTTAATAACCGAAGAACCTTTCCCGTAGTTATGCCGAACGTTGTGTTAATGCGACATACATGGACCGGAGAAGAGCTTAAAGTTAAAGGGCAACCTAAAAATGGAGTTGAACTAGCTAATGACCTAGAAAGGTTTGCACAAGCTTATGGTGGCAATACTATCGCCGCTTGTTTCGTTGAGCCAGTTGCAGGGTCGACAGGAACTTTAGTACCCCCAGAGGGTTACCTTGAAAGACTAAGAGAAATATGTGATGAGCATGGGATTTTACTTGTTTTTGACGAGGTAATAACTGGCTTTGGTCGAATGGGAACTCCTTTTGCTTCACAAAAATTTGATGTAACGCCAGACATTATGACAATGGCAAAAGCAATTACAAATGGTTCGATGCCAATGGGGGCAGTATGTGTCAAAGACCATATTTATGAAACTGTTACAGATAACTCTAACCCAGATACTATTGAGTTTTTTCACGGATATACTTATTCTGGTCACCCCGGTTCATGTGCAGCAGGTTTGGCATCACTTGAAATATATGAGGAGGAAGATTTATTTAACAGAGCTAATGAAATGTCTGGTTATTTTCTTGATGCTCTTTTTTCACTCTGCGATCATCCACTAGTAAAAGATGTGAGAGGAATTGGGATGATGGGTGGAGTAGAGCTTCATGCCGACGGGCATCCAGGAAAAAGAGGAACAAAATTCCAAAAAGAGTTGTTCTGGGAGGGTCTACACGTCAAATTTACTGGTGACTCAGGAATTGTAGCTCCAATGTTCATTTCTGAACATAAACATATTGATGAGATCATTGAAAAGTTTAGGAGTACCCTAAACAAACATGGGAATTAATCGAACGAAGATTTAATAATGAATTCCATTAATTTGGAGAATACATACACATCTCTGCCTCAAGAGTTTTTCAGGTATACAGAGGCAGAGGCTATGCCTGATGTCAATGTGGTTACGATAAACGAACAATTAGCGGACTTGCTTAACATCGATATTGGTTTTTTAAAAAGTCAATCTGGCCTTAGATTTCTAAGTGGGAAAAATTCTAAAACGCTTCCTAATTCTATTTCTCTAGCATACGCAGGGCATCAATTCGGGCATTTGGTACCACAATTAGGTGATGGCCGCGCAGTTCTACTGGGAGACAAAATTTGTCAAGATGGTGTGAGGCGAGACATACAACTAAAAGGAAGTGGAAAAACATACTTCTCTCGAGGAGGAGATGGTAGAGCGGGAATAGGACCTGTTATTAGAGAGTACCTAATTTCGGAGAGTATGCACCATTTGGGAGTTCCTACCACTAGGTCTTTAGCTGTTTTATTAACCGGGGAAAAGGTTGTTAGAGCAGAAGTTTCCCCTGGAGCGATGCTGGCAAGAGTTGCAAAAAGCCATGTTAGAGTTGGTACATTTGAGTTTTTTGCAATAAGAAATCAGAAGGACCATATAAGAAAGTTGGCCGATTTTATGATTGAAAGAAGCCATCCAGACCTATCTGATAAAAAGGAAAAATATAAATTATTTTTTGAGAGAATAGTTAAAGGTCAAGCTACCTTAGTGGCTCAATGGAACTCAGTTGGTTTTATTCACGGTGTAATGAATACAGATAATACCTCCATATCTTGCGAGACAATCGATTATGGGCCATGTGCGTTCATGGACTCTTATGAAGCAAATAAAGTTTTTAGCTCAATAGACCAGTATGGAAGATACGCTTTCTCTAACCAATCACGCGTAGCTCCATGGAACCTAAGCAGGTTGGCAGAAACCATTTTATTTTTAATTTCCAAGAATACATCAGACGCAATAAAAGTAGTTGAAGAAATTCTTTTTGATTTTGATAAAAATTTCAACAATTCTTTAGATATTTTAATATCACACAAATTGGGGTTTAAAAATAACTCAAAAAAAACAAGCTCGCTTTATTCCGAGTTACTGAATTTAATGGAGGCTGGTAAAGCAGATTTTACCGGGACTTTCAAGTCACTCAAAGCAACGCTAATTAAAGAAGACGACACTGCTTTCTTAAATAATTTTAGAAATTCAGATGAGGAGAACCAGCACGCTGTTAGTCAATGGTTAGGCAATTGGAGAAAATTATTACAGGAAAATAGCAAGAGTAAAACCGAGGCAATTGAATTGCTAAGTTCAAGTAACCCTGAGTTTATTATGAGAAACCATCTTGTAGAACAGGCTATTGGGAAAGCAACAAAGGGTGATTTTTCTGATTTTGAGATTCTATGTGATCTTTTAATTACTCCTTTCGAAGTAAAGGAAAATCATGAAACGTTTTATAATGCACCAAGAGATAGCGAAGTCGTGCATCAAACTTTCTGTGGGACATAATGTCTGCAAATAAAAGTTTAAATATTCCCACTCATTATAATAAATTTCACATCCTTATCCACTGGCTAGTAGTTGTCATCATCTTGTTCCAAATGATCACTGGCGATAAAATTGCCTTAGAATTTTTAGCACTTCGTAATGAGGCCATCACCAACAATGGAAATACAAGCAATAGTCAATTTCATATATTAGGAGGCGTATTTATATTTTTACTTATGGCTGTTAGAATTTTTCTAAGAATAAAATTTGGTGTCCCTACTCCCACAAAGAAAACAAATGCTTTATTGAAATTTTTATCAACTTTTGTGCATTTGGGGATTTATTATATTCTTTTTGCTATTCCTATTACCGGTCTATTGGCCTTTTCAACTGTCAATATCGATCTGGGTATAGCTCACAAAATTCTAGTTAATATATTATACCTCTTTATACTAACCCATCTCATTGGCGTTGCTTATCATCAAATTTTTCTTGGGGATAATATTATGCAAAGGATAACCAGCTGGAAATCATAGCTTATTGTTTTCCAGAAACTCCTGAATCTTCAAACGTGGCCATTTCTACATGACACTTGAAAGCCGCTTTGACTATGGAAGTAGCTAAGGCAGCACCGGACCCTTCCCCTAAGGCCATATCTAGACGCAAAATAGGCTTTTTGTTTAACATCTTTAGTAGCAACAGATGCCCTGGTTCCTTAGAGCAGTGCCCAAATAAACAATGATCAAGGATATCCTTCCTTTCGAAGAAAATCGGTAATACTGCTGCAGTACAAATAAAACCATCTAAAATTACTGGCACCGAATAATGCTTCGCAGCTACTACAGCTCCACAAATCGCTGCTTGTTCTCTACCGCCTAGAGATACGCCTGCATCGAGAGGTCTTACAATACCAGGCCGATTTGTCTTTACTGCTCTTTCAATTATTTTGCCCTTATGTATTACCTGGTCTTGGTTAGAGCCAGTTCCTGGTCCTACCCATGAACTTACTTCGTTATTAAAAAAATAATAACATAATGCTGATGCAATTGTTGTATTACCAATTCCCATTTCTCCCAATGTAATTAAATCCATATTCTCTGAAACTGCACGCAACCCTATGTTAAAGGACTTAATAAACTCCGTTTCATCCATGGCACGTCCAATGGATATATCAGCCGTTGGTTTTTCTAGATCGATCGGGATAACCTCTAGATTGATTTCGTTTGACTCACATATCTTATTTATTGCTGCTTTTCCCAATTTAAACGTTTCTACCATCTGAAAAGTAACTTCTTGAGGAAATGGGTTTATTGATTGTCTACACACACCATGATTACCAGCAAATACAATAGTGGATATTGTCTCCATGTCTTTCATAGTCTTTTTGCCCCAAGATGACAAAAAAACTGCTATGTCTTCAAGCTGACCTAGGGAATTGGCTGGTTTCAACAAATTCTTTTGCCTTTCAACAGCTTTTTCTTTTAATTCTTTGGACCATGTTGGTGCGCTATCCACTAAATTAAAAATATCATCTATAGTGTGGACTAATTCTAATTTTTTCATAAAAACTCAATATGGATATGTTAAAACGACTATAGTTTGGATATAAAAATTTTAAGGCAAAGACAACTGATTATTACCATGTACTCTGAAATTTATTTTATGGTCCCCTTAATACTCTTAATAGCCCTAACCCTGGATATTATAATAGGGTGGCCGGAAAAAGTTTACGAGAATATTGGGCACCCAGTTACTTGGATTGGCAAAGTAATATCGTATTTTGAACACTTACTAAATAAGAGAGAATACTCGAAAAAATCACTTAAACTCCTTGGGACTTTAACTTTTTTTCTAACCGTGTTCCCAATAACAGCGATAGCTTTTTTGATAGAGCAAATGCTTTTAAATTTTTATTATGGTTTTGTTATCCAAGCATTATTAATTTGGCCATTTTTAGCAACTAAATCTCTCTACACACATGTTAAAGATGTCGCGGATTCGCTTGACAAAAAAGACTTAATTGCTTCCCGAGCAGCGCTCTCAAAGATAGTCGGTAGAGACTTAACAAATTCCGATGAAAATACTATATGTGGTGGCGCCATCGAAAGCTTATCTGAGAACACGTCTGATGGAATAATCGCTCCTTTATTTTGGGCATTTCTTTTTGGACTTCCTGGAATAGTTTTTTATAAAGCGATAAATACGTTGGACAGTATGGTAGGGTATAAGAACAATAAGTTCATAGACTTTGGCTGGTTTAGCGCTACCGTTGATGACTTTGTAAATTGGGTGCCAGCGAGATTGTCTTCTATTCTTTTTTGTGCCCTTACTCTTAAACCAATTAAAACATTTCTATTTTCTTTAAAGAATGCAAAAGCAAGCACTTCTCCAAATGCTGGATGGCCACAAGCAACATTCGCGTACATTCTTGGGATATCTCTTCTTGGGCCAAAACGATCAAAAGGCATACTTATCGAACAGCCAACTATCAACGTTGGGCACCCTTTACCTAACAAAGAAAACCTCTCAACAGCTCTTAAATATTATATTTATATTATTATTGAAATATACGTAATACTCTTTGCTCTCAATTTTTGGTTCATGAATGGGTAATAAGGATCTTAATATACAACACGGAGGTGATATTGACCTTGCCATAAAAAAATATGGAGGGCAAAGAGCAGATTGGATAGACCTCTCTACTGGTATAAATAGAACCTCGTATCCATGGCAGGAAAGCGTAAAGGTCGAGTTAAGAGACTTACCAAGTAATAAACTTTTGATGGGTTTAGAGAAAGCTGCATCGAGAGCATATAAGGTCGCAGAAGGCACTGATACCGCAGCTGTTCAGGGGGCTCAACAAATTATTAGCCTCTTACCTATATGCTTAAAAAATTATAATTCAGTAGCTATACTTGGACCAACATATAATGAGTATGAAAAGGCTTTCAAAAGTTCCGGAATTAAAGCCGAGACAGTATCTGAGGTTTCAAAACTATCTTCTAGTGATATTGCTATTATAGTTAATCCTAATAATCCTACAGGTAAAGTGATTGCCGAAGAGGTACTTGACGATTTGTCAAAAAAAGTAAGAATTTTGATTATTGATGAAAGCTTTAAAATGTTCTCTTCGAGAAGAATTCAAAAGTTCGATAATGTAATACAAATTAACTCACTGGGAAAATTCTTTGGCTTAGCAGGCGTAAGACTTGGATTTGTATCAGGCCCCTCTGATTTTATTAAATCGGTAAGAGGAATGTTAGGACCTTGGCCAGTTTCTAGCGTAGCTGCCGAAATTGGCATAATTGCCCTGAATGACAAAACTTGGATATCTGCAATGGAAAAAATATTGCTTGAAGGGAGTAATGTTTTGCATGAAGCTTGTAATACAAAAAATTGGAAATTAGTTGGAAAAACTAATTTATTTCATACGTATGCCACTTCGAATTGTGTTGAAGTTGAAGAGCAATTTGCAGCCCATTATATTTGGATTAGAACTTTTGATTATTCTAAAAGCTGGGTAAGACTTGGCATTCCAACTTCAAAGTATGAGTGGGCAAGAGTTAGACATGCGCTCAATCAATAATTAGATATTCTTGGCGACAGATAATATTGAATCAACATCAAGATTATCCTCTATTACTCTCACAAATTCCTCTAAAATAAATTCAATAGTGTCATGGAAAGAGATGTCTTCTTTTTTCTCTTCTGCACTTAATTTAGCTACAAAGTTATTTCTAAATTCGTCAGAAAAAAATAAGCCATGAAGATAGGTGCCCATAACGAGCCTATTAGACGATATTGCACCATCTTTTCTGTTGTCTAAAATGGCGAAGGGATTATTACAATCACTTCCAGAAGTAATACCCAGATGTATTTCATAACCAGAAATTTTTTTCCCATTTATAGTGCTGATAAATTCTTTTTTTCCAAGATTCTTTTCTTTCCCCATTTTTGTTTTAACGTTTAGGAGGCCAAGGCCTTTTGCTTTCGATGGTGTACCGTCATATCCTTGATCATCTATTATTTCGTTACCTAAAATTTGGTAACCGCCACAAATTCCCAATATAGAACCTCCTCTTCTGTAATGCGCCTTAATATCGATATCCCAGCCTTGGTATTTAAGAAATTTTAGGTCAGCTATTGTTGACTTTGTTCCTGGTATTATAATCAACTTCGTATCTGCTGGTATAGGATTGCCGGGTTCGACAAATTGTAATTTTAATCGATTGTCAATTTTGAGAGGATCAAAATCATCAAAGTTTGCAATACGAGATAGCTTCAAGACCGAAATTACGCACTTACCGGTGCCGAAACTATTCTTCAGATCTTGACTATCCTCTGCTGGAAATAATTTTGCCTTGTCAAAGAAGGGCATAACCCCAAAACTCTTCCAATCTGTTTTCTTTTCAATGAAGGCAACCCCATCATCAAACAAACTTTTGTCTCCACGAAACTTATTTATAATGAACCCTTCAATTAAGTTTTTGTCGTTTTGGTCAAGGACTTCTTTTGTACCTATAAGCTGAGCAATAACCCCGCCTCTTTCAATATCTGCTGCTACTATTACAGGAACACTCAAAACTGAAGCAAACCCCATGTTTGCAATATCAGCCTTTCTGAGATTAACTTCTGCTAAACTACCTGCGCCTTCTGCAATGACCAGATCATAGTCATTAACCAAATTCGTAAAACTATTTATTGCTATCCCTATAAATTTATCTTTATGAGAATAATACTCCCGTGCTTTCAGAGATTTATATTTTTTCCCATTCAAAATAACCTGAGACCCAATCATGCTTTCTGGTTTTAATAGAACTGGATTCATGTCGGAATGAAAATCAATACCCGCTGCATAAGCTTGAAATGATTGTGCTCTGCCAGCTTCACCTCCGTCCACCGTTATAGCAGCATTGTTTGACATATTCTGAGGTTTAAAAGGAGCAACCCGCAGGCCTCGTTTCTTAGCCGCTCTTATAAGCCCAGCGACTAAAAGTGATTTTCCAACATTGGAACCACACCCCTGAATCATTAGCGCTTTTCCCATAGTTAAAATTCTATACCTTCTTGACTCATTACGCCATTTCGAAAGTGGTGCTTAACCAAGGTCATATCTGTCACCAGGTCTGCAATATTGATTAACTTCTCATCAGCATTCCTTCCCGTGAGTATTACGTGAGACATCTCAGGTTTTTTTTCTTGTAAAAAAGTGACTACATCATCGGTTTCGATGTAACCATATCTGAGCGCTATATTGATTTCATCAAGTAAAATTATCTTTTTTTCCTTATCCAGGATAAGTTCCTTAGCTTTACCCCATGCCTTTTTTGCAGATTCAATATCTTTTTCTTTATCTTGGGTATCCCAAGTAAATCCATCTCCAAGAGTATGGAATTCACAAAATTCGTGAAAGTACTTTTGGATCAGGTCACGCTCGCCGGTCGCCATCGCGCCCTTTATAAATTGAACAACTGCACATGGCATACCATGTGCAATACCTCTAAAAACCATGCCAAAGGCAGCAGTACTCTTTCCTTTGCCTGTTCCAGTATGAACAATTATTAGGCCTTTTTTTACCGTTTTTTTTGCGAAAATTTTTTGCTTCGAAGACTTCAGCCTCTTCATTTTTTCATTATGTTTTTCGTTTTCAGACATTTTTTTTATCCTCTTGACAAGTGCATATTTTTACTGCTCAACTAGTAATTAACTGGTCCTTTTTTTTGGTTAAATGGGAATGCGAAAAAGACTAAAAAGCAAATCGTAGCCGTACCCGCGACCGTAAATAAAAGAGAATATTAACACTGAGAAATAATCTTGGGAAGTTGGTATTCATAAAGCTGTGCTTTACTTTTAATAGCCGGGAGACCTGCCAGTAAAAAAAAGAAGAGCGAACGGGATATTCGTGTCTGAAAACAGTTAGATATTGTTTTTTTGATCCCGTTTTCCAGTAAGGAGGAATAATTGGAATCCGATGATATTTTATATGTTTGCATTACATGCAAAAAAAATGGTGAAGCTGTTGAACCACGTCCTGGAAAGATACTCTATGACAACCTAAAACGGTTGAACAGTAAGATGAATATAAAACCTGTTAAATGTTTGGCAGGATGCTCTAATGGTTGCACTCTGAGTCTGACAAATAAAAATAAATGGACTTATGTAATTGGCAACTTAACCCCTAATCAAGACGAAGCTGATATTTTATCTGGATTTACATTATATAAAAAAACAAGAGATGGTAAAATCCGGTTCTCAGAACGCCCTGCAGCGTTTAAAAAACAATCACTAGCTAGGGTTCCACCAGAAAACTACATGGTAGTTGAAGATGAGTAGTCTAGAAAAAATTCCTGTCACCATTTTAACTGGTTTTTTGGGAGCCGGAAAAACTACATTAATTCGAAATTTAATTCTTAAGAACAAATCGAAAAAACTGGCCGTTATTATAAATGAGTTTGGTGATTTGGGTGTAGATGGAGAAATAGTAAAACAATGTTCAGATGAAACCTGCCCAGAAGAAAATATTCTCGAATTAGCAAACGGATGTATATGTTGTACAGTGGCCGACGACTTTATTCCCACTATGAAATCCCTTTTAGAGGGCCAATATATTCCGGAACATATATTGATCGAAACATCAGGTCTCGCCCTTCCCAAACCTTTATTGAAAGCTTTTGAGTGGCCGGAAATTCGAAGCCGCCTCACGGTTGACAGTGTTTTAGCAGTTGTAGATGCAGAGGCGGTTGTTAATGGTATATTTGCACCTCAAATGTCTAATGAACTTGAAGAAAAACAAAATCAGACTTACGTTGAACATGAAACACCTCTCTCCGAAGTATTTGAGGACCAAATAAACTGCTCAGATGTTGTGCTACTAACAAAGCCAGACCTTGTGGAAAACATTTCAGACGCCAGAAATATCATAATTAAGGAAATGGAACGGAATGTTCCAATTTTAGAAGTTCAAAATGGTGACATTGGAGCTGATGTGATTTTAGGCGTAAATGCAGCAGCGGAGACTGATTTAGAAAATAGACGATCTCATCATGATGGCTTTGATGATCATGAGCACGATGATTTTGACACATTTAGCATCTCTGTGCCAAAAATCCTAGATCTAGAGAAATTTAAAATAGTTTTAGAAACACTCATACGGAAAAATGACATATTGAGAATTAAAGGTTTTTTGCGAGTTGAAAGTAAGCCACTAAATTTACTTGTTCAAGGTGTTGGTAAAAGATTATCAGTAAATTTTACAGACACTAAAATTCCTTTAGAAAATACTGGGAACTTAGTTTTTATAGGTGAAAAAGGGAGGATCGATCAAGACGTAATCTCAGCCTATCTCCACTCAAGTCTGAATTAATATGCATATCATTTTTAATGAAGATCACTATTTAGATAATTCCAGTGTTCCAGTTGATTTGAACCAGGAGCCTGCTGATCTAGTTATTTTGTCTTTTTCAGATAGTGATTTAAATGCGTTTGCGAATGCATGGAAAAAAACGTTAGGGGACTTTGGTAGAGAGTCTGTTCCTACATTGAGACTGGCAAATATAAAACAACTAACTCATAATTTATCTATTGATACCTACATTGAAAAAACAGTCTCCAAATCTAAAGGTATTCTTGTAAGACTTATTGGAGGTGAGCAATATTGGCCATACGGATTAAATTATTTAAAGAACGTATCAATTAAGAAAAAGATACCGTTGGCTGTAATACCAGCCGATGGGAGGGAAGATAAGGTTTTAGACTCGTATTCAAATTTGCCAAAGTCAACATTAGAAAACTTAAAAAATCTCTGTGATGACGGCGGAGAACTATCTGCACAAGCGGTATTAGCTCAAATGGCACTTGCTGCATCACTTTACTTCCCAGCCATTACAGAATTCAGCAAAGTGAAATCTCATGGTTTTTATTGCTATAAAAAAGGTATTCTAGAAAATTTTACCGTGAGCACTGACGCAAAACCTACTGTCTGTATTATATTTTATAGATCATACCTGATGGCTGATGACCTCGAACCCATAGACAAATTATTTAGAGATTTTAAAAAGAGAGGCATAAAATGCATAAGTATTTTTGTAAATTCACTTAAAATCAAATCGACCGCCAAGTGGATAGAGTCGATGTTATCGAAAATATCTCCTATTGCGATACTTAATGCTACAGCCTTTTCAGCAAAAAGTCGCGAAACTGGCAAATCTCCATTAGATCATGTGGGTGTGCCTGTTTTTCAAATAATTTTATCTACCTCTAAGAAAGAATCTTGGAGACGGAATCCAATTGGCTTAAATTCCTCTGATTTGGCAATGCACGTTGCTATACCAGAGGTAGATGGGCGCATTAATGGAGGGATTGTAAGTTTTAAATCTGAACAAGCTATAGACCCCGCATTACAGTTTCCAATCTCAAAGCATAAAGTCGAGAAAACTCTTTCTAAAAAGATAATAAATAAAGTTGAAAAGTGGCATGCTCTTAGATCTAAGAAAAATGAAGAAAAAAGAATAGCCATCGTATTATCTTCATACCCGGGTCGTGACTTTCAATTAGCTCATGCGCTTGGCCTAGACACAATTAAATCAACAAAGCATATTTTAGGTTTTCTTGGAGATAATGGATTTAAATTCTCTAACCCTGATAAGTGTTTTGAGAAGTTAAAAAGCTCTAGGATAGAGATTCCCATCAAGTTATACGAAAACTTGCTAAATCTCATTCCACTAAAACCTAGAACTAAATTATTTAAAACATGGGGTGGTTTCGAAGAAGATGCTTTTTTTGAAAAGGACAAGTTTGTTCTTCAGGGTTATAAAAACAATAATTTTTTTGTGCTGGTCCAGCCCTCAAGAGGTTTACTAGAGGATAAAAAAGCCGATTATCACGATCTTGAAAAAATACCTTGTCACAGCTATGTGGCAATGTATCTCTGGTTGCAGATGCAAAATATTGATGCATTTCTTCATATGGGAACGCATGGAAGTCTCGAATGGCTACCAGGGAAAACAGTAGGTCTTTCCAATCAGTGCTGGCCCGAGTTACTAGTAAACGACATACCTTTTATTTATCCGTTTATTGTTAATGATCCGGGAGAAGCATCGCAGGCAAAAAGAAGATTGGGGGCTCTTACTGTGGGGCACATGCCTCCAAAAATTCAGACTGTGGATCTTCCAAATGAATTGAGAGATCTTGAATTTCTATTAGATGAATATTCTACCAGCGGTGATCTCGATCAAGTAAGGAAAGAGCATATTGAAAAGAAAATAATTCATGAGGCCAAGAAAATAAAATTAGATAAAGAGCTATCAGTTGATCCCATAACATCAGATAGTGAATGGTTAACAAGAATAGACTCTTTTGTTTGTGATTTAAAGGAATCCCAGTTTTCAAGTGGTCTTCATATATTTGGTAAAGGAGATTGTGGAGCATCCGAACTGAATGGCTTACTCCGATGCCTAGAGGGAAAAAGAATTAACAGTGGACCATCGGGATCGCCATATAGGAACCGTACTGATATTAAACCTACAGGCAGGAATATATATGCTGTAGACCCTAGATCGATACCCACAAAAATAGCTTTCCAAAATGGTCAAGCAATGGCAGATGAATTTGTAAGACAATATTTGCAAGACAATGGAGATTATCCGAAAAATTTAACCATTGATCTTTGGGGATCAGCATCCATGCGAACGGGAGGACAAGAGTACTCAATGGCACTTGCTTTTGCTGGCCTTACACCAATTTGGGACAAAAATAACGCTCGGATCCTTGGTTTTAGCATTCTATCACTAGCAGAGCTAGGTCGCCCGAGAATTGATATTACTATCAGACAGTCAGGTTTGTTCAGAGACATCTTTCCAGAGCTTAATAGATTATTTTTTGATGCAATCGATAAACTTCATGAAAGAGATGAGACATTGAAAGATAACCCTTATAAAAACAAGATTGACAGAATTTTTGCGCCTAAGCCTGGATCTTTTGGGATAAATATCAAAGAAAAAATTGAAAGACCCCTAGCCGATCACACGGCTAAGATTGGCGAGGCATGGATTAAAAGCTCGGCTTGGGCTTATCAAAAGAATGGAAAATTTAACCAAAATACAGAAAGTCTCAAGAAAAGGTTAGCCGATACTGAAGCACTAATTCACTCTCATGATTTATGTGAAAGTGATTTGTTGTCAGCAAAGGATTATTCTGACCACATAGGGGGTTTTAACGCAGCTGTTGCCAGTATGCAGAAAACCAATCCTAAACTATACCATATAGATATTTCATCAGATGGAATTCCAAAAGTTCGTACAACAAATCAAGAATTAGCAAGAATTATAAGGGGAAAGCTTTCTGACGATAAGTGGGTTTCAGGAATGTTGCAGCATGGTTACAGAGGCGCGGCTGAAATAACAGAACTAGTATTCAACTTGTCTAATTTTGGCAAATCTGGAGTATATTTACCTAATCACTTAATAGAATTGGTATATAACTCAACTTTAGCCAATACAAAAGTTGCTGACTTTATGGCAGAGGAAAATATAGATGCTCTTAAAGGTTTAGAAAATACTTTTAGTGAGCTTAGAGACTTAGGTCTGTGGAAAAGTTTTCATAACTCTATTCGATATGAGGAAAGACTGGTTGAAAATGGCTAGGGTCTTAGGAATATGCCCAACTATTGACTCACCAATTAAATCTAACGACGGTTACTTAATCCGTTTCAGGCCAAAATACGGATATCTCTCATCTAAACAACTCTCTATTCTTGCTGATGCAATTTCTAGTTTTGGAAGTAACTTTATCGAATTGACATCGCGAGCTAACATCACAGTAAGAGGTCTTCAAAAAAAACATCTTAAACAGCTATCAAATTTCCTTAATCAGGCCGATATTATTAATGCTGCTGAAAAAAAGGAGAATATTTCAAATATCATTTATAGTCCCTTTTCTACGAAAAATAAAAAACTAACACAAAAGATAGCAAGTATTTTAGAAGATAATCTTAATAATATCCCCAAACCCCATAAGAAATTCGGTATTGCTGTTGACTTAGGAGAAGTGGCAAGCCTGCAAGAAACCAATGCAGACCTCAGGATAGAGACAAACAAAGAAAAAAATCTAATTTTAAGAATTGACGGTTCTGACCGCGGTATAGTTGTAGAACCAGAAACATTAATTGAAAAAATAGAAATGATTTTAAGTAATGTAATGGCTGTCTCGAACCAACTGAAAAGCAGAGATTTAATTAATTCAATTGGAGAGATAGACCATATTTATTTTCCAGACATTAAACCAAGAAAACAAAATTTTTCTCCAAGACTCGGTCCCTGTTTTGGAGGATATATGATTACGGTACCAGGAGGAAAATTTTCAAGTTACCAACTGAGGGAATTAGCTTCGCATGTTAAAGGAGTAGCAGTGACCCCATGGAAATCTTTTTTTATTAATTCAGCCAAAACAAAACCACCTTTAAGTTTTCTCTCAAAAAATACAGGTTATGATCTGAGCGTGAGCTATTGCTCCGGTAAACCCTATTGTAGTCAAGGCATTTTGGAAACCAGTCAGGTGGCAAAAGTGGTCACTACGTTTCTTAAAGAAAGATTAGAAAATAGAACAAATAAAGCAAAGATTCACATAAGTGGTTGTTTAAAAAATTGTGGTCTCTCAAAGCAGACATCTATACTTATTAACAGTTCAGAAGGGGAAAAGTCTGTAAGCGTAAAAGATGATAAATTTCAGCATTTAGCATCAAAAATTTCTATGGAATTGAATAAATGACATTTGAATATGAAAGAAGCCCAGACAAAATTTATGAGCAATCTTTTTCTATTATTAGAAAAGAAGCGGACCTCTCTTCTTTTTCAAACCTTGAAGAGAAAATTGCAGTGAGGATGATACATGCCCTTGGTTTTATTGGGCTGGAAAAATATATTCAATTTACACCAGATTTTGTTGGCAAAGTAAGAGATGCTTTAGAGAGAGGAGCTCGGATTATTTGCGATACGAGGATGGTAAGTGAGGGAATAACAAAAGCGAGACTACCAGCGGACAATGAAATCATCTGTACTTTGAATGATAAGTCCGTACCAGACATTGCAAAACGAATATCGAATACCAGAACGGCTGCAGCCATTCATCTATGGGAAGACTACATACAAGATTCTCTAATTGTTTTTGGAAACGCTCCCACTGCATTATTTTATTTGTTAGAGTTTCTTGGTAAGAGAAAAACCTTGAAACCTGCGGGGATAATTGGTTGCCCTGTCGGGTTTGTTGGAGCGGCGGAATCTAAGCAAGCATTAATCGAAGTAAAAACGCTGAACAGTTTAGTTGTTAAAGGCCGGTTGGGGGGAAGTGCTGTAGCGGTAGCTGCAGTTAACGCCTTGGCGCAGGAGAAAGAATAAATATGTATAGTATATATTGCGTCGGGGTTGGGCCAGGTGATCCTGAGTTACTGACAGTTAAGGCATCTAGAATAATATCCGATGCAAGACAAATAGCATATTTCAGAAAAAAAAATACGTTGGGCAGAGCAAGGGCGATTATAGATACATTAATTTCCAATAGTGCGCCCTTTGAATACGCTATGGAATACCCTGTAACTAATGAAGTCGATTTTCTATCTGATAAATATAAGCATTCGATTAATCGATTTTATGATGACTGTGCCAATAAACTAAAGAAACTCTTATTGAACGACGATGTGGTGGTAATATCAGAAGGTGATCCTCTTTTTTATGGATCATTTGTTCATCTATTTAGACTTTTGAGAAAAGATGTGAATATAGAATTCGTGCCTGGAATAACTGCAATGTCAGGTGCTTGGAACAATTCTAAGTTACCAATAGCAATGGGAGATCAACCCCTAACTATCCTAATGGGCATACAAAGTCACGAAGAATTAAAGAGCCATCTTGAGAGTTCCAAAAATGTTGTGATCATGAAAGTGGGCACCCAATTAGAAAAAGTAAAATCTGTACTAGAAGAAACGGATTGGCTTAATAAGGCATTAGTAATTGAAAAAGCAACTATGCCTGAACAAAAAATTATTCCTCTAAGGGAATATACTAAAAGTGAAGCACCATATTTCTCGATAATTCTAATTTCAGAGGACCATTACGAATGAAGGGAAGCTTAACCATAGTAGGTTTAGGACCAGGAGCACCAGAACTTATCACACCAGCAGTAACCGATGCATTAAAAGATTCAACAGACATTGTGGGTTACTCTAAGTACATTGAAAGAGTGAAGGATGCTAGCGGCAAGTCATTTCACCCAAGCGATAATAGGGAGGAAATTGATAGAGCTGAACTCTCTATTAATCTTGCTTTGCAAGGAAAAAAGGTAGTTGTTGTTTCTTCGGGAGATCCTGGAGTTTTTGCAATGGCCTCGGCAATATTTGAAGTTGTAGATAAAAAAAACATTTCTATAGATGACTTATCAATTGTAGTTCTGCCAGGAATTACTGCTCTTTTAGCAGCATCCGCCAGATTGGGCGCTCCTATAGGACATGATTTCTGTGTTATTAATTTGTCTGATAATCTTAAATCTTGGGATATTTTGAAATCAAGAGTTATCGCAGCCGCAAAGGCGGACTTTGTAATAGCGTTTTACAACCCAAGATCGAAATCTCGTAAAAATCAGCTTTCAGAAATTTATGATGTTTTAAGAAAAAGTTGTAAAAGTGACCGTATTGTTATTTATGCAAATTCAATTTCTACTGAATCTGAGGCTGTTTTTGAGACTACATTGTCAGAAGCTGATGCTTCTTCTGTGTCAATGAAGACTCTAGTAATTATTGGATCATCACGCACTAAAAAGATTAGAAACACAGGTTATATATATACGCCACGTTATTCAAGGGTAGAAAAAAATTGAACTACTTGATTTTCATCAGTAAAAAGCTTTCTTTTCGGCAACGTAGGTCTTTCAATCATTATGACTTCAACGCCAAGTTCCCTAGCTGCATGTATTTTCTCAACTACTGCATTGGAGCCAGAATTCTTTGTTATAAGTTTATTTATAGAAAACTCTTTCATAATTTCCAGCTCTTGCTCGAAAGCAAATGGGCCTTGATCAAAAATAACCTTAAATCTATCGAGAAGCATCTTGTTTTCTGGTTCGTTAATCATTCTGATCAGATAAAATGGTTTGGGCTTCCTATTCAGAAAACGTATTTCTTTACTACCGATTGTTACAAAAACCCTGTCAGTTTCGTCGATAAGCTTTATAGCTTTATGCATATCACTCACCAGCTTCCATTTGTCGCCATTTTGTCTCTGCCACTTTGGACGTTCAAAACCCAAATATTCAATTTTTGCGAGTTGCGCAGCGAGAAGAGAGTTTACTGTAATATTTTTAGAAAAAGGATGAGAGGCATCAAGGATATGGGTTATACCTTCATCTTTGACAAACGCAGACATTCCCGTCGCTCCGCCAAAGCCACCGACCCGAATATTTTTTACCTCTTTATCAATGCTTTTAGTAAGACCTGCATAAGAAAGTATTGTAAAAAGTTTCTTTTCTTGAAGTCTAAAATGCAGATTTTTTGCCTCGGCAGTGCCTCCTATTATAAGAATTTTTGTCATGACTAAAACCTGGCTTCATATTATTGGTATAGGTGAGAATGGACTAAATGGCCTCGATAAATCAAGCACTGATTTATTGAACAGGGCCAGCGTCGTTTTTGGTAGTGCTCGCCAATTGGCTCTTGCAGAGGTTAAATCAAAAGGTAAATCATGGCCTATACCATTTAGCATTGATGACGTATTCAGTTATAAATATAAACTGGCTGTGGTACTGGCTTCAGGTGATCCTTTTTGGTTTGGTGTAGGACCTCTACTTATTAAAAACTTAAAGAAAAATGAATGGCGCTCTTACCCTGTGCCATCTACTTTTTCTCTAGCTGCCAATAAAATAGGCTGGCCTATAAACGCTGTTGACTGCTTAGCCTTCCATGCAAAACCAGTAGAAACCCTTCCTGCAAAACTGTCAGAAGCTGGGAAAGCAATAATTCTTCTCAGAGAGTTTAAGCAAATAGAGCAGATTCTTTCTGTACTAGAGAAACATGATGTTAATGTTAAAGAAAGTTTTATGCTGTCGAGACTTGGCTGCCCAGAGGAAAAAGTAGTAAAACTTACAGACTCAAAACTATCTGATTTTAAACGAGCATCTAAATCTTTAAAACCACTAGCATTGGGCATAACATATAAAAAAGCTCCATCAGATATTAGTTATTTTCAAGGGCAGGATGATGATGCTTTCAAAACTGATGGGAATATAACTAAAAAAGACATAAGAGCTCTGACCCTCTCAGAATTAAAATCTTTTGGAAGTGAAGTGTTATGGGATATAGGAGCTGGTTCAGGCTCAATCTCAATTGAATGGTGTTTGGGGCATCCTAAAAACGTGGCCTTTGCCATTGAACGAAGAAGGGATCGTATTTCTTTGATCAAAGCTAATAGAAAAAAATTTGGCTTACAAGAAAGATTAACTGTAAAACATGGTAATATTGAAACGATAGCCAAAGATTTACCAAAGCCAAATGCTGTTTTTATAGGTGGGGGAGTAACTTCAGATTTAATTTACCAAGTGATTAAACTCCTTGGTAAAAATAGCCGACTTGTAATAAATGCTGTCACTCTTGAGTCCCAGGCTCTTTTGTTAAAAAAATACAAGCAGTTCGGCGGTAATTTGAAAAAAATTAATATATCCAAGCCTAAGCCTATTGGGGGAAAAACAATTTGGTCAGCTCAATATAATATAATCCAATGGAGCTTTAAAACATGATTGCAGGAATTGGCTTTAAATCTACAGTTACTATTACTTCATTTAACGAGTTATTTGAAAGTTATATCAAAAGGTATAGTGCTTTTACAGTTGCTACTTCAAAGGAAAAAGCAATAAATGCAGTCTTTTTAAAATTTGTCAGTACAAACCGCCTAAAATTGATCCAGGTTGAGGAAGACGATATTTACAATATTATCACACCTACTGTTTCCCATTTGAGTATGAAGTTTAAAAATGTTGGTAGTTTTTGTGAAGCTGCAGCACTTGCTGCAGGAGGTACCGCATCCAAAATTATTTGTGATCGGAAAATCTCTTCTGATAGGCTTGCTACCATCGCAATCGCAGAAATGGATGGAGATTAAATTGACAGTACACTTCATAGGCGCAGGTCCTGGTGATCCCGAACTCATAACGCTTAAAGGAAAAAAACTTTTGGAAAAATGCTCTATCTGTTTTTTTGCGGGATCGATCATTCCAGCAGAAATATTATCCCATTGCGACCCTTCAACAAAAAAAATAAATACAGCACCCCTATCACTTTCTCAAATTATTAAAAAAATAGAAAAATTTCATAATGAGGGTCATGAAATTGC
Source organism: uncultured Alphaproteobacteria bacterium (assembly GCA_902611475.1). GTDB lineage: Bacteria > Pseudomonadota > Alphaproteobacteria > Rhodobacterales > Rhodobacteraceae > CACIJG01. Next base: position 22,356 of record CACLZW010000004.1, read on the forward strand.
CCGGCTTCACTCTGGTGATCTATCTATATGGTCGGCAGTGAATGAACAAATACGTGAGTTAATAAAATTAGAAATCCCTTTTAGCATGACGCCAGGAGTAACTTCTTTTTCAGCTGCCGCTTCAAGTTTAAAACAGGAACTAACCAAGCCCCAAATAGCCCAATCTATAGTTCTCACTAGAACCGAAGGTAGGGCATCAAAGATGCCTGAAAATGAAACTTTAGAAAATTTTGCTAAAAGTGGCGCTATTCTTGCGATACATTTATCAATTCATGATATTGCTAAAGTGGTCAAAAAAGTAAAGCCTTTCTATAACGGTTCTTGCCCAGTAAAAGTTGTGTGGAAAGCATCTTGGCCAGAGGAACAAATTATTCATTCAGATTTAAGTAATATAGAAAAAGCGATACCCGAATATATGGATAGAACAGCTTTGATACTTATTGGTCCGCATTTAGACACTGCTAATTTTACAGCAAGCAAATTGTATGATGAAACCTATGATAGGAGATTTAGAGAAATAGATGCCACTGGAAGAAATCATAAATAGGCAAGGTATAATTATTTCGGCTCCGGCGTCGGGAGCTGGAAAAACGACTGTAACTCTGGGGCTTATTAACGCTTTTGCCCGTAAAGGATCTGTACAACCTTTCAAGAGTGGTCCTGACTATATAGATGCAAAATTTCAAAGTGTTGCGGCAGATCGTCCTTCATATAACTTAGATACATGGGCAATGTCATCTAGCGATATCCTTAATATGATAGGCATGGTGGGCCCTTCGGATATCTGTATTGCTGAAGGGTCAATGGGATTATTTGATGGAGTAATAAGCAAGGGTGCAGGTGGAAATGGTTCCACCGCAGATCTAGCAAGTATAACGAATTGGCCAGTAATTTTAGTAGTCGACTGCGCAAAGCAGGCTCAATCTGTAGCTGCTTTAATTGCCGGTTTCAACTCATTTAGACATGACATAATAATCGGTGGAATAATTCTAAATAATATATCAAGCAAAAGGCACGAAGCTTTAGTAGTCAGTGAAGTTTCAAAAACAAAAGTTCCAATCCTAGGTGTTATCCCTAGATCTAACGAACTAACTATCCCAGAAAGGCACTTAGGTCTAGTCCAGGCAGAAGATTTATCTGACTTGGAGCAACTAATTTTTAAGCTTGGAACACTCATTGAAGAAAATTGTGACCTCGAAGCAATAGCTTGTACTGCAAGAAATAGCTCTCCTCCAATATCAACTTTACAAAAAATTACTCCTCCCGCGCAGAGAATAGCTATTGCGAGAGATAATGCATTTACCTTTACTTATTCCCATTTGATAGAGGGATGGAAGAAGCAAGGTGCTGAGATTTCCTTTTTCTCTCCGCTAAACGATGAGCCCCCTTCAAAGAGTGATGACATGGTCTGGTTGCCAGGAGGATACCCTGAACTCTACCTTGGTCGCTTATCTGAATGCAAAAATTTTAAGAATGGACTTATTGATTTTAGTAAGAAAAGACCAGTGCACGGAGAGTGTGGTGGCTATATGGTTTTGGGAAGAAAAATTATTGGTAAAGGTGGTCAGGCATATGACATGATTGGTATGTTTGATTTAGTTACTTCTTTTGAAAAACGCAAGCTCAATCTAGGATATCGAAAAGCCAAGGCTATGGAGCCTTTTTTTGGAATCAAAAAGGGTTCCACTGTTCTTGGACATGAGTTTCACTATACGACAGTTGTCGAAATAAATGATGCTCCTATTGTCTTTGTACAGGATGCTTACCAAAATGAGTTAGGTCAGTTAGGCTCCAAAAACTCTAATGCTACTGGAACATTTTTTCATCTTATTGGGAGCGAACAATGACTATTAGCTTTGTCAGCTCTGGTCCCGGCAATCCAGACCTTCTTACTGTACTAGCAGTAAAAAGAATCAGTGGTGCGGATATAATTTTCTATGATGATTTATCCGCCGGCGAAATACTAAATCTTGCAAAAAAAAGCGCCACACTTTTGAGTGTGGGGAAAAGAGCGGGGCTTGCATCACCAAAGCAAAATCAAGTATCTAGATTACTTGTAGAATATGGTAGAACAGGAAAAAAAATTGTTCGGCTGAAGTCGGGTGATAGTAGTATTTTTTCAAGATTAGAGGAAGAAATTACAGCATTAAATGAAAATGGGTTAGAGTTTGAAATAATCCCAGGAGTATCTTCAGCGATGGCTGCGGCGGCGGCTGCAAAAATCCCGTTAACCCGAAGAGTTATGTCGAGACGCGTGCAGTTTATAACTGGACATGATTTCAATGGTGAACTTCCCGATGACTTAAATATTGCATCCTTAATTGATCCAAATTGTACAACCGTAATCTTCATGGGAAAAAAAACTTTCCCTAATCTAGCTCAGATTCTTTTAGAAAATGGTCTTGATATCAAAACAAAAGTCCTCATAGCGGAAGACATCTCAAGAAAAGAGGAAAATATTACAAAGGGTACGATAGAGGAGATTTTAATCTACCTAAAGGATATTCAAAGCAATCATCCTGCAGTTATAATTTTTGGACCGTTACTTTGAGTATTAACTTATATCTAATAGGACTAGGTTTCGGAGATGCAAAGCATGTAACAGAAGAAGCAGCTGAGACAATCAAGAGTTGTAATTTGATACTAATCGGAAAGAAAAAAGACGAAAAATCCGAAATTGCTGACCTTAAAAAGAATATTTGTCAATCTTTCATAAATACTAATAGTGTGAAGTTTAAGGAATTTATTATACCGGAGCGGCAATTAACCAATAAAAAATATATCAACTCAGTTATAGACTGGCATGATGATATCGCGAAAACATGGGTTGACATAATCAAGAAATATACTTCCAGTACTGCAAGAAGAAACATAAACGTCGGAATTCCCATATGGGGAGACCCTTCATTGTACGATAGTAGCCAAAGAATTGCTTCGCGAGTTAAAAACGCTTTATACCATACCTCCATCAAATTGATTCCTGGTCTCTCTTCAATACAGTTGCTTGTTTCTGCGTTTGGAATTCCCTTTAACGAAATCGGGAAACCGGTCTTGATTACTACAGGCACGCTTCTAAGGGAAAGAGGATGGCCAGATGGAACGGAAACAATTTACGTTGTTTTAGATGGAAAGTGCTCATTCACATTTTTAAAAGACCATAATATCTATATCTGGTGGGCTGCATATCTCGGAATGAAAGAACAAACTCTTATTAAAGGCGAGGTTTCAAAAATTGGAAAAGAAATTATTAAAACAAGAAATACGTTGCGTTCTGATAAAGGATGGATTTTAGATGTCTATAAACTACAACGACTAATGAGGAACTGAGATTTATGTCTGAAACATATCTGATACTTGGGGGAAGCAACTCCGGAAAATCTAGGTTTGCAGAACAATCAGCGCTAAGCTACCAAAAAAACACCCATGGTAAATTGTATTACATAGCTACCGGCCTTGCATATGACACTGAAATGCAAGAGAAAATTAGTGAACATAAGAAGAGAAGAAACCAAAAATTTGAAACCATAGATTCTCCTGACCTGAGTGCAGATATACTCAAAAGCTCGAAACCGCAGGACGTTATTTTGATTGATTGTATATCAATGTCTGTATCGAACATTTTGACACTGAGTCAGTTTGGAGATCGCCGCATTGATGATATTAGAGATGATCTAAAAAAGTGTAAATCCACCTTGATTATAGTTGGACAGGAAACCAGCCTAGGCATTTTACCAACTAACAAACTGTCTAGGAAATTTTTAAAAGTATCAGGAAAATTGAATCAAGACATAGGTCGTTTTGCCAATAGCGTAACTTTAGTCGTCGCAGGACATTCAATAAAGATTAAATAAATGCAATAGTTTTTTGTAATATCTGCCTGCATTTAATCGCATTAGTTAACTTTCCACTTTATCGAACAACCCATTGAAGCGATTTGTTCACTTGGCCCCTCTCCAGTTTGAGCCACGCCTTTCATCGCTTCGAAGAGATCTCTTTTTAAATCGACTGGACCGGCCTCTTTCCTAGATGCGTCTAATCTTCCTCTGTACTGTAGTTTGTGATCCTTATTAAATCCAAAAAAATCCGGAGTACATACAGCATTGTATAGCTTAGCCACTTCTTGGGTCTCATCATACATATATGGAAAAGTAAAATTATGCTTTGCGGCTAGCTTTTTCATGTTATCGAAGGAATCCTCTGGGTAACTAATTACATCATTTGAACTAATGGCCGCTATACCAACCCCAAGCTTTTGTAAATCGCTGGCGTCTCGAACAATTCGATCCAAAATAGCCAGCACATAAGGACAATGATTACATATAAACATTATCAATAAACCATTAATCCCGCTTACTTCTTCTAGAGTATATTTTTTTCCATCAACAGATGGCAAGTTAAACTCTTTTGCTTGCCAACCAAAATCACAAACTGGTGGAATTTCTGCCATTTTTTTATCCTTCTATTTTAAGGGCGCTTTCAGCAGCTTCCCTTATTCTCTTTATATTTTGTCCATATACAATTGGGTTGTTGACACTACCATTTGAAAAAACAGCCGATCCAGCTACCAAAATATCCGCTCCTGCTGAAACGACACTAGGCGCAGTATCGGCAGTTATTCCTCCATCAACCTCGATTAAAAAATCTTTATGCTTTTTTAGATTAGCTAATCTTTCAATTTTTCTTAGTTGAGACGAAATAAACTTCTGGCCTCCGAAACCCGGGTTAACCGTCATCACACATATTAAGTCTACCAATTCTACTAACTGGTCAGCCACTTCGTGAGAGGTGCCTGGGTTTAAGGCTAATCCCACCTTTACACCAAGACTATTTATTGCCTGCAGAGACCTATGAATGTGTTGCCCTGCTTCGAAATGAACTGTTATCATATCCGCACCCGCTTCAGCAAAAGCTTCAAGATATTGATCTACAGGTGAAATCATCAGATGGACATCCATAAACGTTTTGATATAAGGTCTAATTGCCTTGCAGGTTTCAGGTCCGAAAGTTATGTTCGGCACAAAATGACCATCCATAACATCAATGTGAATCCAATCGCAACCCTGCTCTTCTACAGCTTCAATTTCTTTTCCAAAATTTGCAAAATCTGCAGATAGTATAGATGGTGCAATTTTTATTGACTCTCGGGACAATAGTGGTTCCATTTATAATAAAAACATATTTTGATTTCTATGGGAGATAATGCAAATGTCAACTCAAAATGTAAAGGCAGCAATAATTGATGAAAATGGTGGAAGTGAGAAATTTAAGATAATTACACAAGAGGTTGGCTCTCCAGGAAGCGATGAAATACTTATTAAACATAAGGCTATAGGCCTTAATTTTATTGATGTGTATCACAGAACGCGAATCTCAGATAACTATGCCGTCGCACTACCTGCAGTGCTCGGCATGGAGGCTTCGGGAATAGTTGAAGCAGTGGGAGATGGTGTTACTCACTTAGTTTCTGGCGATCGCGTTGCATATGCTGCTACACCGCCAGGCGCCTATTGTGAGGCCAGGGTTATGCCCGCTAAACAAGTTTGTAAGCTTCCCGATGAAATATCATTTGAGGAAGGTGCAGCGATGATGCTTAAAGGGTTAACTGTAAAATATCTTTTTCACGATACGACAGAATTGAAAAGTGGAGACCAGATTTTATTCCATGCAGCTGCAGGCGGTGTCGGATTGATTGCCTGTCAGTGGGCTAGAAGTGAAGGTTTAGAATTGATAGGCACTGCCGGTTCTGATGAAAAGTGTAAGTTGGCAAAAAAATTTGGTGCATCTCAAACTATAAACTATTCTACGAATAACTTTTCCGAAGAAGTTATGAAACTAACGAATGGTATTGGCGTTCCGGTTGTGATGGATTCTGTTGGTAAAACGACCTTCGACGATTCTTTAAGTTGTTTAAAAGACTTTGGAATTTTTATCTCATTTGGAAATGCATCCGGAAATATTGATCCTATCGATATTGGTATCTTAGCAAAAAAATCACTCAAAATAACTAGAACTGGTCTCTTTACACATATAGGTGACTTTACCCGCTGCCAAGAGATGGCAAAGGTTCTCTTCGGAAAAGTAGTTTCTGGTGATGTCAAAATACAAATAGATCAAACCTTCTCATTGAACGATATTGCTTCAGCTCACGACTCACTAGAAGCGCGAAAAACAACGGGTTCAACAGTTATAACGATATAGCTCTAATTACCGACTTTATATCTAGTCCCTTTTGCTGGAGGGTCCTCTGGAGGGCCAGCAAAACACTGAGCATACTTCATCCACTCAATTGCTGGCTCACCAGTTATAGACAATTTTGTATCAGCAAAATTTCGTACCTGAGTCACCACTTGAGCAAATTCAACTGCTGTTCCTTCAATCTTTGAAGAACTCTCTTTATCATTCCACTGCCAGACTTCACCAGATGGTGCATTTAAAATTAGATAAGGTGTTGGCTCAGGGATTGCTAATTTCCTATTAACAAAAGTCCATCCGTAAGCAATAACGCCCATATGCACTATATTTTTTATTCTATCCTTTTCTTCTCTGTCTTTACCTAGCGCATCGAAGACTTCCTGACCATGTGCCCAGGTTTCCATATGTCGTGCCGTAATCTTAGACCGAGTGCTCATTTCAGGACCGGCCCACTTCACCCTTTTTTTAGGATCAGCATCCCTGTAGCCATCGAAAACATCCTCAACACTTTTCCACCAATCATCTATTAATCGTTGACCAGTTACTCCGTCCAACCATGGGACTTGAGCCTGAACAAGTGATTTTCCTTTAATTAGTTGATCATTAATTGGTTTATAAAAGTTTTCATAATGATCTCCCCCTTTAAGTGTTTCCACCGCGCCGACATTGAATAAATATAAATGTCCAATTACATCTTCTATCGTCCAGTTTTTGAACAATGTCGTAGTCGACAAACAACCCACACCCTCAGCATTCAGTAACTCATATAAGTCTTTACTCTCGTCAAAAAAATCTTTTGCCTGTTCCACCTTATGCCTCCTCTAGCGCACCATTTAGTCTCTCATAAGCTTCGATAAAATCTGTCTTAAAGTCTTGTACTACTTCCCCAGCAGACTTCGTTTCATTCATCAGACCAACTGCTTGGCCAACCCAATAGGTTGCAAGGTCAGCAGCTTCCTTATTCCCAGCTAATGATAGCTTATCAAGCTTTCGTAATGCTGGCTCAGCTACTAAGGGTTGCACTGGCGATGGTAGAGGCTGAACTTGGTCACTATTTTCCCATGCATCAGTCCAGGGCGATCTTAGTTGTCTAGAGTGCTTCCCAGTTCTACTTTTTGATCTTACGGTGTCAGCAGAAGAAGCACTCAGCATTTTCTCTTTGACAATTGGATTCGTCTCGGCTTCCGTTGTTGTGAGCCAAACGGAGCCACACCATGCGCCTGATGCTCCCATAGCCATAGCGGCAGCCATCTGACTTCCAGAAGCTATGCCTCCTGCTGCTAATATAGGGACATCCTTTATATCTTTTATGGCATTATATACTTCAGGAATGAGCACCATTGATGACACTTCACCACAGTGCCCTCCGGCTTCTCCACCAGCTACTATTAAAATATCTACTCCCGCATTAATTTGGTTAATTGCATGTTTTTTTGCCCCAACTAACGCACCAACTTTAACGCCTGCGTCTTTTGCCATATCAACCATTTGCTTTGGAGGCATGCCAAGTGCATTTACAATCATTTTAATTGGATGGTTAAAGGCAACTGTTAATGACTCATGAGCGCCCTCTGGAGTCATGTTTTTTCCAAATCGTAAATGATTTTTTCGGTCCTCTTCTAATTCATTTGGATCTACGTCAATGCCATTATTTTCAAGTATGTTATGCGCAAAATCCTTATGGCTCTGAGGAACTTTTCCAAGCATTTCCTCATCGGATAGATTTTCTCCCTTTCCCACAAAATTATTTGGAACAATCAGATCAACCCCATAAGGCATTCCGTTAACTTGGGAGTCTATCCAATTTAACTCAATCTCTAATTCGGGTCCCGAAAGGTTAGTGGCCCCAAATACCCCGAAACCTCCAGCTTTCGTAACTGCAGCAACCACATCTCTGCAATGCGAAAAAGCAAATAGTGGAAATTCTATACCTAGTTCCTCACACAATTTAGAATTCATTTTTCATCCTCCTTGTTAATATTTAGTAAATCCTCGTCTACAGAAACCTGATTACCTATATTTGTATAAATATCCGAGACTTCTCCATCTATAGATGCTGTTATTTCATGCTGCATTTTCATTGCCTCTAAAATTAATATTACCTGATTCTTTTTCACCTTTTCTCCCACGGTCACAAATAGTTCACGAATCAAGCCATGCATAGGAGCCCTTATTTTCCCACCTTTATCTATATCCTCAATTTTTAAATCTTCTTTTATAATTTCGGCTTTAAATGATTTTCCCTGGTAGCTAGCGAATAATTTATTTTCCATATACTCAATAAAATCGAGTTTTATTTTTTCATCATTCAATTCTATGTGATCTTCGTTTAGGACTATTTGTATTTTTTCTCCTTCAAAGATAACCGTAATTGAATTAGGTTTTTTAAGCTCAATATTAACTGAGTAAATATTATCATTAGCTTTAAAGGAAAGAGGGTAATATATTGTCTTTGAATTAGACCAACCATAAAGCTCATCTTCAAAACCAATAGCTTCATCGATAAGTGTTTCAGAGTACTTTGTCATCAAGAGAGCACCTAAAACTGCTACCTCATCGAACTCCATATGTTTATCACCTGATGCACTAAAATCATTGGTCTCCAAAAAAGAAGTATTAACATCTTCATGTCTGAAGGCTTTACTTGAAAGAATAGCAATAAGAAAGTCTCGATTGTTTTTTACTCCATAGAGAGCTGTATTCTGCAAAGATTGCTTCAATGTATCGATAGCTTGCTCTCTGTTCTTTCCATTAGATATTACTTTAGCTAACATTGGATCATAAAAAGGGCTTATAACCTGACCTTCTACAATTCCATCGTCATAGCGAGTGTTAGGTGATTTATGTTTTCTCCAAACCTCTATCTTTCCTGTGCTTGGTAAAAAGTTTTTCCAAGGATCTTCGGCATACAGCCTAACTTCAAGAGAATGTCCACATAACTGAACTTGTTCCTGAGAAAGTGGTAGCTCCTGATCATCAGCAATATTCAGTTGTAACTCAACTAGATCAAGTCCAGTTACCATCTCAGTTACAGGATGCTCAACTTGAAGTCTCGTATTCATTTCAAGAAAATAAAAATTTTTGTCTTTATCTAGAAGAAACTCTATTGTTCCTGCTCCCGAATAGTTAATCACTTTTCCCGCAAGACATGCAACTTCTCCCATTTTTGTCCTCAACTGAGCATCAACAACAGGGGATGGGCTTTCCTCGATAATCTTCTGATGTCGTCTCTGCACCGAACAATCTCTCTCACCAAGTGAAATTATATTTCCGAAGTTATCAGCCATAATTTGAATTTCGATATGCCGGGGTTCAACTATAGATTTTTCCAATATTATCTCAGATGACCCAAAAGCGCTTAAAGCTTCTGCTTTCGCAATTTCACAGCTTTTCTGCAGATCTGAAATATTATTGACGAGTCGCATTCCTCTTCCTCCCCCTCCAGACGCAGCTTTGATCATCAAGGGAAATCCAACACTCTCGGCCGCTAATTGAAGTTCCCTATCGTTCTTATTTGCCACCTCAGCTCCTGGGATACAAGGAACACCAGCTTCTTTCATAATCGCTTTTGCTTTTGCTTTATTTCCCATAGCCTCTATAGCTTTTGACGAAGGCCCTACAAAAGTAACTTTTGCTTTTTCACACGCTTCTGCAAAATCGCTATTTTCGGAAAGGAATCCGTAGCCAGGATGTACCGCATCACATCCGGTACTCAAGGCTACTTCCATGATTTTTTCTATTGAAAGATAAGACACAGCTATTGGACCTTTACCAATGTTAACACTTTGATCCGCAAAATTTACGTGTGGTGATTGCTCATCAGCATCAGTGTAGACAGCAACCGTTAAAAGCCCCATTTTTTTTGCTGTCTTCATTACTCGTAAAGCTATTTCACCCCGATTAGCTACAAGTAGTTTCCTTAATGAACGCAACTCACTCAAAGCTAAGCTCCATACCAATAGGGTTTTCTCTTTTCTGCAAAAGCGGCCAAGCCCTCCTTTGCTTCTTCACCCAGCATACACTCTGCGAACTTACCAGAGGCAAATTCAGACAGCTCCTCCAAGCTTGAGTCTCTTGAATAGCTTAGTATTTCTTTCGTAGCAGCGGTAGCCATTGGGGCACACTTTTTCGTTGCTTTATCAAAACTTATAAAAAAATCTTCTAGTGCATCTTTATTTTCGACTAAATTATCCGCAAGGCCAAACTCTACAGCCTCCGTCGCATTAAATTCCATGCCAGTTAACATCAGTTTACTAGCTACTCTCAGCCCCAACCTTTTTATCAAAAACGGCGAGATTTGAGCAGGAGTAAGTCCAATTGCTGTTTCTGAAAGTGAAAAACGCGCATCTTTTGTCACGGCCACAATGTCTGCACAAGCAACCATTCCTAATCCTCCAGCAAACGCTGGTCCGTGTACCAAAGCAACGACTATTTTGGGAAGCTGTGATAGTATCTTAAATAACTTTCCTGCTTCTAAATTCATTGTTCGTACTTGATCGAAGTCGGGAGTTTGTAAAACAAAATTTCTTCTAAAGTCTTTAAGGTCTGCTCCCGCACAAAATGCGTCACCAGAACCTTCAATACTCACTCCTCTAATATTTTTATCTTCCTTTACGTTCTCAAGAACAGATAACAATTCAGTAGTCATTTTTTCCGATAAAGCATTTTTTACATCTGGTCTATTTAATATTAGACGTACCCACCTATCATGATTGTTAACCAGAATTGTCTCATACTGAGTTTTCACTTTTACATCCTCGCTATTCCAAAATTATTCGGCCTTAATTTTCTTATTTTTGATTCTAGGCAAGTTATTAGGCAGAAACCTAAAACTTTTCTTGTATCTCTAGGATCAATCATTCCATGATCAATTAACCTACCTGAAGTTATAAAGGCGTCAGACTGACTGTCAAAGTGCTCTTGGATCCCTTTGATTTGAGTACTAAAACTATCTTCATCAATTTCTTTGCCTTTCCGAGCGGCTGAATTTCTAAGCACATGCTCCATTGTTTTTGCTGCCTGCTGACCTCCCATCACGCCTGTTTGCGCATTGGGCCAAGTCAGGAGAAAGTCTGGATTGTATGAATATCCGCACATACCGTAGTTTCCCGCGCCAAAGCTAGCACCGATATAAAGCGCTATTTTGGGAACATTAACATTCATAACGGCCTGAATCATTTTAGCACCATGCTTGATCATTCCAGCATGCTCGTATTGAGTTCCAACCATATATCCTGTGGTATTATGTAAAAAAATTATTGGTCTGTTTACTTGATCGCATAATTGAAAAAAGTGAGCAGCTTTTGTTGCACCGTTTGGATCAATTGGACCATTATTACCTATTAGTGCACACGGTATTCCAAAAATATTTGCTTGAATACATACAGTTGAAACTCCGTAATCTGGTTTAAACTCAATAAAATCAGAATTATCAACGACCCTACATACCAGCTCTCTAACATCATAGGGCTTTCTGTAATCAGTAGGAACTATGCCTATGATTTCGTCTGACGAATACTTCGGGGGCGAAAAGTTCCTTGCATTTAAACCGGTAAAATCTCTGTCCCAACCCAATGACTTGACCACCTCTCTTGCAATTTCTATTGCGTGCTTATCATCTTCCGCCAGGTACTCAACTAACCCGGTAATTTTTGAATGAACTTCCGCTCCTCCAAGATCTTTATCAGAGGACTCTTCCCCTGTGGCGGCCCTCAACAGATTAGCTCCTGCTAGTGCCGCCATACCATTTTCTTTTACACCAATTACATAATCACTCATACCTGGCATGTATGCACCACCCGCTGTTGACAAGCCATGGAGCACGGTAATTATAGGGATACCCATTGCACTCATTTCCGCCAAACCTGCGAAAGCTCCTCCACCCAATGCCCATAATTCAACTTTATATTGTATCAGATTTGCACCCGCACTTTCTACCAAATGAACAAGAGGTAACTTATGTTTTTTTGCCATGTCTAAAAGTAAGAGCCCTTTTTCAATAGTTTTGATAGTAGTTGCTCCCGCATTTATTCCACTATCGTCTATGTAGATTAAACACTTAATTCCTGAAACATATCCAATCCCTCCGATTAGACTAGACCCAGGGATACTAGTTTCCGGGTCTGGGTCATCTACACAATACCCGGCCATATTAAACAGTTCTAGAAACGGAAGACCTGGATCTAATAACGCACCTAATCGTTCTCTGGGAGATAATTGGTTTCTTTTCTCAAATATATCTCTGCGTTTTTCTGAGGTTTGAGCTGCTCTTTCAAGAAGTAAATTCATTTTGTGTAAAAGAGCTGTATTTTCTTTTGTATTAGTTTCAAAAGAAGGAGAGGAAGTATCAATTTTACTTACGAACACTTAACACCTATTTTAGTCGATTTTTTTATTTTACTCATTTTCTTCAAATTTAAGTCAAAACATTTAACAATCCGTCCGAGAGTTGTTCACGGAGAGCGTATTTCTTAATTTTTCCAGATCCGGTAAGTGGCCATTCATCAATCTCAATCCAGATCGCTGGAGTTTTTTGTGGTGATATCTTCTTTCTAATAAAAGACTTGAGGTCTGTAGATGTAAGCTTCTTTCCTTTTTCAAACTTTAAAAAACACCCAACTATTTCCCCAAACTTCTCATCAGGCAGTCCCACAATTGCCACCTCAGAAATATCATCATGCTCAAGCAAACTATTCTCAATTTCTTTAGGATAAATGTTCTCGCCACCTCTTATGATCATTTCCTTAACTCTACCAGCAATACGAACATAGCCCTGTGCGTCCATTGTTCCTAAGTCACCGGTGTGCAGCCATTGCTCATCGTCAATAGTCTCAGATGTTGCATCAGGATTCTGATGATATTCAAGCATAGTGTTATCACCTCGGTTACAAATTTCACCAACTTCATTTAAACCCATCACTTTATTTGTCTGAGGGTCACGTATCGAAACATCCAAATTTGGTAGAGGTTGCCCTAATGAGTTAGTCAAGTTTTCCAGAGTATCGTCCGCCCAAGCTAGTGTAATCACAGGGCTACTTTCAGTCTGACCATAAACAATTTGAAGCCACACTCCAAATGTTTGGTGAAGTTCTTTAACGAGTGTAGGGGGAACACTTGTACCTCCGGAGGTCATTCCCTTTATTTTAGATTCTTGATAATTGCCCTTTTTCCACTCTTCTAATATTTCCACAAACATAGTTGGAACTGCGGTTAGAAAATTAATTTTTTCCTTCTCAACTACTTCACACCAGTTCTTGGCATCAAATCTTTCCATAATATAATGTGTTGCTCTCATGGCTAAGCAACCGAGAGTAGCCATTCCTGCACCAGATGTATGGAACATTGGCATGCAGTTTAGCCAATGATCACCCTTTTCCAAACCCATTCTAGTTTGAAAACTTTTTGCATTATTGAATAGACCCATATGATGTAATTTTGCGCCCTTGGGAAATCCGGTTGTACCAGACGTAAATTGTATTTGAACAGGGTCTCTAGGAAATACCTCTGGTAGCGAATTAGTGGGTGACACACTGCCACCGTCATTTAAACCAAAGAGCTCATCCCAATCTTGAATATCTACCATCTTCTTTACAGACGGCATTTTTTCCGTAACTTTCTTTGCTATATCCCACATTGGATTGCCGCGAAAGCTCTTTGATACATACAATTCCTCACTCTGCGATTTTTCTAGAACATACTTCAACTCATCTTCTTGAAAAGACGGGTTAACGGTTACTAAGACCAGTCCAGCAATAGATGCTGCAAACTCTATTATTACCCATTCAGGGTAATTAGGGGCCCAAACTGCAACTCTTGTTCCTTTTTTGTGCCGTGAAGACATTCGCTTCGCCAACTCAAGACAATCTTTGTAGAGCTCCTCATATGTCCATGACCTACCTAAAGAGCCATCATCTTGCACTTGAACCAAAGCCATCATACTTCCAGAATCGATTGAGGCCTTTCTAAGTTCTTCTCCTATTGTAGTGTTCAATATCTCCTCAGTCTTAACCGCAGGGAAATATGCTTCTTTTAAAGAACAATGAAACTCTTTTGACCTCTTGTTTGAATCCATTTATTTCGACCTTTACACTAACAAATTCTTTGGAACTTTGATTTTACAAGACAATAAAACCTGTGCATACCCTTTTCCTTGAGGGTCATTTCTTAAACTGGTAGTACCTCCACCACCTAGAACATCGTGAAGCACAAAATTTACTCCCGAAATTCCAGGAAGATAATGGCGATCAATTTTATCATTTTCCAAAAAATGAGAAAAAATTTCTACTATTTTTTCTTCAGAGAAGGTATCCCAAATATAGGGTAGTAGATTTGGGTGTCTCGCTATAATACCAATATTTGCCTTATTACCCTTATCTCCAGACCTACCCCAAGCGATCTCTTCTAGAGACGCTTCTATTAATTGAACTCCCTTATATAAATTAGAGATATTAGGTTCAGATACATTTATATTAGCAAAGGAAGACGGTACACTTATCCCATGAGCAATTTCAATTGGCTCGCTAGGAGCATCATCAAATTGCAAGGTAAACCCAACATTTTCTTTTTTGTATAGAAAGGAAAATAATGAAAGGATCGGTGATGGTTTGGGTCGTGCTCCAGCGAAACCACTGAGGCCTGGAGGTGATGACAAACCGAGACCGGTAGCGTCTTTTAAAAAAACTCCAACTCCTTTTGGACTTTCGTGTTTAACAGCAATTTTTGCAAACACCTCACTAGAATTCTGTGAATTCCTTCGCGGTCCAAATTGACTGCCTGCCCCAATTATCTCAACACTTTCCTCAATAAAAGGCTCTAATTTTTTTCTCTGCAATGAATTTCTCGATCTTGATAGCGCTGCCTTTGCAAAAGCATTAGCCTTATCTGTAGCGTCTGATCCATAGAAACCAAATAAGT
The DNA here is from genome assembly GCA_902611475.1 of uncultured Alphaproteobacteria bacterium. GTDB lineage: Bacteria > Pseudomonadota > Alphaproteobacteria > Rhodobacterales > Rhodobacteraceae > CACIJG01. Next base: position 37,461 of record CACLZW010000004.1, read on the forward strand.
GCCCTCCTCGAAATCCTGCCTCATAAGTAAGGCAAACCTTGTAATTTTCACTCGGTGGTTTTCCCTTTGCTCCACTTACACGAACTCGATCCTTTTCTATTTCAGTGATTTCAACATGTGAAAAATCACAGTTAACATCTGGAAGCAGATAATTTTTTGGATCACCTATTTCATACAACATCTGCTCAGCAACAGTGCCAAAGCTTACAATTCCACCAGTTTCTTTTGCTTTTGTAATAACCGCTTTTCCATCTTTTTCTATCTCTGCTATTGGATAACCGATCTGATCAAAAGTTCCTTTAATAGATTTCCAATCAGTGAAATTGCCTCCCGTAATTTGAGTTCCACACTCAAGAAGATGCCCAATAAGACTGCCCGCAGACAAAAGATCAAAATCTTCCGCGCCCCAACCAAAGTTATACATACATGCAGCTAACGTCACTGCACTATCCACACACCTTCCGGTTATCACTATGTCAGCACCTTTATCTAATGCACTGCAAATGGGCTGAGCTCCAAAATATGCGTTTATGCTGCCAATTTTTTCCTTTTCTGGGAATTCAATGCCTGAGAACATTTCGGTTGGGTTTAAGCTTTTTATATTATCTATTCCTGGAAGTAGATTATCCCCTTCGATTACTGCTACTCTAAGAGATAATCCTTGCTCCTTAATTTTCTCTCTTAAAATGATAGCACAAGCCGATGGATTTACCCCTCCAGCGTTAGAAATTATCTTCGTGTTGGTTTCGGATATCTTTTTTAAATTTGGAACCATAGCCTCTGAAATAAAATCAGTAGCATATCCTGCATTAGGGTCTTTTGCCTTTACCCGCGCCATTATAGCCATAGTTATTTCGGCTAAATAATCATATACAATGAAATCAAGATCATCATGTCTAAGGAGTTGCTCGGTAGCTTGTGAAGCATCTCCCCAATAACCGGATGCACCCCCAATTTTCAATAAATCTTTTTTCAACGTTCGAGCTCTCATTTGTGTCTTTTTAAGTTTACATAAATATGTGATACTAATAAAAGTCCTTTTTTTGAATTTTGATAACAGATTAGGAAAATTTATGAAGAACCCATTTGATACACCAGAGAGAGAAGAGTTCAGAGCCCAGCTAAAAGCGTTTGTTGATAAAGAAATCAAACCCTATGTCAACGATTGGGATGAAGAAGGAAAGATACCTTGGGATCTTCATCAGAAAGCTGGAGCGCTAGGTGTCTGGGGTTTTGGAATTGATGAAAAGTATGGTGGATTAGGAGAAGACGATAATTTCCTAAGAGCAATATATAACGAAGAATTTGCGAAATGCGGAGCTGGAGGAGTTGGCGCAGCCATGGGTGGGCGAATGATTTCCCTTGAGCCGATACAAAGACTGTGTTCATCGGAAATAAAAGATAGAGTTCTTAAAGATATAGTCACTGGGAAAAAAGGCTCAAGCTTGGGAATAACCGAGCCGGGTGGAGGCTCAGATGTAGCAAATATGAAAACGTCAGCAAAAAGAGATGGAAACCATTTTGTTATTAATGGCAGCAAGACTTTTATTACGGGCGCAATGACATCTGACTATTTTGTTGTCGGAGCTAGAACTGGTGGATCGGGATTGAAAGGGATTTCTCTTTTTTTCGTGGAGGCCGACAGGGATGGCTTTTCACGGGTACCACTTGATAAAAAAATGGGTTGGTGGTGCTCTGATCAGGCAACCTTGTACTTTGATAATGTCAGAGTGCCTGCTGAGAATATGATGGGGGAAGAGGACAAGGGCTTCATACAAATAATGGAGAATTTCAATATAGAGAGAATGTGCATGTGTGCTAGCTCTTTAGGGATGATGAAAGTCTGCCTTGAGGAAAGCATAGAATGGGCAAAGACTAGAGAGACTTTTGGAAAACCTCTTATTCAGCATCAAGTTATACGTCATAAACTCGCCAACATGTCCTCAAAAATTGATGCTCTTGAAGCGTTAGTAAATAATATTTGCTGGAATATGAATAATGGAGAAGTTCCGGTCGCAGAAATCTCAAAGGCAAAGTTTTTTGCTACTAGAGAGCTTGAGTATTGCTCAAGTGAGGCAATGCAAATAATGGGTGGAGCTGGATACCTCAGAGGAAATCCGGTAGAAAGGATTTACCGGGAAGTGAAGGTCATGGCTATCGGGGGTGGTTCCGAGGAAATCATGAGAGATTTAGCTGTACGACAAATGGGTTACTAACCGCTAGCTTAGTCTGTAAAAACTACTCAGTGGTTAAAACGATTTTTCCCACTGCTTGCCGGTTCATAAGTTTTCTGAGAGCAACAGCTGCTTCTTCTAATGGATATACGTCTGAAACTAAGGGATCAATATCACCGTTATTAAACCACTCAAATAGTTGCTGAAAGTTAGCAAGCTCCTCTTTTGACTCTCTTACTCTAAAAGAACCCCAGAAAACCCCTACAATTGCACAACCTTTAAGTAGAGGCAAATTCATAGGCACCCTAGGTATCTTATCGTCTCCGCCAGCAAAACCAATGACTAAAGCACGACCATTCCACCTAATAGACCTCAGTGCTGGTTCGAATAGATCAGCTCCAACCGGATCATACAAAACATCATACGACTCCTTTCGCCCAGTTATTTCTTTGAGACGTTCTCTCAGATCATCTTTTCCATAATTAATTATATGATCCGCTCCAGCCTTCTTCACTACTTCTAACTTTTCATCCGTACTTGCAGCCCCTATTACAGTAGCGCCCATTGCTTTACCTATCTCTACTGCAGAGATGCCCACTCCTCCAGCTGCTCCGAGCACCAACAGAGTTTCGCCCTTCTGTAATGACGCTCTTTGTTTAAGTGCATGCATTGAGGTACCGTAGGTAATCTGAATGCCAGAGGCAACAACGCCACTCATTTTTTCTGGCCTTTTCATTAACATCTCAGTGCCCACAACAAGTTTTTCTGCAAAGCCTCCGTGTATGGTAGTCGTCATTACTTTGTCACCAACTACAAAATTTTTTACCCCTTCTCCTACCTCCTCAACAATACCGGCGACCTCGCCACCTGGGGAGAAGGGTAAATCCGGTTTAAATTGATATTTGTTGTTAATAATTAGAGTATCAGGAAAATTTACGCCGCACGCCTCTACTTTTAGCTTCACCTGATTAGCGCCGATAACTGGTTCCTCAACTTCTTTAACTTCCAAATCTTCTGGTGACCCAAACTTAGAACAAATTACCGCTCTCATAATACTCTCCCTAATTGACCTTAATAATCCTTCCAATCTCTTGACTAGAGACTTTCCAGATGTATCATTTCACTAGATTTCTTATTTTTCAACACTATTCTATAGGTGTATAATATAGTCGGGGGGATAATGATGACAAAAACAGCGCACTTATCAAAAGAAAATGAAATAGCTTTCATAGCTCTCTCTAATGCCCCTATGAACGCTCTGAGCCAAGGTGTACGAGATGGTTTAAGGAAAGGTGTTGAACAAGCATTGAGTGATAACACGATAAAAGCTATTGTCATCCACGGTGATGGAAATGTATTTTCAGCAGGTGCTGATATTTCAGAATTTCATTTGCCTACCGTAGAGCCTCATTTACCTGATGTTTGCGACTTAATTGAACAAAGCGAGAAACCCGTAATAGCTGCAATACATGGGTTCGCTCTTGGGGGTGCTTTTGAGATAGCTTTATCAACCCACTTTAGAATAGCGACCAAAGAGGCCTCGGTGGGACTTCCAGAAGTACATTTAGGCTTGCTACCAGGATCTGCTGGAACGCAAAGAACGCCTAGGTTAGTGGGAGTAAAAAGTGCAATAGATATCATGACAACTGGGAAACCTGTTAACGCAGAAAAAGCACTTGCAATTGGTGCAATTGACGAAATCGTTGATGACCTCAAGAGCGGTGCTATTACTTTCGCAAAAAAGGTCATTGAAAATGCTACCCCTTTAAAAAGAGTGAGTAAAAGTGAAGAAAGAGTTGAGAACAATTCCGAGAACTTAGAATTAATTGCACAAGAAAGAGCAAAGTGGAAAAAAAATAGTCCTCACTTAAATGCTCCACAGAAAATTATTGACTGTGTAGAGCAAGCAGTATTGCTCGATTATGCAGGTGGTATGAACTTCGAGCAAAAGACCTTTCAGGGGTTAATGGATAGCGACCAGAGTAAAAGCCTTATCCACGCCTTTTTTGCTGAAAGAAAGAGCAACAAAATCCCTGAGTTAGAAAGAGGAGCAAAACCCCGACCTATATCGAAACTGGGAGTTATTGGTGGGGGTACTATGGGATCAGGTATCACGATCGCTGCACTAAACTCAGGTCTACCTGTTACCATGGTAGAAAGGGATCAAGAGAGTCTCGAGCGAGGTATTGAGAATGTAAAGAAGGTGTATAGGCGTGACGTAGAAAAAGGAAGATTGTCCCAAGAGAAAGCGGATAAGATTTTATCTAACTACTCTACATCAACTCATCTAAAAGACCTCTCGGATAAGGACATGATAATAGAAGCTGTATTTGAAGAACTTGAAGTTAAGAAAAGTGTCTTTTCACAACTTAATGATATCGCAAAAGAGGGAGCCGTGTTGGCATCAAATACCTCATATCTAGATATCGACAAAATTGCCTCGGCGACAGATAGAGTTGGTGATGTGATTGGTCTTCATTTCTTTTCTCCAGCAAACATTATGCGTCTGTTAGAAATAGTTGTTCCAACTAATGTGAAAGACGATGTTGTGGCTACTGGTTTTCAACTAGCAAAAATTCTTAAGAAGGTGCCAGTGCGAGCAGGGAACTGTGACGGGTTTATCGGCAACCGGGTACTTGAAAATTATGCAAAGGCAGCAAACTACATGATGGAAGATGGCACCTCACCATACGATATAGATAAAGCGATAGTAGAATTCGGATACCCTATGGGACCTTTTCAAATGTTTGACCTAGCCGGTGGAGATATAGGATGGGCTGATCGAAAACGTAAAGCGGTATTTAGATCAAATGAAGAACGATATGTTTCTATTGCTGACCGTATTTGTGAAAAGGGTTGGTTTGGCCAAAAAACTGGACGCGGTTATTATAAATATACACCTGGAGCACGAAGAGGAGAGGAAGATCCTGAGGTTCTATCAATTATCCAAGAGGAAAGAAAAGTTAAGGGCATAGAAGCTAGGAGCCTATCCTCAGATGAAATAAGAAGACGCTACTTTGCAGCCATGGTTAACGAGGGTGCTAAAGTTTTAGAAGAAAAGATGGCCTTGAGACCATCCGACATAGATGTAACAAAACTATTTGGGTATGGGTTCCCAAGACATATGGGAGGACCAATGAGATACGCAGATGTTTATGGCATTGAAAATATACTGAATGATTTAAAAGAATTTGAAAAAGAAGACCCTTACTTTTGGAAGCCGGCAGAACTAATCGTAAAGCTTGTAGAAGAAGGTAAGGATTTTAACAGCTTGAACTAATTGGAGAAAAAAATGGACTTAAATTTTACTAAAGAACAGGAAAATTTTCAAATTGAAGTACGTAGTTTTTTGAGTGACAACTTAGAACCCCAAGTAGTTGAAAAGGTTAAAAATGGAATCCCTATCACAAAAGAGGACTCCGAAAGGTGGCATCAAAAGCTAAATGAAAAAGGTTGGCTAGCAGGCACATGGCCAAAACAGTATGGTGGCCAAGAATGGGATGTTGTTGAAAAATTTATTTTTGAAGAAGAGTGTGGTTCTGCAGGAGCACCTCGAATTGTACCATTCGGAGTTGGCATGCTCGCACCAGTTTTAATGAAATTTGGTTCTCAAGAACAAAGAGATTATTGGCTGCCTAGAATGCTGACCGGTGAAGACTGGTGGTGCCAAGGATACTCTGAGCCTGGCTCAGGCTCGGACTTAGCATCTTTAAAGACAAGTGCTGTGAGAGATGGTGACCATTACATCGTAAATGGTCAAAAAACTTGGACGACATTTGCACAACACGCCAACATGATCTTTTGCTTAGTTAGAACCTCAACCGAGGGAAAACCACAAGAGGGAATATCATTTATTCTGATTGACATGAACTCTCCGGGAATTGAAGTGAGGCCTATTATTACATTAGATGGTAGTCATGAGGTTAACGAAATATTTTTTTCTGACGTAAAAGTTCCCGCAAAAAACCTTGTAGGGGAAGAAAATAAAGGGTGGACCTATGCCAAATATTTACTGACTCATGAAAGAACTGGCAATGCAAATGTTGCAGTGTCAAAACGAAAAATCCAAAAGCTTAAGAAGTTAGCAGATGATGCAAAAAAGAATGAGCAACCATTGTCTAACGACCCAATGTTCGCATCCAGATTAGCACAGATAGAGATTGATCTGCAAAATCTAGAAATAACAAATTTAAGAACACTGGCTTCTGTAGAAAATGGTGAGGCACCTGGGGCAGAGAGCTCCATAATAAAGATTTTAGGTTCCGAGATAGAGCAAGATATAGATAACCTAACGAGAAAATCACTTGGGAAACGAGCTTTTGTTAATGAACCAGATGCACTTTCTTCAGGTTACAACGGAGCAGAAGTTGTTCCTAAGGCTGCTGCATACGCGTCAGGAAAGTATTTCAATCACCGAAAAAAATCAATATATGCAGGGTCAAACGAAATCCAAAAGAATATCATTTCAAAACTAATGCTCAATTTATAGGAAAGAGAAACTAATGGATTTCAAACCGAGTCCTGAGAGACAAATTCTATTCGACACTCTTAAGAAATATTTCGAAAAAGAATATAGTCTTTCTGATCGCAATATCGCAGCACATTCTGACCTTGGATATTCAAAAAAAGCTTGGGAAGCCATGAGAGACCTGGGGATTCTCGAATCTCTTATAGATCCAGAATTAGATGGGTTTGGAGGCACAGCACTAGATATTTCGACCGTTTTTGAAGCTTTAGGAAGAGGTCTCGTCGTAGAGCCTTTTCTAGAGGTTGGGATACTTGCTGCCAAAGTACTATCAAAAGGAAATGATGTTCAAAAATCGCTTGTTAAAAAGATTCTTAAAAACGAGTGTTTACCTATCTTAGCCCACAGCGAGACAGATACGGAATACTCGAAAAGTTTTGTAGAAACGAAACTATCTGTAGAAGCTGATGGAAGTTATAAGATTTCAGGCGCGAAGCGAATGATAAAGCATGCGGCTGAGGCAACACACTTTTTGGTAACTTGTAGAAATACCGGGGATGCTTCTAGCGAAGCAGGTATTTCAATTGCTTGTATTCCAACTGATCGGGAAGGTATAAAAATTGATAGCTTCGCTACTATAGATGGGGGCCGAGTGTCTGATTTGACTTTTTCAAATGTAAGTATCTCATCAGAAGAACTGGTTGGTGAACTTGGAATGAGCTATTCAATAGTCTCCGATGCGATAGATACTGGTATTCTTGCAATTTGTTCCGAGGCCCTCGGTATTATGGAAAGAATAAAGGAATTAACTCTTGAATATCTTAAAACCAGAAAGCAATTTGGTGTACCTATCGGCAAGTTCCAAGCTATTCAACATAGAATGGCACAGTTATTAGTTGAAATAGAGCAGGCTCGTTCTTCGGTTATTAATGCTACAATTTATTTTGACGACGAAACAGAAAAAGAAAAAACAATTTCTGCGGCAAAATTTTCAATTGGAAAAATAGGAACTTTGGTAGCAGAGGAAAGTATTCAATTGCATGGTGGAATGGGAATGACTTGGGAATATGACCTTGGTCATTACGCAAAGAGACTGGTCTTAATTGATCATGAATTTGGAGATGAAGACTTCCACTTACAAAAATACATATCGCTATAAAACGTGAATGATATATCAGAAGCTTTCGTTAGTTCTCTCGGTCTAATTTTATTTTTAGACGCTGAATTACTAGAGATTATACTTCTATCGTTCAGGATAACATTCTATGCCGTGCTGATTTCAAGCATACTTGGAATACCTCTCGGAGCATTATTAGCAAGCACACATTTTAAATTTAGGAATTCCGTTGTTTCCATCCTTTTTGGAATGATGGGCTTACCTCCAGTAGTTGTTGGCTTATTTGTATATTTAATATTTTCTCGTTCAGGTTCGTTAGGATGGATGGGGCTCCTCTACTCACCAACGGTAATGATAATTGCTCAGGTAATCCTTATTTTACCCATAGTGTGTTGTCTAACGTTTCAAATAATTGAAAGCTTACATACCCGTTATCATGAGTTTTTCCGTTCATACAGGATAGCAAAATTAAAATCAGTGATAGCTTATATTGTTGATAGCAGGTTTGAACTTACAACTGTGGTACTTGCTGGTATTGGCCGCTCTATTTCTGAGGTTGGCGCAATCATAATTGTAGGAGGAAACATAGATCATATTACTCGGGTCATGACTACCGCTATTGCATTAGAAACCTCCAAGGGCAATCTTGATTTGGCTTTGGGTTTAGGAATTATTTTGTTAGCCACTGCAATAGTACTAAATGGTTTCATTTTGTTTTTGCGAGGAAAATATCTCAAAACTCCTGGGAGTACCATTTGATGGCCTCCGAAGATACTCAAATAAACATAAATGACCTTTCTTTTAATATTGAAGGAAAGACCCTTTTACACAATACCAATCTTTCTTTGAATGGAGATGGGATAACAGTTTTACTCGGAGCTAATGGAGCGGGTAAAACAATTTTTCTAAAGCTATTAACAGGACTTTTGACTCCATCTAGTGGATCCACAACTTTCCAGAGTGGAAATCTGTCAATTAAAACACGCGCTTTCGTATCTCAAGAGCCAGTTATACTACGGAGAACAGTTCTAAAAAACATGTTATTTGTTTTGGAAAAAATAACATCTGAAAAAAGTACGCTCGCAAAAGAATTACTAAGTCTCATGGGATTAGATAAAAAAGAGCATCAGAACGCATTGACTCTATCGGCTGGTGAGAAACAGAGATTATGTCTGGCACGAGCAATAATAACTGATCCTGAAATTTTATTATTAGATGAACCAACCGCCAATATTGAGCCAAACTCAACCACGTTAATTGAAAAATATCTAATTCAAAAAGTAAGATCATCTCGGAAGATATTCTTTGTTACTCATGATATAAATCAAGCTCGAAGATTAGCAGACGAAATTGTTTTCATTCACAATGGTAGAGTAATTGAACATTCGTCAGCTGAAAATTTCTTTGAAAATCCAAAAACTAGAGAAGCAAGAAAATACATATCAGGAAAAATAAATTGAAAAATATCCTTTCACGCATCTTATTGCTCTCAGTTTTTGTAGCTTTATCAAGCTCTAATGTTTTGGCGGATAATATTATTATTCAATCATCTACCTCATTAAAAAATTCTGGATTTTATCGGTACCTTGCTCCCATTTTAAAACAATATACGGGTGTTGAAATTAGGGTTGTCGCTGTTGGTACAGGACAGGCAATTAAAAATATGAAAAATTGTGATGGGGACGTTCTTATTACGCATTCCAAAAACGCAGAACTTGAGTTTTTAAAAACTGGTTACGGATTAAAAAGGTTAGAGTTTATGTATAATAACTGGGTAATTGTTGGTCCCAGAAAAGCTAAAAAAGAGCTAAATATTAGGGGTGGTGAAATAAGAGAAATAATGGAAACAATTTATGATAAAAAAGAGAAATTCATTTCCCGTGGCGATAATTCTGGGACTCATATGAAGGAGTTGTCTCTTTGGAAAGAGCTAGCGCTTGTTCCTGAGGAGTTCCAGAAAACCTGGTATCTAGAAACAGGCTCTGGGCAAGGTGCTACTCTGATGATTGCAAATGAAATTGGAGCATTTACTATAACTGACACAGCGACTTGGTATTCCTTTAAAAACAAAAGGAACTCCGAAATATTTGGGTATGATAATAAAGATTTAAATACTTACGCAATAACAACCGTAAATCCCGAGAAATGTAAAAACATTAAATCTAGTGCAGTTGAAAAAATTGTTACCTTCTTGAGATCTGATAATGGAAAAAATACCATTTCAAAGTTTAGCCTAAATAACGCTAACGCTTTTTTTCCTATATAAATCTAAAAATTGTCTAAATAGGACTATTTTTATTTACGGAAACCTTTTCCTCCAAAACTTTTGCAAAGGCTAGAAGTTTGTCTTCCTGCCTTGGCTTACTCATTATTTGAATACCAACAGGTAACCCATGACTAGAAAAGCCAACTGGAAGAGAAATAATTGGACACGAAGTAAGGGTCAATGCAAACGTAATTGCGAACCAATCAATATATGTTTTACATGCAACCCCATCTATTTCTTTTACAAAGGGAGTTTCAATATCAAACGGTAAAACTGAACATGTTGGACAGATCAAGAAATCGTACTCTTCAAAAAATCTATCAACTTTTATAAAAAGGTCCTGTCGGATTTTTTCTGCAGTTATTATTTCATCATTCGACGCCTCAAAACCAACCTCTATATTTTTTACAATATCCACCAGAATTTCATCTTTTTTACTCTTATAGAGATCACCCAACATATAGGCCATTAATAAACCTCTTAGTGTATGAAAACTTTCTATCGCACCGTTAAAATCGGGTATATCGCTCCCTACCTCACAACCAATAGTTTTTAAGTGTGGAACTACAGTTTTAAAGACACTCCTTACCTCTTGTTGAACAGGGACCAAACCTAAGTCTTCCGTAACAGCTACCTTTGCCGGTAAATCAAAAGCATCAACGGCTTCAAGAAAAGAACTGCATGTATGATCAAAGGATAATGGATCGGTTTTGCAATAACCAGACATGGCATCAAGCATTAGACCGATGTCTTTAACACATCTTGCCAGAGGACCTTCGACCCACAGTGGGTCAAATCTATTATAACGTAGACCCCTCGGGACAACTCCTATGCTAGGTCGTAATCCAACAATATTATTGAAACTAGCAGGAGTTCTAAGACTTCCACCTAAGTCATTGCCTGTGGCTAGCCAAACCTGCTTTGTAGCTAAAGCAACTGAGGAACCTCCAGATGAACCACCGGCGATTTTATTTTTGTTAAAGGGGTTCTTTGTAACCCCGTATACTGGATTAAAGGTGTGTCCCCCTGCCCATTCTGGAACATTTGATTTAGCCACAGGGAGCGCACCATTTTGTTCTAAGCGGGCAATTGTTGAGTCTGATTTCGATGGAACATTGTTACTAAATATTTTTGAGCCAAATGTAGTTGGAACTCCTGCTACATCATTATAATCCTTAACTGCTATAGGTAATCCTAAAAGGCTTTTTTTGTTTTGCCTCTCACTATCAATATTGATATTTTTTGCTTTTGTGAGAGCCTTATCATAAAAAGTGTAGGGTAGCGCATTAACTTGTTCATCTACTTCTATATGCCTTTCTTGTGAGGCTTTTAAAAGCTCAGAACTGCTTACTTTCTTTTTTCTAATTAAATCCACTGCTTCAAAAGCATATTTGTCTATTAACTCATTTCCCATATTTTGGCCCTTAGCTATTGTTAAATTCTATAACTTTTTTCATTTGGGATACATTTATTTCATCAACAACCATGCCTTTCTCTTCATCTAGCAAATAATTTACTAATTTTGCTATATCATCTGGCTCAATAGCATTATCTTCACTTTTCCCAGGCCGAAAATTTTTATTATCAAAAAATTTTCCTCTTACCATACCTGGATTTATTACTGTAACGAATATATTATTCTTCGCTGTTTCCTCTCTGATTGATTGAGCAAAACCACGCAAACCAAATTTTGTAGCCGAATAAACGGATCCTTTTTGCCCTCCCTTTAGGCCCGCTTCAGAACCAATTAATATTAATTTTCCATTATCAATTTTCTTTAAATGAGGTAACACGACCTTCGCTGATACGATAACAGAAAGTAAGTTAACATCTAGCATGGCTTTTATTTTTGATACAGAAAGGTTCTCTATATTGGAAAATTCTCCGAGCCCGGCACAATGCACCAAACAACAAATCTCTTCATTATTCCTTACAATATTTGACAGTTTCGTCTCTAGTAGTTCGGTATTTTGAAGATCTAGAATATGGTGAATATAATTTTCCTTTTTTTCATCCAAAGAAGAAACTTTTCTACCTATACCGATCACAGAAAAACCACTGTTAAGCAAAAGTGTTGACACAGCCTCTCCAATTGTGCCGGTCGATCCTATGACAATGACTTTTTTAATGCTATCTCCTAATTTTTCTCAGCCACAATAAAAAAACTTTCTTGCGTCACTATACTTCATAAGCTCTAATCGACAATATTCATTCATCTCATTTTCTATAGACTGATCGTAAGAAATGATACCTTTATCATTTGATCTTAAAAATGATAATTCTTCGCTATTTGGATAATATTGGAGTAATTTATTGAAAAAACTTTTAGGAAATCTTAGCGATCCAAAAGAAACAGAATGGATGTTTTCCTCTTTGATTTCTTTAAAGATATTTGCAAATAACTCAGCGTATTGATCCTTCCAATTATTACAATATATTAATGGATCGAACCTCAATCCAATCCTCCATCCTTTATTTGCTAAGTATTTCATGTTTTTTATCCGGGCAGACACCGACGGAGCTTTTTTATCTAAAATCTGTGCTAGAGCCTCCGGCATAAGACTATACGCTACAATACAATTTGCTAGTGGATCATGCTTTCTGAATACCGTGTTATTAATACTTTTTGTCCTTATTTCGAATAGGGCCTTTTTATACCGACTAAAAAAGGGAATAAAATCATTTATGAAATTAGTTATTGGTTCCATAGCCAAAGAGTCGCAATCATAGCCCGTAAAAAACGTCACTTTTTTCTCTTTATGTCTTTTTATAGTCTTTACGATTTCATTCTGATAGTCATGAAAATTTACAAAGACTAGATAATTTGCTGAATTATACATGCCTTGTAAAAAACAATAAGAGCAATCGTATAAGCAGTTGTACATGTGGGAGAAATAATAATTGTCTTGATCTCCGATACCAAATCCCTTGGGGGCATCAAGAACAAATCCTTTTTGTTTTTTTGCAAGAATTAAAGCAGGGTTTGTTTTCTGAATCCTGAAATTCTGGTTTGATGGATTAAATACCTCTCCAAATCTTTTGATACTTGTAACTTTTGCATGTCTAAACTTTGAGATAATTTCTTGCGCTTTTTTAGTGCCTATTATTTCATCTTCTACGTAAATAGTGTCAACCATGGTTCATCTCAACAGATTATCTGAAAATTTTTTTAAAATTTGAGAAGCTGTCATCCTTTGTCCAATCTCCTCTAATGGATTTCTCAGCGGAAATCTAGCTTGCCATTGAGTCAAGTATTTTCGCAGAGTTACCTTTTGACTAAATGTAAATTTTTTCTGCAAACATATTTCATCAAAATATTTTGGATCTCTAAGTTGTAGAAAGATAATTTTCTGTAAATCGAGTAAATTTTCCAAAACTTTCTCTATGAATTGAATTTTTTTGGAAACTAGAATTTCCACCCTATGTCTGTCGATTTTAGATAAGTCTGTTCCGGGTGCATCTGAAATTATTTTCAATACAGATACAAGCTCATAGGGTGCAATTTTTTTTGCAAAGCTAAAGAAACCGTAACCCTCCATATCGTAAGCGCCATCACTTTCAAAAAGTTTTTCAGGTTTGTTGACCGATATCAAATTACAGCGTTCAATATTATTATTCTTAAAAGCGGAGGGTGAAGGATAATAGTTATCTTGAAAATCACTTGATGTTATTTTATCTATTTGGATCAGGTCTCCAACCTTAAAGTTTCTGCTCCCAACTATTCCAAAATTTATCCAAATAGTATTATATGAGGCATCACTTTTTACATATAAGTAACTTGTAGCTGCAACCGCATTTAATTGTCCGATCCCCGAAAGAATAAGCCACATATCTAAATCTTTATTTTTATAAACCGGGAAAGGCGTAGTTTCTACCCTCTCCATGGCATAGTTTTTTATTATTTCCTCAGCTTCTCCTTTTAATGCAATCACCCACCTAACTGATACTCCTTCAAAATTTTTTTCAATCACTATTCTGCTTCCCAGTACTTTTGTTTTTCTAAATACTTATTGTAAGTAGATGTATTTGATCTCTTCTTCGCTCCTTGTATTAATATTTTAATTTTCTTTAGTAGCATACTCTTTGTTAACTGTCGCTGCCATTCATCCAAAACTGACGACCTTAACAAGTTTTCTAACGCTTGAACTCTAAACCTATCCATGCCCCAGTACTTTTTTGATAATTGGTCATTATGCCCACCATTTTTAATTGTAAGTTTTTGATCAACAAAATTTACTGGATATTTACAGCAAAAACGCAACCAAAAATCATAATCTTCGCAAACGTCTAAAGACTCGTCGAAAAGTCCAATATCATCAAAAACTTTTTTTCTAATAAGTACACTACTTGGAGAAATACAACAAAGTGGCAAGCAATTTTCAAAAATAAAACCCCCTCGTTTTTTATGAATTTCCTTCTGATTTAAAAAAATCTTATTTCTATACCATATTTCGTCGGTGTGGGATAAATCCGCAGATAATTTATCTCTAGAAATACTCTTAACTTGTTCTTCAAGCTTGCGTTTGTGCCATTGATCGTCTGAGTCTAAAAAAGCGATCCAATTACCTGATGCCTCTCGTATTCCAAAATTTCTAGCTGCACTTACGCCCTGCTTTTTCTGGATTAAAATCTTTACAGACTTAAAGTGCTTAGCAACCATTTCCGTGGTGTTATCCTCAGAGTTATTATCTACCATAATGATCTCTAACGGTTGAAAAGTCTGACTTGAAATAGATTTAATTGCCTCTAGTACAAAATCTACTCTATTGAATGTAGGAATTACTACCGAAACGTTAAACCCTTCCATAAGCCAAGATACCTCTTTACAGGAGTCTAATATAACGTATCTATTAAACCATATTATTTTTATTAAAAGTAATTTTGCAATACATTCGCTCACTAATATCTTACTGAAAGGGAGAAATTTGAAACGATTTTTGGCTTACATTTCCCTGGCTATAATTTTTTCATTGGTTCTTTATTCTTTTGACGGGTTGTCTTTAAAACATTTTCTGGATGCTAAACTGGAAATTGAAGAAACATGCTCCTCATATCCAGTTATATGCAGAGGTTTCTTTTGTATTCTTTACGTAATTATAGTCTCTGCTTCCATACCATTAGCAACAATTCTTTCCATATTTTCAGGAATACTATTCGGCGTTTTTCAGGGAACTTTATTATCAACTTTATCTGCCACGTTTGGAGCGCTATTCAGTTTTATCTTGGTACGCTACTTCCTAAAAAGTTTTTTGCATAATCAAAGGACAGCTTCTTTTGATGCGTTTCAGAAAATGTTTATCAAAAATGGTATATTCTATTTGTTTGCGATTAGAATGATACCGGCGTTTCCATTTTATCTAGTTAATATCTTTATGGCCTTTACCCCAATAAAGGTCTTTCCATATAGCATCGTAACTTTGATAGGTATCACTCCGATGACTATAATCTATGTTTACTTTGGCTCTCAAATTAACAAGATAAATCATATTGCTGAAATATTATCTCCAAAAATATTAATCATTTTTTGCCTTATAGGCCTGACCCCTCTTATTTTGCGTTATGTCTTTAACTATTTTTTTAGGAAGTAAAAATTACTTTGCTTAGCAAATCTTTTTATTGGACAATGCTGTATGAGTGATTTGTGCTGCAATGGAAATTAGAGAACCTGAGAGATTAACCCCTGTTGTGGGTGAAGCAGATGTGATCGTTGTTGGTTCGGGCCCAGGGGGACTATCCGCAGCAATTGCGGCGGCTAGAGCTGGTGTGAACGTCATACTTATTGAGCGTTTTGGGTGCTTTGGGGGCAACATAACGTCCGTTGGCGTGGAGGGCTTCGCTTGGTATCGCCATGAGAAAACCATAGAAGCTGGTGGACTAGCTTTTGAATATGAACAAAGAGCGATAGAAAGTAATGCAGCAGTTCCTGAGTCGCAATCGAAAAGTTATGAACTTGATAGTGAGGGTTTTAAGGTGGTAGCAGATAACCTTGTTTTAAAAGCAGGTGTTAGGCCAATGCTACATCGCGCCTTTTGTGCTCCTATTTTAGATGGTGACGAAATAAAAGGAGTGATTACGGAATCTAAAGCCGGCAGGGAAGCAATTATTGGCAAAATTATTATTGACGCAACTGGTGATGCCGACGTAGCTAGGCGTAGTGGAGTAAAAGTCTTCAAAAATAAAAAAGAGGACATGATATCTGCCTCCGTTATGTTTCATATGTCTGGTGTAAATAAAGAAGAGTTTATGAATGAAATAGAGCGTGATCCACAAAAATATAGCGACTGGAGTGACAAGAATTGGCAGGTGCAAACTTCTGGGAAAGAGGATGACATGTTTTCACCTTTTCTTCGCAAACCATTTGAAAAGGCAAAAGATTCTGGCTTGATTGATAGTGACTTGCAAACAATTTCCGGAACGTGGGGCGCAATACATGACTCAGGTGAACTTACATACTTAAATCTGGTTCATCTTAACGGGATAGATGGCACTGATCCCGAAAGTTTAACCAAGGGTGAAATAGAGGGGAGAAAAGCAGCTTTAGAAGCCATAGCTGCTTTGAAAGAATATATGCCTGGATGTTCGGCTGGCAAGTTACGAAACTTTGGAATGACAATTGGTATTAGAGATACGTATAAAATAGATTCTGTATATAACCTCTCAGATGAAGATGTCAAAAATGAGTGCAGGTTTGAAGACAGTGTTGGAATATACCCTGAGTTCATAGACGGTTTCGGAGTTCTAGTGCTGCCCACCACGGGTAGGTATATGCATATTCCATATCGATCTTTGCTTCCCAAAAATATTAAAGGACTACTGGTTGTTGGAAGAGCTATAGGGGGAAGTAATATCGCACATGCTGCAACTAGAAATATGGCCTGCTGCACAGTTACCGGTCAAGGAGCAGGAGTAGCCGCTGCCGAGACGATAAAGAATAAAACATCCCTGAATAGCGTGAATATGTCAAATGTTCAAAAACTTCTTAGTAACCAGAATGTAAGGGTTTTTTAATTGGGAAAAGAATCAATAAAAAAAAAGCTCTTTAAAGTTAAGGAGATTGAACATCTCACAATAGAAATGCCAGACGGAATTAAACTTTCAGCTAAAGTTTGGAAGCCTATTAGTAAAAAATCTGAAAGATTTCCAGTAGTCTTAGAATATATCCCTTATCGAAAAAGAGATGGAACTCACGTTAGAGACGCATTAACCCACCCCTACTTTTGTGAAAGAGGTTATGTATGTATGCGTGTTGATCTAAGAGGTAATGGAGATAGCGAAGGACTTCTTTTCGATGAGTATACAGAGACTGAATTAAGTGATGCAGAACATATAATTGATTGGGCCAGCAAACAGTCATGGAGCAATGGTAATATTGGAATGATGGGAATCAGTTGGGGTGGTTTTAACAGCCTACAGGTTGCTTTTCGAAGGCCAAAGGCTTTAAAAGCAATTATAACTTTATGTTCAACAGTAGATAGATATACCGAGGACATTCATTATAAGGGTGGTTGTTTGTTAAATGAAAACTTAGGATGGGGCGCTACAATGCTTTCATATTCTTCACGGCCACCTGATCCACAAATTGTTGGAAAGAAATGGAAAAAGATGTGGCTAGAGCGTTTGAAAAACCAACCACATCTTTCGGATATTTGGTTAAAGCATCAGAAGAGAGATAAGTATTGGAAACATGGATCTGTATGTGAAGATTATTCTAAGCTTGAAACTCCAATCCTAGCTATTGGAGGATGGGGAGACGCCTATAAAAATGCTGTTCCAGAACTTGTGAAAAATGCAAAAGCTAAAGGGATCATCGGGCCTTGGGTACATAAATATCCTCACTTTGCTGTACCAAAACCCCAGATAGGCTTTTTACAAGAAGCCATCCGATGGTGGGATAAATGGCTCAAAGAAATTGATAATGGATGTGAAACAGATCCTGACTATAGAGTATATGTAATGAAAGGTGAGCCCCCTAAAAGTAGTTATAATTTTAGAGATGGATATTGGATTAAAGAGGATGTTTGGCCAAGTAAAGCAAGCAAAAATAAAAAGCTTTTTTTAAGACGTAATAATGTACTTTCTTTAAGCAACAGAAAAAATAAATCTCATTTGGGAGTAATTGATAGTCCTCAGCATTGTGGGCTAAAAGGTGGCGAATATTGTGCTATTTGGTTAGGCCCAGAGCTTCCAGGGGACCAGCGTTTTGACGACGCTTTTTCACTTTGCTTTGATACAAAGGCCTTGAACCTTAAAGAGGATATAGTTGGGTCTCCTGAGTTAACAGTAACGCTCGAAGCAACCTCACCTAACGCGCAACTGGCTGTCCGATTATGCGATGTTTATCCTGATGGTAAGTCGAGTAGAATAACATATGGTATTTTAAACCTAAGGTTCCGTGACTCGTTTGATAGTCCGAAAGATATCCCAATAGCAAAAGAGTTTACTGTCAAGGTAACGCTAGATCACATTGCATATAAATTACCTAATGGAAATAAACTTCGCCTTTCCCTAGCGAATGCTTACTGGCCTTTGGTTTGGCCAGTGTATAATCCTGCTAAACTAGTGGTCAAAGACGGTTATTTGTCATTGCCATTAAGACAGGGGACAAACTTAGACGAATGGGTTTTTCCTGAGTCTGTGGCTTCCAAACCGTGGCTAGGCAAAGAAATTAGAAGCCCACACAATAAAAGGCAAATACTATTTGATGAGGCTACCGATGAGGTGTTCTTGGAAATTGAAGATGACTTTGGTAGTTATAAAGATCTTCAGAATAAGTTAGTCATAAGTAGCTCAGCACGAGAAAAATGGTCAATACATCCAAATGATCCTCTTTCGGCCAAAGGAGAAACCCATTGGACAGAAGAACGCTCTAGAGAAGGATGGTCTATTAGAACCGACACTTTTTCTAGCATGACATCAGACAAGTCATATTTTTATCTTAAGGCAAGAGTGGAAGCTTATGAAAGAGAAAAGCTCATTTTTAAGAAAAGAATGGAGAGTAAGATAAAAAGAATTCTTTAGTTCGTACTAATTTCATTGATAGCTTTCATAAACTCTACCACTTCAGCCTTTGTATTATAATGACATATTGAAAATCTGATGCAGTCTTTTTGATTTAAAGGCCTGAGTATATTCCCACAGTAATGATCATCTTTTCTGATGTGTACGCGTATTTTACGCTGTCTAAGTTCCTCAACTATTATCCTTGAAGGCTTGTTTTTATGAAAAAATGACACTACTCCCTCTCGAGACGTAGAAGCTGAGTTACCAATAATCCGAATTTTTTTATTGTTTCTTAACCCAACAATATCTTCAGTACCATTTATTACTAAATCTACTAACTCTTGTTCATGCGATTTTATAGCTATAGAAGAAGCCTCTAGCCTTTCTCTAATATTTTCGCTTTTCGTAAAATTACTGCCAAGCCAGTCCAGATAATCTACTACATCTGAAAAAGTTGCGTAACTACCAGCATCTCGCGTACCTAATTCCCAGTTTTGGAACGGGCCATCTTCCAATTGCTCCTTATTCAAAGTGCATAATCTTTCAGAAGCCCATGCTACCCCATACCCATGTCGAGAAAACATTTTATATGGAGAAACCACATACCCATCTATGTCATATTTCTGAACGTCTATGGCCCCATGACTAGAGTGCTGAATACCATCAACGATAATAATGCAGTCAGGTGTCACATTCCTAACTTCTTTAGTTATTTTTTCTAAATCAACGGTCATTCCGGTCACAGGAGATGTGTGAACAATAGAAACAACACGAACATCACTGGTTAATTTTTTTATATAAGCTTGTTCATCTACCGAACCGGAGTCGTCATTATGTTCGACTATAATGTGACTTCTTTGAGTATTTTTTGCCCACTTTTTCATTGCACTCATAGAAGCCGGATGCTCTAGCGTGGAGCTTAACATAGCGCCTCCCTCCGGTAACTCTAGCGCCGCTGTTCGTATAAGCCGAAAAAGTAGCTCTGTACCACTTTCACCAACAATAACGTCACCTCGATCTGCATTAAAGAAAAGTCGCATTTTAGCTTTTCCATTTTCAATCGACTTAACAAGAGATTTGGAAGCGTCGTTTTCTCTTCCCTGGTTGTCTGGATACGAAGCATAAAGAGCAGATGTTTCAACAACTGATTTTAGTCTTAGGGAACCTCCAGCATTTTCAAAAAAAATACGCTCCCCCTCAAAAGGACAAGTTTCCACATGCATAAATTTTTTCCTTACAGACTCAATAAGTCCTTGTCTTTGCTCAATCACCCTGAAACACCTTTTTGTGCGACTAGTGATAAGATATAAATGTAATTTTGAAAAGATAAAGTCGTTTATTTAGATTTATTAATATCTTCAAGCTGTTGAACAAAACTACCAAAAAAATTTTTCGATAATTTTTTCGCTGTACTTTGGATTAAGCGTGACCCAAGTTGTGCAATCTTTCCTTTTACCTGGGCACTGACTTCATAAGACAAAGTAGTCGAGGACGTATCTTTAGCTTCTACCAGCTTTACCTTCGCTGACCCGCTTGCGGCACCAGCAATCCCGCCTTTACCACTTCCCGTTATAGTATATCCATTAGGCGGATCGATATCGCTTAAAGTAATACTGCCTGTAAAACGAGTAGACATAGGTCCTATCTTAAGCTTTACTTCTGCGGCCAATTCAGTTTCACTACGCCTTTCTAACTTTTCGCACCACGGTATGGACTTCTTAAGAAACTCCTCATCATTAAGCGCTGCCCAAACTCTTTCCTTTGGAAGAGGTAGTTCGTAGCTATCTTTAATTTCCATTCAATAAACCTCTGTCCAGGCTGGTAATTACAACCACCAAAAGTTAGTTATCCCAGATTAATGGATCTAAACTACAGCTCTCTTTGTCATTTCTTTGATAAGGTTTGCACGATATTCTGCCGATGCATGTAAATCGCTTATCAAGCCATCGGAATCTATTTTTACAGAGCTTAGGGAGTCAGCGCTAAAATTACTTGAAAGTACAGACTCCATTTCTTGATGTCTGAATACTCCACCTTCTCCTGCCCCTGTTACAGCCACTCTTACTTCATCACCAAATTGAGCTACAAAAACTCCAACCATAGCATAACGCGACGCGGGGTTTGGAAATTTGACGTAGTTAGCCTTTGTTGGCTTTGAGAAACTAATGAACTCAATTATTTCATCGTCCTCCAGCGCTGTCTCAAACATTCCTGTAAAGAAATCGTCTGCGGCTATACTACGTATGTTCGTATGTATTGTAGCTTTCAAAGCTAGTACAGCTGATGGGTAGCAAGCGGACGGATCATTATTGGCTACAGACCCCCCAATAGTACCTCGATTTCTAACCTGTCTGTCACCTATACCATCTGCGAGTTTTGCTAATGCCGGTATAGCCTTTTTTACTACAGCTGATTCTGCAACACTGACATGTCTTGCCATTGCTCCAATCTTTAATGTCTCACCCTCATCGGCAATAGAGTCAAGCTTACACCCAGAAATGTCAACAAGTCCATCTGGGCTTGCAAGTCTCTGTTTAAGCGTTGGTATTAGAGTCATTCCACCCGCCAAAAATTTACCTTCGCCTAAAGACTTTATCGCTTCTAAAGCTTCTGTGGTACTGTTTGGTTTCACATATTTTGTAGAATACATAATCGCGTCCTCCTTTATTCCGCAGCTACTGACTGGCTATCTTGTATTGCCTTCCACACCTTTTGAGGAGTCGCTGGCATAGACATATCGGTAACTCCAAGCGGTGATAATGCGTCTATTACAGCGTTTATCAAAGCAGGAGGTGATGCTATAGCTCCTGCTTCACCACAACCCTTAACCCCTAAGTCATTGACTGTAGAAGGGGTGGTTGTGTACCCAACTTTAAATGATGGTAGATCATCTGCCCTAGGCATACAGTAATCCATGTATGAGGCTGTAAGCAACTGACCATTTTCATCGTAATGTGCATCCTCTAATAGAGCTTGTCCTATACCCTGAGCTATACCTCCATGAACTTGACCTTCGACTATCATGGGATTAACTAAATTTCCAAAGTCATCACAAGCAGCCCAGTCTACAACTTGTACAACACCAGTAGCTGGGTCGACTTCAACCTCGGCAATGTGTGTGCCCGAGGGATACACAAAGTTTGTTGGATCATAAAAAGCATTTTCTTCAAGACCCGGCTCAAGGGTCTCCAAAGGATAATTATGCGGCACGTATGCTGCTAATGCGATTTCTCCGAACGCTTTTTCTTTATCTGTTCCTCCAACAACAAATTTGCCATCCTTAAAGTCAATGTCATCTTCTGAAGCTTCAAGAAGGTGGGCCGCGATTTTTTTGCTTTTATTTATTATCTTATCAACAGCTTTGCTTATAGCAGATCCACCAGAGGCAAGAGATCTTGAACCGTAGGAGCCCATACCGAACGGTGTTTTATCAGTATCTCCATGAACCACCTCGACATTTTCCATGGGGATACCAAGTTTATCTGCAACAATCTGCGCAAACGTTGTTGCGTGCCCCTGCCCATGGCTGTGTGAACCTGTGAAAACACTAATTGTTCCTGTTGGATTAACTCTCACTGAAGCAGATTCCCACAGACCAACACGTCCACCCAAAGCACCTACTACGGCAGATGGCGCAAGACCACAAGCTTCAATATAGCTTGAAATCCCTATACCCCTGTACATGCCTCGCTTAGCAGCTTCTGCTCTTCTTTTTTCAAAATTGGAGTAGTCTATCATTTCCATGGCCTTATCTAAGTGCGGCTCATAGTCTCCAATGTCGTATTGCAAAGCAACCTGAGTTTGATAGGGAAAAGCATCTTTAGGAATGAAATTTATTCTTCTGAATTCTGCTGGATCCATTCCCACTTCTCGAGCTGCAGTCTCCATTGTTCTTTCAAGAAGATATGTTGCTTCAGGCCTTCCTGCGCCTCTGTAAGCATCAACATTAACAGTGTTAGTTGCCATACCCTTTACGTTTGTGTAAATGGCTGGAATATCATATTGTCCCGATAGTAGAGTTCCGTGGAGATATGTAGGAACTACTACTGAGAAAGCTGATAAATATGCACCTAAATTACACACTGTGTCTACACGTAAACCTACAATTTTATTGTTTTCATCTAGACCAAGCTGAACATCGTTAACGTGGTCTCTACCGTGACAATCAGTAAGAAATGCTTGGGTTCTGTCTGCCGTCCATTTTACAGGTCTGCCTACCTTTTTAGATGCCCAAACACAAACGGCTTCCTCAATATAGACGTAAATCTTCGATCCAAATCCACCTCCTACATCTGGAGCAATCACTCTAAGTTTGGATTCTGGGATAGCAAACATAAAAGCTGCCAAAACAAGCCGAGTCAAATGCGGGTTCTGAGACGTAGTGTGAAGAGTGTATGAATCATCTAAATTATCAAATTCTGCTAGTGCACACCTAGGCTCCATAGCATTTGGAACCAATCGATTGTTGCGCACTCTCAGCTTAACAATTTTCTTTGCACCGCTTAGAGCATCGGCGGTCGCTTTTTCATCGCCTAATTCCCAGTCAAAATAGCAGTTATTTGGAACTTCATCATGTATCTGGGCTCCGTCGCCTGCATTTTCAAAATCTACTACAGGTGAAAGTTCCTCATAATCAACATCAATAAGTTCAGCTCCTGATTTAGCCTGTTCTGCTGTTTCTGCTAATACAACAGCGATAGCGTCTCCAACAAACCTTACTTTACCTTGTGCTAATAACGGATGTGGAGGCTCTTTAGTAGCAGAACCATCCCTACAGGGAACTACCCATCCACAGATTGGGCCGCCGACTTTATCTGCAGCAATATCGTCTCCTGTAAAAACTCCTATAACGCCTGGTGCAGATTGGGCATTTTTTATATCAATTTTCTTAATTTTTGCGTGAGCCACATCCGATCTCAAAAAATAGGCTTGAACTTGGCCAGGCCTATTAATGTCATCTGTATATTTTCCTTTACCTGTTAAGAACTTCTTATCTTCAGTTCTTCTTACGGATGATCCTATTCCATCAATTTTCGTAACTTCGTTCATTAATTTTTCCCTCCCATTTTAGCCGCACCGGCTTTAACTGATTGAACAATATTATGATAGCCAGTACATCTACAAATATTTCCTTCGAGCCCTTCTCTGATCTCATCTTCACTTATATCTTTATTTTTAGTGACCATCTCAACCGCGCTCATAACCATACCTGGCGTACAGAAGCCACACTGAAGACCGTGATTCTCATGGAAAGCTTCCTGCATTGGATGCAGCTCGTCTCCGTCAGCTAACCCTTCAATTGTTGTTATGTCAGCTCCTTCAGCTTGCTTCGCTAATATTGTACAAGCTTTTACTGACACGCCATCCAAATGAATAACGCAAGCCCCACATTGACTTGTATCACATCCTACGTGAGTACCAGTTAAACCAACATGTTCTCTTATAAAATCTACCAACAAGGTATTATCAGCAACATCTCTTGTTTCTAATTTTCCGTTAAGCTTGAGACTAATCTCTCCCATAAATTCCTCCTCCAGTAAGTAACATCAACACATTTAAAAGTTGTCTTTGTTAAGATTTTTTGATTATCCCAGTCAAAAAAAAATAGCATTGATATCCTAGCTTATAATTTTATATTGGCTCATTATAATGTAAAGTGAAAACTTGACGCAGGGACAACACATTGGAAAATATTTTTAAAAACCCTAAAGAATTAGTCGATAGCTTAAAAAATGAACGCTATGTTATTGGTGAAAGATTATCAGTCGCCCTGTATCTAGCCTTAGCCAAAGGAAAGCCCTTATTTCTAGAAGGTGAAGCAGGAGTGGGGAAAACTGAAATTGCAAAAACCCTAGCATCAATTCTAAAAACTCCCTTGATCAGACTTCAATGCTATGAAGGCCTTGACATAAGTCAGTCTTCCTATGAATGGAATTATGGAAAGCAGTTAATTTCTATACAATCCACCAATAATAAAAACATAGATCTTTTTTCTGAGGATTTTTTAATAGAAAGGCCTTTATTAAAAGCCCTAAGACAAAGGCCTAGTGAAAGAGCTGTTCTTTTGATCGATGAACTAGATAGAGCAGATGAGGCTTTTGAGGCTTACTTACTGGAATTTCTTTCCGATTGGCAAATTACAATACCAGAGATAGGAACTATAAAGACAGAAGAGCCCCCTATTGTGGTCATAACTTCTAATAGAACAAGGGAAGTACATGATGCACTTAAAAGACGATGCTATTACAGCTGGGTAGATTATCCCGATAAAGATACAGAGTTGGAAATTTTAAAACACCGGGTTCCGCAAACTGGGCCTACTCTCCAAACAGAGCTAGTAAATTTTGTCCAATACCTCAGAGAGGAGGAATTGTATAAATCTCCAGGAATTGCTGAAACCATTGACTGGGCTGAAGCGTTGGTTGAACTTAACTGTGTTGCACTTGACCCTCAAACTATCGACTCCACGATTGGTGTTCTGTTAAAATATCAAGACGACATAGCAAAAATACAAGGGTCTGAGGCATCTAGAATACTTAATGATGTAAAAATTTCTGTGGTTACTCAGAAGGAAAACTAGAGAATGGGTACTATGGAAGGAAAATTGCCGGAGAATATTTTACTATTTTCACGCTTGTTAAGAGCCTCTGGTATTAACATTGGTTCGGATGGGGTGACTGATGCCATTAGCGCGATTAAGACACTTGGGCTCAAATCTAAAAGAGCATTTTACTTTTCATTATTAGCATGTCTTACAAAAAAAAAAGAAGATGAAATTATTTTTAGGCAGGCTTTCGATTTATTTTGGCAAAATCCAAAGTTTCAGGAAAAGACAAGGAACATGCTGCTGCCTAGAACTAGGGTAAGTGAGCAAGAGGAGCAAAAAGAAGAGCTTGCTCAAAGAATCAGAGAGAACTTACCAAAGACAGAGAAAATTAAAAAATTAGACGAACTTGAAGACAATATAATTTTCGATACATCTGGTTCCGCCTCAGATATACAGCTAAACAAGTCTAGAGACTTTGGCACCATGTCGAAAAATGAGCTTCGCCAAGCAACCGATGTCATTCGAAATTTGTCAATACACTTGCCTCAAAAACCATTTCGGCGATTTGAACCAAGGAAAATGGGCCCACAATTGTCAGTTCGACTTGGCCTGAAGGAGGGTGCAAAAAGTTTGGGAATGGTCCTGCCTAAGTTTATGAGAAAAAAAGAAAAGGGTCGCCCAATTATTTTCTTGATTGATATTTCGGGATCTATGGAGAATTATTCAAAAATGCTCATACATTTTGTGCATAATCTTATGCAAAAGCATAGAAACTGCTTTGTATTTCTATTTGGGACAAAACTAACAAATATAACTAATTTATTGAAAAACAAAGATATTGACGATTCTCTTCAAAAAATCTCGAAAGTTACTGATGACTGGGCGGGAGGAACTCGAATACGAGACAGTATCTTTGAATTTAATAAAACTTGGGTAAGACGCACTCCTACTTCCGGTGCTCTTGTACTTTTTATTAGCGACGGTTTAGATAAAAATCATGAAAGTGACTTACTATCACAAATGGAAAGACTTAAAAAAAACTGTAAACATCTTGTATGGCTAAACCCTCTTCTTAGATACAAGAAATTTTTACCAAAAAGTGTTTCAATAAAAAGAATTTTGAAAAATGTTGATGCATTACTTCCCATACATTCTCTGGAAAGCATCGAAAACTTGACATTTTATCTTGCTCGAAAAACCAGAGGAGAAATAGATTTTTTAAATTGGAGAGCACGAATTTTGAATAGAGAGAGGGAGCTTACAAGTTGAGGGTTTCAGATATAGATATCGACGTAATTAACACAGCACACATTTGGGATAAAGAGAAGAGAGATTTCTCTCTCGCTGTTGTAGTAAAAACATGGGGTTCATCACCTAGGCAAGTTGGTAGTATGATGCTAATTAGAGACGATGGTCATATTGTTGGATCTGTATCGGGGGGCTGTGTAGAAGGTTCGGTGATTTTCAGCGCTAAAAAAATTCTTGCTGAAAGCTCGGCCGAGATATTAGATTTTGGTGTTGCAGATCAGGACGCTTGGTCGGTTGGACTGTCTTGTGGAGGCAAGATCTCAGTCTTTGTTTGTCCACGAAAAAAAATACAAGCTAGTTTGTTTGAAAGACTTAATTCGGCTAATGTGAATAGAGACATTTTCCAAATAGAATGTGATTTTCGCCGTGGAGAAATCTTTGAAAGTAAGAGCTTAAGCTCAAATGATGATTGCCTTCCATTAAAGTTGATACCCAAACCAAGATTATTTATAGTTGGCGCCGTTCATATTACCCAATATTTAATAACAATGGCTAAGGAAGCTGGGTTTGACACTGTTTTAATTGATCCACGAAGCCACTTCGCAACAAATGAACGTTTTCCAAATGTTAAGATTATGAATGACTGGCCAGATGACGCTCTCAAGAAATTTCGTTTAAATGAGAATGATTGCTTGGTCACTTTAACCCATGATCCAAAAATTGATGACCCTGCATTACTTATTGCATTAAATAGTCCCTTGTTTTCGATATCTTGTTTGGGAAGTAAGAAGACCCATGCCAGTAGAAGGGCTCGATTGCAGAAACAGGGAATTAGCGACGAACAGCTTAGTCGAATTAATGGTCCTGCAGGACTAGATATAAACGCAAAAAATCCTGCCGAGATAGCCGTGTCAATACTGGCTGAATTAATAAGAGACTGGCGTGGCGAAACCTAAATGAAGATTTTAGGTTTAGACCCACAAGAAAGTCTCGGCTCAGTCATAGCACAAACCTATAACTTGCCAGGAAAAATAATTTCAAAAGGCACCTTCATGACCAGTGAGATTGTAGACTATTTCAAAGAGGGTGATGTACAGAATATTCTTTGTGCGGTGCCAGACAATGATGACATACATGAAGATGTAGCTGCCGAAGCCATAAGTTCCGCCATCGATAAAAATCACATATATGCGGAAAAAGCGTCAACAGGTAGAGTTAACTTCAAAAGTCAGTCCCTTTGTCTGGTAAGGTATGACAGAGATTTTATAAAAGAAGTGAACCTAGTAGACGAGAGTATTGCTTTCTCAATAGTTGAACATAATCAGCTTCTGGCAAAAAATGACCTAATAGCTACTTTAAAAATCATTCCTTTTTTCACGCAAAAAAAATATGTAGACCAAGTTATTTCCATACTGGCTAAGAATGAGCTTTTTAAAACACATAGTTTGAATAAAAAGAAAGTAAGCTTAATCCAAACATCATTTGAATGGCAAAAAAAATCCATCTTTACAGCCACAGCAAACGTTACAAAAGCTCGATTAGAAGCATTAGGGTGTTCACTTAACAAAGAAAAGTTAATTAGTCATGATTACGATACACTTCGCTCCGCTATAAGATCTTCTATAAAGAATGGTCCAGAGATATTGCTGATAAGTGGTGCTTCAGCCATAACTGACCGGTCCGATTATATTCCGAAAGCAATCTTGTCGGAAGGAGGTGAAATAATTCAATATGGTTTAGCAGTAGATCCAGGAAACCTTCTTTTGATTGGTAAAGTTGGCAACACTACGATTATAGGCATGCCAGGATGTGCAAGATCACCAAAATTAAATGGCTTTGACTGGGTTTTGCAATTATTAATGGCAGATATTCCTATTAATAGAGAAGAACTAGCCGACATGGGGGCTGGTGGTCTTTTAATGGAGATTGCATCCCGACCATTACCTAGAGCGTTAGCGAAAAGCGTTAGCAAGCGCGAAAAAAAAGTTATGGGAGTTATCTTAGCCGCTGGAAACTCCACTAGAATGGGAAGGGATAATAAACTACTGAGGAATATTGGTACTGCTCCTTTAATTAGGAACACAGCCATCGAAATGCTAAAAAGCGACCTTGACACATGCTCTATAGTTCTTGGCTATCAGTCCGATAAAGTAGCGGATGTTATAAAAGACTTAAATATTAGTCTAATCTTAAATCCGTTGTGGAAAGAGGGTCAAGCAAGTTCTCTGAGGGCAGCTATTAACGGTCTAGACTCCACCTACAGTGATCTTTTGATAATGTTAGGTGACTTACCAGGTATAAAGTCGAGGCACATAAACAGTATCATCGAAGAGCATCTTCTTACTGATAATAGGAAATCAAAAATAACTATACCTTCTTTCAAGGGCCAAAAAGGCAACCCCATTATTTGGGGTAGATCCTTTTTCCACGATCTATCTAACCTAGAAGGCGATGTGGGAGGGAGGGTCCTGTTCAGTCAACACCCTGCCGCAATTAACCTTTTAGAGATGAATGACCCTGCGGTTGTAACAGATACTGATACACCTGAAGATTTTAAAAACTTTCTTAAAAATATCATTTAATAGCGCTGTAATTCAAAGACCAACTGATGAATGATAGAGATTTTGAGTTAATAAACGTTTGAATTTTGTGATAATATTTGAGGGTAGGAACTCTAGGTCGGATGATTTATAAACTAGATCACTATTTTTGGTCCTTTTGTAGGACGCTAAGGTTGGCGACAGCTTTTATGCTTTACTATATGGCAGGACATTATACCTATTTTGATCTCAACTCTCCAATGCAGCCCAACTTTTTCTAACTTCTTTCCATGCGTCGGAATTACAATCTTCCCAAGCTTGATCTCTGATCGCTTCCAATTCTTTTTTCCCAACGCAAATGTTGTCTAGATTTGCCTTGGTCCATTGAAAATTGTCAGGGTTATAATCTTTAGGCAAATGATTATTTTCAATGCAATAATCAAATAGAGGTGTCCCTGGCAGAGGCATTACTAGAAAGAAGTTTGAACTGTCGATACCGTAGTCCATCATGTTTTTACCAAATTCTATTGTTTCGAATATTTCGTCTCTTGTTTCATCTGGGAAACCAATCATGTAGTTAGTGTCTACATTTATATTATATTTTTTTATTGTTTTTATTAATTCTTTTGGATCAAACCTATCCAGTGGTAATTTGTTTGAACACCATTTTTTTAATATCCGCA
>CACLZW010000004.1:75000-94803 GCA_902611475.1 uncultured Alphaproteobacteria bacterium
CGCATTCCACCGGTTCCTTTTGTCCAATAACACTTTGTGAAAGCAACTCTTCCATATCCATTAATTTGGACTTCTCGCTTCCTAAGAGCTTTTCAACGGGTATACCTGACCACTTTGATACGACATTTGCTATATGATCCTCTGAAACTCTTTCAGGGTTAATTTGCTTCGCGTTCAGGGATCGTCTTTCGGCCTCCCTAATCTCCATTTCTAATTTAGGAATTACGGAGTAAGTCAACTCACCCGCGCGTTGAAGATCTCCATTTCTCTTCGATTCCTCCAGCTCTGACTTAAATTTTTCAAGCATTTCTTTATTGGAGCTTAGATCCTTTACATTCACTATTTCTGTTTTCCACTGTTCATTTAATTTATTTGATCTTTGTGAAAGCATCTTTATATCGTTCATCAATTCTGTAAGCCTAGCCCTCGACTCAAAATCATTCTCTTTTTTTAGTGCCTCACGTTCAATTTCTTTTTGGAGAATCTCTCGCTCCAAATCCTCCAACTCTATTGGCTTGCTACCCAATTCCATTTTAAGCTTGGCGGCAGGCCTCGTCTACTAAGTCAATTGCTTTGTCGGGCAAAAATCGATCAGTGATATAACGATCAGACATTTTTACTGCAGCTGTCAAGGCGCTGTCGCTTATTGAAACACCATGATGCACTTCATATTTGTCTTTTATACCTCTTAATATCGATAAACACTCTTTTGTATTGGGTGGGGTTATCATAACCGGCTGAAACCTTCTGGCCAATGCCGCATCCTTCTCTATATATTTTCTATGCTCATCCAGCGTTGTTGCTCCTATGCATCTTAAACTTCCTCTCGCTAATGCTGGTTTCAGAAGGTTTGAAGCGTCCATCGAGCCTTCTGACTTCCCTGCTCCCACTAGAAGGTGAACTTCATCGATAAAGAGAATAATTTCTCCTTTACTTCTCTCAATGGCTTGAAGGACACTCTTTAATCGCTCTTCAAATTCCCCTCTATATTTTGCACCAGCTACTAAAGACCCCATGTCAAGGGAGAGAAGTTTTTTGTCCAATAAGACTTCTGGAACATCTTCTCTAACTATTCGAAGTGCGAGCCCTTCAGCGATTGCAGTTTTCCCAACTCCGGGAAAACCAATTAAAATTGGGTTATTTTTGGTTCTTCTACTCAAAACTTGGATAGTCCTACGGATCTCTTCATCTCTGCCAATAATAGGGTCAATACTACCCTCAGAGGCTCTGTTCGTTAAATTTACGGTGTAATCATCTAGAATATTATCACCTTCTTGGTGACTCTGGCTTTCAATCTTATTCCCTCTTCTTTCTGCAGTTACTAACTCTTCTAGCTGATTAATATCTTTCATTTTGTTGACTAGTTTTTTGGAGATTTCACTTTTACCCAGGACAATTCCTAAAAATAAGGCCTCTAGACCAATAAACTTGTCACCAAACCTTTGTGCATAGCTCTCTGCATTCTTTATTGATTCAGACATATTTGCATCTATAAAAAGGTTCTTATGTCCTTCAACTCTGGGGAGGGAAATTAATATTTTGTCGGCCTCTTGTAAGACCCAATAATAGTTTCCACCTACTAATTCAATCAGCTTTCTAAACCTCTTTTTATTATTTAGTAAAATAGCTTTCATTACGTGAACTGTGGTAATCGTCTGATGGCCTAGTGCTCTAGCACTTTCCATAGCGTCAACCATTGTTTCTTTTGCTTTATCAGTATATTGTTCCAATTCCATACGGCTAAAATTCCCTTCTATACCACTTATAGATGTGGTCTTATTCTTGATATACAACCGTAAGATTGATATTTTTCAAAGAATGGGTAACAAAGATAAAATAATCGTAGCTTTAGATTTCGAAAGTTGCGATAAGGCACTGGCACTTGTTGAAAGCTTAGATGGATACGCAAATTTTTTCAAAATTGGATTAGGTTTGATTGGTAGGGGCGGCCTAGAACTTGCTTATGAGCTAAAAAAACGAGGCCTTCATATTTTTTTAGATTTAAAATTATTCGATATCTCAAATACTATAAAAAACGCAGTGAGTGGGCTGTGTGAGGCTAAATTTGATTTTTTAACGGTTCAAGGTGACCCACAAGTTATCAAAGCCGCTGTGGAAGGCCGAGGAACAAGTATTACCAAAATACTCGCGGTTACATTTCTGACAAGTCTAAATAGGAAAGATCTAGATCAAAATTTAATCATACCTGGAGAAATTCAGACTCTAGTTTGTAGTAGAGCTGAAAAAGCAATCTTAGCAGGAGCAGACGGGGTAATTGCTTCACCTCAGGAATTGTCAATAATCAGGGAAAATCCTCTTTGTATGCAAAAGATTATTGTTACCCCAGGTATAAGACCAGCCAACTCCGCCGTCGATGATCAGAAACGTGTCGCGACACCTTATGATGCCCTTAACATGGGAGCTTCACATCTTGTTATTGGAAGACCTATCTATCAGGCAAAGGATCCCGTTGCTGCGTATGAGGAAATAAAAATACAGATCTTGAATAACTAATCCGCAAAACGCTTAATAAACTCTTCAATTGCATCTATGAGTCTTTTTTGGATTTTTGCAAATTCATTGTTTTTTATTTGCTGTTTTTCATGACTGTAAAGTGATCGCAAAATCTCAATCTGCACAACGTGTATATTGTTTGAGGGACTTGCATAATTTCTAGTGATAAAACCGCCGGAGAAAGGATTGTTTAGGCTGACTTTAAATCCCACCTCCGTTAATAAAGTCTTCAACTCAACTACAATTTCATGTTCACAAGAACGACCAAAACAATCGCCAAGGACAACCTCCACTGGATCTTTTTTACTAGCTAAATTCACTGAGCTCAGAGGCATTGAGTGACAATCTAAAAGTATAACTTTTTTAAATGAGGCCTCTGTTTGTTTTATCAGTGATTTTAGCTTGTCATGATATGGGAAGTAAAAACCTTGAAGTCTTTCATTGGCATCGTCAATTGAGAGTCTGTGATTGTAAATTGGCCTTTGGTCCGCAACGACACGTGGTATCACTCCTAGACCTGCCGATACTTTAAGTGTATCTTTATATGATAAAAGATCTTCGATTAATAATGGATCCAACTCTTCACAATCTCTATTTAGATCAATAAATGACCTTGGAAATTTTGCTGAAAGCAATAGTGACCCTAAGCCGACCACCGGAGAAAAGAGCTGATCTACAAACAGATCCTCAGATGATCTTAAAGTACGTAATGATAAATCAGTCAGTTGCATGAATTTATCTGTGTAAATACTACCACTATGAGGTGAGTTGAATAGTATGCAATTTGTTTGATTTAGAGGTAATGAGAGTTTATATGGCTTCATATCATGAACAAAAAAGATCTGGTTTGATTAATTTAAACCTTGACCCTTCTTAGACTTTTTATATAGAAAAAACAATAGGGGCGTATAGCTCAGCGGGAGAGCACTTCGTTGACATCGAAGGGGTCACTGGTTCAATCCCAGTTACGCCCACCAAAAAAAAATGTTGTTTTTTTGTGAATTATCTTTAGAAGATCAAGTTCGGAGAGAAATATGAAAATAAGAAACTCATTGAGATCATTGAAACAACGCCATAGAAACTGCCGAGTGGTAAAGAGACGAGGCAAGGTTTATGTGATCAACAAAGTGCAACGCAGGTTTAAGGCTCGACAAGGCTGACTACAAGATTTCAATAGATGAACCTGAATAATTGTAACAACTTCAAAGATTTTAGAGAGCTCGCCAAAAGAAGGTTGCCCAGACCTATTTTCGATTATATCGATGGCGCCGCAGATGATGAACTCACATATGCAAGAAATACCGAGAGTTTCAACTCAGTGTCCCTAATACCTAGCGTATTAAGGTCTGTGAAAGATATTGATATGTCCACGACGATATTTGGCAAGAAAATTTCTATGCCAGTATATTGCTCTCCTACGGCCGTTCAGAGACTTTTTCATTACCAAGGGGAACGGGCAGTTGCTAAAGCTGCAAATAAAATTAATACAATGTTTGGCGTGTCCTCTTTAAGCACGGTAAGTGTTGATGAAATATCATCAATATCAGAGTGCCCAAAAATGTTTCAGTTTTATTTTCATAAGGACCGTGGTTTAAACAAATATATGCTTGAAAGAGCAAAAAAAGCTAAATTCGATGTATTAGCATTGACTGTTGATACGATTACAGGAGGGAATAGAGAAAGAGACTTGAAAACAGGATTCACTATTCCTCCAAAACTTAACTTTAATAGCATGCTTAGCTTCGCAATAAAGCCTTCATGGTTATTCAATTTTCTCACCTCCCCAGCATTTGAACTGCCACACCTTCAGAACCATGTTGACGAAGGAACAAGTGCCGTAACATCTATTGGCTCTTATTTTTCAAACATGCTAGACCAGACGATGAGTTGGAAAGATGCCGAACAGCTGAGATCAAATTGGGATGGGCCTTTTGCTCTAAAAGGAATCGTTAGTGTTGAGGATGCAAAGAAAGCCGTGGATATAGGATGCGATGGGGTTATAGTATCAAATCATGGTGGAAGACAATTAGATGGCGCTGTATCTCCATTCGATCAGTTGGCAAGAATCGTTGACGCTGTTGGCGACAAAACCGACGTTATCTGTGAGGGAGGTATTCAAAGAGGGACACATGTGCTCAAAGCTTTATCGTTAGGAGCGAAAGCTTGCGCTGGAGGTCGTCTATATTTATATGCGCTGGCAGCTGCTGGACAAAAGGGTGTGGAAAAAGCACTTTCTAATCTTCGAAACGAGATAGAAAGAGACATGAAACTTATGGGAGTTACACGCATCGATCAACTTTCAAGAGGAAATTTAAACTTCCATTGATATATGCAACCGAGTGACTTTGAAAAGAACGTAGCGAAACATATAAAGGGAAGCAAACCAGCACCAGTTCACCTATGGAATCCACCTTTTTGTGGAAACCTTGATATTCACGTTGACTCAAATGGACGTTGGTTTTACGAAAAGTCAGAGATAAAACGAGAAAGACTTATAAAGCTTTTCGCAAATATTTTAAAAAAAGAGAAAGATAAATATTACTTGGTAACACCAGTTGAGAAAGTTGGAATTACAGTTGAAGATGTACCATTTATAGCTACAGATATTGATATAATTAACAAAGGAAAAATAGCGCTTTTTAAATTTACAACTAACATAGGAGACTTTACCTATTTAGAAGAAAATAATCAGTTCAAAATTTTATTCAAAGAGTCCAATAATGAGCCTCAACCATACGTAAATGTGAGAACGAACCTATTTGCTAAAATTGACAGAAAAAGCTTTTACCGGCTGATTGATTTTTGTACCGAGACTACCTATAGAGACGAAAATTGGCTTGGGTTTCACTCGAATAATATATTTTTTCCTTTGATAAAATCCGAGCAACTGGATTAATTTTTAAAATCTAACTCAAAATCTTTAAAAACAGATTGATAGAGAGCCTTTTTGAAAGGAACTATAGTTTCGAGCATATCGGTTTTTTTTGACCATTTCCAATCTGAAAACTCTTGATATTTTGTATGTATGTTTATGTCTTTATCAGATCCATTAAATCGGAATAAAAACCACCTCTGACTTTGGCCTCTGAATTTTCCTCCCCAGAACTTACCTTGTATTTCTTTGGGTAGGTCATAGCGATACCAAATCTTAGATTGTTTAAGAAGAGACACTTTGCTCTTTTCTATACCTGTCTCCTCAAACATTTCTCGAAAGGCCGCTTCTATGGGAATTTCATTATCATCAATACCTCCTTGCGGCATCTGCCATGCCTTACTGCTATCTAGGCGGCGTCCCGTGAAAATTTTTGATTGATCATTTATAATCACTAAGCCAACGCCTAACCGGTATGGTAGTGTATTAATCATTCTTTCAGGGAATAGACTGATAGGCCTTCTATCAAATCAATCGCATGAGCTATTTGGTTATCCTTATTTCTTCTTTTGGTTGTTTCTTGAAAACTCATCTCCTCTTTTCTCAGCATCTCTTTTTCAGCCTCTGTTAAACTATCATTACTTAGGGCGCCCTCAAGGTCAGCTTCTGAAAACGTTTTCCTATTTTCCTCTTCGTTCTTCTCAACTCTTTTGAACTCTAAGAAAACATCGGGCGTCACTCCGAGTGCCTGAATAGACCTACCTGATGGCGTATAATATCTCGCCGTGGTAAGTCTAATACCACCACTTTGGCCCATTGGAAGCACTGATTGAACTGAACCCTTTCCAAAACTCTTAGTTCCCAAAACAATAGCTCTGCGATGATCCTGAAGGGCTCCAGCAACAATCTCTGATGCTGATGCTGAGCCTGCATTTATAAGAATAACAAGAGGTTTTCCTTCTGCAATGTCACCTTTGGAAGCTTTATAACGCTCTCCTTTACCCTCTCTGTCTCTCGTTGACACAATCTCTCCTTGGTCTAGGAAAAGATCTGTAACGGATATGGCTACAGATAGCAAACCTCCTGGGTTATTTCTCAAATCAAGTACAAACCCTTTTGGTTCCGCTTCACCAAATTTTTCAACTGCCTTTTTTATGCCCTCGTCAAGGTTTGGAATAGTTTGTTCATTAAAGGTGGTTACTCTCATAATTACAATGTCATTCTCTGTTCTTACCTTTGCTGCTGTTAATTTAATTACCGCTCTTGTTACTAGAACTTCAATTGGATCCTCTAAACCTTCTCTAACGATGGTTAACTTAACAGATGAGCCGACAGGACCACGCATTATATCCACGGCTTCAGATAGAGTTAGGCCAAGCATCGGCTTGTCATCCACAAATGTGATAAAGTCACCAGCTAATACCCCTGCTTTAAAGGCTGGTGTATCGTCCATAGGTGATACCACTTTTACGAAACCATCTTGTTGAGTAACTTCAATTCCTAAACCTCCAAAGGATCCTTTGGTATCAACTTGCATATCGTCGTAACTTTTTGGCGCTAAAAAGCCTGAGTGAGGGTCCAGAGAAGACAACATTCCATTTATTGCTGCCTCTATTAATTCCTTGCTTTTTACTTCTTCGACATATTTGGACTTTATTAGATCGAAAACTTGGCCGAAAAGATCTAGCTGCTCATAGGTCTCCTTTTTATTTTCTTTAGACAGGACGGGATTAAGCGTAAAAAAGCTCAAAAAAAATAAAATAATTACCAGATACTTACTCATTGAATTTGACATTATTAATCTTCTCTTTTCTATTTTATTAAATAAAAGGAACTCAGAACAGTTCGCACTGTTGTTTTACTTGAGTTATTTAGATAAATCAAATAATCAATCGTAACACTGAAGAAGTGATTTGCCAGTCATTTGCTTAGGCTTCTCTTTGCCCAATAACTCCAATATTGTTGGAGCTATATCTATTAACGAGCCTGAACTTATACTTACTTTTTCCCTATCACTATATAGTATGCAAGGAACAGGATTTAGTGTGTGGTACGTGTGTGGATTTTCTGTGTCTCCAATGTACATTTGTTCGCAGTTTCCATGATCAGAAATTATCAATGCTTCTCCACCAACCGAATCTAAACAAGTACATATTTTGCCCAACATTTCGTCCACGGTTTCAACTGCTACTCTTGCTGCACTCAAACTCCCTGTATGTCCTACCATGTCAGGGTTGGCAAAATTTACAATAAGCAAATCGAAAGAGTTTCTTTCCAGTGCAGATATAAGATTATTACATACTTCTTCCGCTGACATTTGTGGTTTTTGTTCATAGCTTTTAACTTGTGGACTTGGTACCAAAGATCTTTCTTCACCCTCATATTCATATTCGCTTCCACCATTTAAAAAATACGTAACATGTGGATATTTTTCTGTCTCTGCTATTCGAAATTGCTTGAGACCATTTCGACTTACCCACTCTCCAAGGCCATTTTTTATCTCTTGTTTTTCAAAAAGCACATTAAATTTTCTCTTAAAATCAGTATCATACTCAATCATACCAACTGCTTTATTAAACATTTTTCCATTAGGACGTGAAAAACTCTTAAAATTCTTATCGGTCAGTGCGTGTAAGATTTGTCTTGCTCGGTCAGCTCTAAAATTACAGAAAATCAGACTATCCTCTATCCCTTTTATGCCATTGTACTCGCTAAATATAACCGGCTCTATAAATTCATCTGTCACTCCCTTGTCATGAGAGTCCTTGATGGCCTTCATTGGATCTCTATACTTCTTGCCTACACCATTTGCAATTGCCTCATAGGCTTTCTGAGTTCTATCCCAACGTTTATCTCTATCCATGGAATAATATCGTCCCATAAGTGTTGCGATGGTTACATTTGAGGGAAGTTCGGAGATCAATTTACTCAAATCGTGAAGACTAGTTTTTGTTTCAACATCCCTACCATCAGAAAATAAATGCAAGTTGACCTTTGAACTTTTTTTTGAGGCGAGCTTCATCAAACTTTTAAGGTGCTTAGCGTGTCCATGAACACCTCCATCCGAGATCAGTCCAGCAATATGAGTTTCACCTGCACTTAACTTTGTATCCGATAGTATTTCTAATAAATCATTATTGTTAATTAAAGCCCCACTGGTTATCGCATCATTAATCCTTGGCAACATACTTTGAATTATTCTTCCCGCGCCTATATGCATGTGGCCAACTTCAGAATTTCCCATTTGATTTTCTGGCAGACCAACTTCTTTACCAAATGTTGTTAAAGTACTATTGGGATAATTTCTGAGAAGTCGGTCTATATTTGGTGTGCTTGCTAAGAATACTGCGTTCCCTCTTTTTTTTTCTCTTAATCCAAACCCATCGAGGATACACAATACAATAGATTTCTTTTTAGCCTTATACATAGAAGCTTCATGCCTTATGGTAGGGGTGTCTATTTATGATACATTTAGCTCTGTAAAGCTGTTCAACGAGGATCAGTCTAGCAATTTTGTGGGGAAAGACCATTTTGGAAACTGCCAAAATCTTTTTAGCTTTTGAAGTAAGTAGTTTTGGAAATCCCCCTGATCCTCCAACAATAAAAGAAATCTGATTAACACCCTTCTCTGAAAATGTGTTTAAGAGTTTTGCAAACCCTTCTGAGTCTAGATGTTCACCACTTTTATCAAGTAACACCATTGTCTCCTTGCGATCCAACAT
The DNA here is from genome assembly GCA_902611475.1 of uncultured Alphaproteobacteria bacterium. GTDB lineage: Bacteria > Pseudomonadota > Alphaproteobacteria > Rhodobacterales > Rhodobacteraceae > CACIJG01. The sequence goes on from CACLZW010000004.1 coordinate 84,109, forward strand.
TTTTGACACTTTTGTGTTAAAGATTTCTTCGACCTCATTTGACTCCGAGATCTTTAAAGAAGTCAAAAAATCGTTATTAAATTGCTTATTAAACCGTGTCACGTAGTCTGATATTAGCTCAAGTTCAGGTCCTTTTTTTATCTTACCGTGTGCAACTATTATTATTTTCATTTTTATAAAACTAACTCGAGATCTGCGTAAGATGCCCTTTCCACATTTTTTCTATCTGGTAATAATCTCTTACCTCTGGTTTGAAGATGTGAACAATCACTGCACCAAAGTCTAGCAAAACCCAATCTGCATTCTCCTTACCCTCTACTTTGCAGTTTATGTGGAAAAAACCCTTAACACCTTCTTGTACCTTCTCGGCTAAAGCAATAACTTGTCTATTAGAAGATCCCGAAGCAATTAATATTTTTTCAAATTCGGAAAAGCTTTGATCTACATTAATTTCAGCTATGTCCATTGCTTTGTTTTGATTCAAAGTTTTTTTTATAAAGTTAAGTAGATCTTTAGCAGAGTGCTTATCATGTATTTTGGGCTTTAATCCATTTTCTTTCTCTTTATTTTTCAGCTTTTTCTCCTTTTGGATTTTATTTCTTCGGAATTATATTTCTAAATTAAGTACATTGTTCAATACGGTTTCAAAAAATATATTCTCCTTTACTTCGTTAATGTAGAATGCATTAGGTGGACGGTCAGTTACATTCCACCAATCCACAACTGTCATGCCCCTTGTTAATTCTGAATTTACTTCAACCTCAACATTGACTAATCTTCCACCATATATTTCTGGATTAAGTAAGTACACTATCACATTAGGATCATGTAAAGGACCACCTTGACTTCCATATTTTTCTACATCATATCTTTCAAAAAAATCTAAAAGCTTAGCAGCTTGTATAGCACTATTCTTTCCAGACTTACGCAATTTCTCAAGAAAATTTCTTTGGACCAGTGTTTTATGTGTAACGTCTAAGGGAAGCATTGTTATCTTCAGGCCACTTTCCAAAACTATTTTTGCTGCCTCTGGGTCCACGTAAATATTGAATTCTGCCGCAGGAGTAATATTTCCACCCTCAAAAAAGCCCCCTCCCATTAATACAATCTCTTCTATGGACTCAGTCAAAACAGAATCTTTTTTGAGTACTTTTGCTACATTTGTCAGTGGACCAAGAGCACAAATGGTAATTTTTTCATCTTTATATTTTTCTGTGCACTCAATTATGAAATCCACTGCATCTGTCGGCTCAAGTTGTTTTTTTTTAACCGATAGATCGGTTCCATCAAGTCCTGTTTTTCCATGAACATGCTCAGCAGTTATTAATTTTCTCTCCAGTGGAGCAGGACTACCCCTAAATACCGGGACACTAAAAAAACCGCTTAGTTCGCATATTTTGAGTGCATTTACAGAAGTCAGGCCTAAGGGCACGTTCCCGGCCACACACGTAACGCCCAAGACATTTAAATCTTTCTTCGCACCGAAAGCAGTCATCATTGCTAACGCATCATCCTGACCAGGATCGGTATCAATTATTATTTTCCTCAAATCAAATTTTCCAAACCGCAGGCAATGTCCCCTAAGATCTTACTTCTTTTTCATATTTATTAGCGACTTGCTTGGCTAGTTCGCCGACCTCAAAATTAAATTGATCTATTTGTCCAACCGGCGTTACCTCGGCTGCCGTCCCGGTTAACCAGCACTGCTCAAAAGCCTCCAGCTCAGAGAGTTCGATATGTCTTTCAATAACTTCGACTCCAGCTTTTTCAAGAATTCCAATGACTGTTTGTCTAGTGATCCCGTTTAAAAAGCAATCTGGCTTCGGAGTGTGTACTTTATTGTCTTTTACAAAAAATATATTTGCGCCCGTTGCTTCTGCTACGTAACCTCTATAGTCCAACATTAACGAGTCCGAGCACCCTTTAGCCTCCGCTGCATGCTTTGACATTGTACAAATCATATACAGTCCAGATGCTTTTGCAAAGCAAGGTATTGTCTCTGGACTTGGCCTTTTCCAATCTGAAATATCAAGCTTTGCACCTTTCATTTTGGCGTCTCCATAATAAGCTCCCCATTCCCATGACGCAACTGCAACCCTGACAGGGTTTCTAGAAGAAGCTACGCCCATATCGGGACCGGACCCCCGCCATGCCACAGCCCGTACATAAGCATTTTTTTGTCGATTTGCGCTAAGAACTTGATTTTTCGCTATTTCAAGTTCATCAGCACTATAAGGGACTTCCATATCGACATACTCTGCAGACTTTCTCAATCTCACCGAGTGCTCGTAACTTTTATATATTTTTCCCCCGTAAGCTCTTTCACCTTCAAATACAGATGAACCATAATGAAGTGCATGAGTGAGTAAGTGGAATTTCGCTTCATGCCATTCCACTAGCTCCCCATCAATCCATATTTTCCCCTTTAAATTTTCATAAGAATCAACCATTAAAAGTTACCTCACTTCTTTTACTAAACTCTGCATACAGAAATTTTCGAAATTTTTCCAGAATTTGATTCTGGGGTCATGTAAACTTTCCTGTGCAATAAATATATTATAATGATATTGGTAAAAAGATAAAGCCACTCAAAGTTTATTGAAGGAGGATTAATTTGCCTCGAAACAAAGCACATTTATTGCTCGTTGATGATGATAAACGTATTTTATCCTTACTCAGTGCTTATTTGAGCAAAAATGAGTTTCTAATATCAAGTGCAAGGAATTCCACAGAGGCTAGATGTCTTTTAGATTACTTTGAATTTGATTTATTAGTGATAGACATAATGATGCCAGGAGAAAGTGGCCTTGATTTGTTGGAGAGCATCAGAAAGAAAAAAAGTGTCCCAGCTATTTTTCTATCCGCAAAAGGAGAGTCCAAAGACAAAATCTCTGGTCTAGAAATAGGTGCCGATGATTATCTGTCGAAACCCTTTGAGCCAAAAGAACTCTTGCTTAGATTGGAAAGACTATTAATAAGAAATGAAAAGAAAGGTTCCAATAAATCTGGAAAGAGTATTGATATTGGAAATAAAATCTTTGACTTACAAAGACTAGAACTCTACCAAGACAACAATTTAATAAAGCTAACAAACCTTGAAGCTAGCCTATTAAATTTATTTGCGCTTAATCCCGAGAAAATAATTAGTAGGGAAATGGTCATCAATGGCTTAGATCTAAGTCAGGGAAGACAAGATCTTAATGAAAGAAATGTTGATGTACAAATCACAAGACTACGCAAAAAAATAGAACCAGACCCAACAAACCCACGGCATCTAAAGACCATTAGAGGCAGAGGCTATCGCTTTCTTCCATAAATTAGTATAATTTACCTTTACTGGTTCCCCCAAATATGCTCGGCAAGCACATACCCACGCATATTTTTTATTCTTATGAAACACCATAAACCCTCACATTTGATTAACTTTCCAATCACTTCTCTTTTCAAAATTGCTTTACCTAAAGAATCTAAACCTGCTTTGTTTCTTAAAAGAGTTTCTTCCTCGTTTACAATAATATATCTTGATCCAGAGAGTAGATCTTTATATATCCAGCCTGTATAGCCTTCAAAATCAGTTACTTTTCTCCAGTGACCAAATTCACTCACAATCATAACTGGCAAGTGTTTTCTTTGGTAAACCCAATCAATTTTATAATCTAAACTGGGCCCTCTTCTCAAATTTACTTTATTGCCTTTCAGAGATACAAACCTAGGTAGTGGAAGTCCTGTTTTTTTGCTAATTATAACTGCACTATGTGCAGACATAGCGTTGACTATGAGAAACATATTAATTAACAGTATTGTAAGAAATATTTTTGAAAACGTTTTGATATTAGATAATATATCTCTATTAATTGTTATACACATAGTAAAAAAATACCAAAAAAGATCACATAATCAACAGCAATGAAAAAACCCAAAGTGATAATTACGAGGAGGTTGCAAGACCGGGTCGAAAAGAGAATGAAAGAGCTATTTAATGTTGATCTCTCTAGTGCAGAATACCCCATAAGTAAGCGAGAACTATTATCAGCTGTAAAAAACGCAGAAATTCTTGTACCCACTATTGGTGATAAAATAGACGCTAGTATTTTGAGTGCAGCAAGTTCTAAACTAAAGCTAATTGCAAACTATGGAGCAGGCTATGACCATATTGATATAAAAACTGCTTTACAAAGAGGTATCATTGTTACTAACACACCTAGTGTTTTAACCACTGACACAGCTGATATGACAATGGCACTGATTTTGGCAATTCCTAGAAAGTTAAGAGAAGGTCACGAAGAGATGCAGTCTGGTAACTGGAAAGGCTGGAGCCCATCCGCGATGATTGGGATGAGAATTACGGGCAAAAAACTGGGTATTCTAGGAATGGGTAGAATTGGCCAGGCAATTGCAAAGAGAGCAAAAGCTTTTGATCTGAATATAAACTACCATAACAGGAGACGCCTACACAAAAACATTGAAAAAAGCTTATCAGCAACATACTGGGAAAATTTAGAAGAAATGCTTTCAGTTGTTGATATTTTAGTTGTTAGCGCCTCACTAAATTCATCTTCTTTATATTTGCTAAATGCGGAATGTCTTGGGAAAATGAAGCGTAGCGCATATTTAGTAAATATTTCTAGAGGAGAGATCATAGATCAGAAAGCTTTAGTAAGACAACTGAAAGATGGGCGATTGGGAGGAGCTGGACTTGATGTTTATGATAGCGAAGAAGTAATAGGTTCTGACTTTAAAAGTTTGAAGAACGTTTTCCTTTTGCCTCATATGGGTTCTTCTACATTAGAAGGAAGAATAGAGATGGGGGAAAAAGTAATAATTAATATAAAAACATATTTGGATGGTCACCGCCCCCCTGATCAAATAGTGCCAAGTATGCTGTAGCTAGACGACGTTTTGACAAGCACTACATTTTTCGCTTTTTTTTGTATATAAAACCTCTGTCGCTCCGTTTAGAGCATCACAAATTAGGAGCTTATTTGTTAGCAGTTGCCCTGTCTCGCATATGAGCTTAATTGTCTCCGCTACCATGAGGGTCCCAACCAAAGAGGTAGTTACGCCCAGAACTCCTTCTGAGCTACAATCAAAAAAAGAAGACCGTGTTTCGGAACTGGTAAAGACGCAGTCAAAGCACGCACTATTCTTATAAACAAACAAACTCACGAGACCTTCCCAGCCAGATACCCCTCCGAATATAAGAGGTTTACGTTCCTCAACACAGAGCTTATTAATGAGTTTTCTAGTCTCAAAATTGTCAGTACCATCCAAAACTACATCGTATTCACCAATTATTTTGGTAGTGCCATCCCCACTTAAAAAAAAGTTATACTCAGCTATCTCGACATTTTTATTCAGTTTTTTAACAAAATTTGATGCAACACTAACTTTCTTTCTTCCAATATCTTCATATTTATAAATTGTCTGTCTCTGTAAATTAGAAAGTGCAACAGTATCTTGATCAACTAAGCCAATTTTACCAATTCCAGCAGCTGCTAAATGTTGAAGAACAGTGGACCCTATTCCCCCTAAACCAATAAGAAGGACCTTAGCTTGTCTCAATTTTTTCTGGCCTTGACCACCGATATTCTTTATTAAAATATGCCTTTTATAGCGTTCAAAATATTCATTATCTATCTGACTAGCCATTTATAAATTCTCAACAATTTAACTCTTTATGAAATTTGCATGAAAATAACAAAGTTTATTTCACCCATAACAAATGAAAAATTCTACCCTGAAATTTCCTCAACTATTTTTCTACAAATTAGCTTTGCGATCCCTTCTTTACTCTGTCTTGCAAATTTGATTTCTTCGTTTTTTTTTATTATAAATACTTCATTGTCCTGACCACCCATATTATTACTTTCAGCAGTCACTTTATTGGCTACAATCCAGTCACATCCTTTTTTTTTCAACTTCAATCTAGCATTAGTTAACAAATTATTAGTCTCAGCTGCGAAGCCAATAACCAGATTGGGCCTATTTTCAGCAACGCATATGTTCTTTAAAATATCTGGATTCTCTACCAATTCCAAAAAATGTGGTTTACCTATCGAGCTTTTCTTTATTTTTGTTTTTGCTTTCTCTTTTGGTCGCCAATCGCCAACTGCTGCCGCGCATATTGCAATATCAAATGGCCCCGTTTCAATAACAGCCTCATTCATCTGCATAGCACTTTCCACTCTAATAACCTTACTTAAGCCAGCCAGCTCCAAATTTGCTGGACCTATTACCAACGTAACGTCCGCTTCAAGCTTCTGCAGACACTTTGCAATCTCGGCTCCCTGTTTACCAGAGCTTCTATTTCCAATAAACCTAATATCATCTAGGTATTCATGAGTAGGTCCAGCTGTAACTAGAATTTTTTTCGATTTCAACACTTTTTACTACTTCGTAACTAAGGATTGAAAAATTTGTTGTGGTTCCATCATTCTACCCATACCAAACTCACCACAGGCCATTTCACCCTCAGTAGGGCCCAAAAATTCGTATCCATTTGATATCAAGGTTTCAATATTTTTTTGAAATACTTTATTTTCCCACATTCTAACATTCATTGAGGGGGCAAAAACGATTTTCTTAGTGGTTGCCATCAAGAGTGTTTGTGCAAGATCAGCTGCTAGTCCATTAGCGACGGACGAAATGATGTTTGCGGTTGCTGGAGCCACCAAAACTAAGTCGGGCCATCTTGCTAACTCTATATGACCCATTTTCATTTCTTGTTCACGATCTTCAAGGCTAGTTCTCAATGAGTTGCCAGATAAGTATTCTATAGATGCAGAGGTGATAAAAGTCATGGCACTCTCGGTAGCAACACATTTTACCTGCTTACCAGCTTTTTTAAAAAGCCGTATCAACTCTAAAGACTTGTAAGCTGCTATTCCTCCCGATATTACTAATAATATTTTATCCATTTTCTCACTTTCCCAGATATTAAACTAAGTTAAGCGGAAAACGTTTAGCATTCAATCTTTTGTGACTAAATAATTGACGCCGATCTTATACCTTTACGAGTTTCGAAGTGCTTTCTAAGCTTTTTCAAAGCTTCAGCTTCCAATTGTCTTACTCTCTCTTTAGATACCCCCAGTTCACCACCAATAGAGTCTAACGTCCTGGGTTTATCACGAAGTTTACGCTCTACGACAATAGTTTTTTCTCTCTCATTTAAAGTCTCTATCGCTTCCGCAATCCAAGATCTCACTATTACCTCATCCTTATTTTTCTCAACTTTGTGGGCTCCATAAGAATTTTCGTCTTCTATCGTCTCAATCCACTCTCTACCTTCCTCTCCCTGTTGGAGTGAGTTTAGAGAGAAGTCACCGCCTGATAGTCTTGTGTCCATCATTTCTACGTCTCTAAGCGATACTCCCATCTTTTCTGCGACAATTTTGTTGAGAGAACCATAATCGACTGATGCACCTGAACTATCAAACTCACGCTCTATTTGAGATCTTACGCGCTTTAAATTGAAGAACAAAGATTTCTGCGAGGCTGTTGAGCCTGTCCTTACCAAGGACCAATTTCTGAGCACGTAGTCTTGTATAGAAGCTTTAATCCACCAAGTGGCATAGGTAGAAAATCGTACACCCCTCTCGGGATCAAATTTTTCAGCTGCCTTCATCAGCCCTATCCCAGCCTCTTGAATTAATTCATTAGTATCTACACCGTATTTCACATACTTTGATGCCATAGAGACGGCTAATCTCATATATGCATTAACCAATCTATGTAATGATTTCTCGCATCCATCTTGATGCCAGTTCCTCGCTAAATTAAGCTCTACATCCGGCTCTAACATCTCGGCCTTCATTGCCCTAGAGGTTAACGATTGATAGCCTTTTTGCAAATTTGTCATAATATCACCCTTTCCAATTCCGCTAACATAAGGGTAACTCGATTGTTTTTGAATAGCGCAGGACGCATATCATTCATGCGTTTTTAGCATATCGGGCACTTTTCAAGGGTTTTAATACCCTGCAATAGCGCCCCCTACCATGTCAAGGTCAGCACCCAAACCGCTTATTGCTCCACCAACAGTACCGCAACTAGGCAGACATAGAATGGCAAAAAACAAACCACATAACACTAGTTTTTTCATTCTTTACTCCCATTTCTTGTTTAAATTAATTTTATTTTTTTCGGCCCTTCATCATCTAATATTTTTGCAGCTTCTGTTAAATCTGCTTTATCTCTAGCGTCAGATTGTGATAATTTTTCAAACTCAAAACGCTCAATGTTAAATACCCGCTTGGATGCTTTTTTTGCTGAAATTTTTATTTCGTCAACATCTTTTGATGCAAGCGTAAAATGTTTATCTAAATTAGTAATCCGTCCCTCTAGACGCAGCATATCTTTATACAGTAAGTCTAACTCTGCTCTAATTCGGCCAGTGTGACGACGCAATCTCTCGTCTTTCAAAATAGCCCTCATAGTATTTAATGTTGCCATCAAAGTAGTCGGTGAAACAATCCAAACGCGCGACTCAAATCCTTCATTTACCAAATTTGAAAAATTTGCGTGAAGCTCAGCATAAATTGCCTCAGATGGCAAAAACAGGATTGCTCCATCTGCGGTCTCTCCTTCAATAATATATTTTTCAGAGATGTCTTTTATATGAGTTTTAATTGAGCTCTGGAATAATTGTATATTTTTGCTCTTATCAACTTCGGTTGTGTTTGATATCATAGCGTTATACGCCTCAAGAGGAAACTTACTATCAATAACTATGTTACCTTGAGGTTCCGGGAGGTAAATTATGCAATCAGCCCTTTTACTGTTAGACAAAGTAAATTGAAAATCATAAGCATCTGACGGAAGAGCTTTACTAACGATATCCTTAAGCTGGATTTCACCAAAAACACCTCTGGCCTGCTTATTGGACAAAATTTCCTGCAAACCCAAAACCTCACCTGACAATTTTTCTATATTTGTTTGAGCTTTATCTATAGTTTGTAGCCTCTGCTGTAACTCCCCTAAAGTCTGCGCGGTTTTTACAGAACTTCCCGACAACGACGAGGATATTGATTGCTGTATCTCCTCCAATCTACTCTCAACGTGTTTAATAATCGCTGCCTGCGAAGTAGTTTGTGTATCTGTAATCACCTTTATACTTCCTACAATCTGCTGTTGATTCACGGATAGATCTCTCAAAGCTTCTTTAAGCGCCTCACTATTGTCTTGCCCACCCTTATCTGAAGGCCGAAATTGCCTAAATACTAAAAAGCCTGCTACAAAAAATAGAGCGCTTGATAACGCAATAAATATTAATGGGTCAATACTACTCATTACGTTCGCCCAAATAATTTATTTATTTTCTCTAAGTCCAATTTTAAATAAGTTGGTCTACCATGGTTACATTGATCACTATTTGGCGTATTTTCCATTTCTCTCAGTAGAGTATCCATTTCCTCATATTTTAGTAGTCTGCCAGACCTTACTGACCCATGACACGCCATACTAGAAAAAACCTTATCAATTTTGTTTTCTAAACTCTCGAGAGGATCAAAATTTTCTAAATCATCCAAGAGATCAATAAGCAGTGTTTTTGGGCAAATATCTCCTAGCACTGCGGGTATTCCTCTTATACATATTGAAGCTGGCCCAAACCTTTCAATTTCTAAACCTAATTGCTTCATAATGCTATTTTTTTCAATAATGGCATCCACTTCAACACTAGTAAATTCTACTATTTCAGGGACTAATAACTCTTGGATAGCTATCCCTTGATTGTGTTTCTGTGACTTAAGTTTTTCATACAGAATTCTTTCATGTGCTGCATGTTGATCAACTATAACTAACTCGTTATCATTCTGTGCAACTATAAAATTCTTAAATAAATGCGCTTTTGGTGTACCTAGTTTATTATTCTCGGGGCTTTGTGCAAGGTCATTCTTGTGAGTAATATCATCTTTTGAATAAACGCTGGTCGCTAAATTCAGTGTTTCTCCTGGATAAAGGCTTTCTCTCTTACTGCTATAAAAGTCAGTTCTCTGACGATTTTTAAAACTCGAATCTTTTCTGAAGTAAGAGTAGGCCTGTTTGCTTAAGTGGCTTCTTGCATTAAACCTCTCGACATTCAGACTTTTGCGCACCGCTGATTTAAGACATGTTCTAATGTGATTGAGTTTTTTGAACTTGATTTCCATTTTTGAAGGGTGGACATTTACATCTATTTCCTCACTCGGAACATTGAGAAAGAGTATTGCAGAGGGAAAACCGCTCTTTTCCAATAGATCCCCATACGCCAATCTTGTAAAGCTAAGCAAGGACCGGTCTCTTACAAACCGCCCATTTATAAAAAAATAGCAACTATTAGCGTTTCCAGAAATAAAGGTGGGAGAACCGATATAACCTGTAACCTTTACATTTTCACTTTCATAGTCAACTTGGTGCGAATTGTCCATGAAGGAATTTTTAAGCACCTCTCGTATTCTTTTGCTCAAGCCATTAGAGTCTGCGGATTTTTCCAGCCATAGAATTTCTCTTGGGTTTCCTTCATCTTTAATTTCATAAAGCTTAAAGCTAATCTCTGGGTGTGATAATGCTAATTTCTTCACAACCTCTAGAATGGAAATCCCTTCTGCTCTGTCGGATTTCAAAAATTTTAGTCGAGCAGGAATAGATTTAAAAAGGTTTTTTATCTCTACAATAGTACCTTCGAGATACTGTGAAGGCTTAATCTGTTTTAATTCT
>CACLZW010000005.1 GCA_902611475.1 uncultured Alphaproteobacteria bacterium
TTGTTTCTTTGTTAAGAGGGCGGGCTCTTTGGCTCTTTGAATTGCTATCGATAGTTCTTATCCTAGTCCTCATCTTAGCACTTACATGGGGTGCGTGGGTGCATTTCGATAGATCATTTGATTGTGCCAGGCCTTTTTGTAGCCGAGATAGTTCTATTGATATTGGGTTACCTATTTGGCCTTCTAAGCTCGTGGTTCCCTTTGCTTTTAGTGTTCTGGCCCTTCGTCTATTTTTACAAGCTATTGGATATACAAGAGCTTTAGTATTTGGATTGGATCAACCATCTGCAGTACCTTTAGTCTTAAGTGCCTCTCAACAAGCAAAACTTGAGACCGATGCAATTGATAGATCTAGTTGATGGAAAATATAACTATAGGTCTATGGGTGAGCGGAGGAATGTTACTTCTTGTTGTTCTAGGTATGCGTGTAGCATTTGCTGCGGGTTTAGCTGGGTTTATTGGTTTGGTTTGGCTTCGTTGGAATGGGTTTGATTATGATCCTAATCGTTTTTTAAAAGCACTTCAGATAAGCGTCAAGGTTGCAGGCCTCACCCCTCACTCTAAAGTAAGCGCTCACGTGTTAAGTCTAATACCCGTTTTTATTTTAATTGGATATTTAGCCTATTATGCAAAGTTGACATCTGCTCTGTTTGAGGCTGCCAAACGATGGATTGCTTGGGTACCCGGTGGCCTGGCAGTATCAACTGTTTTTGCAACCGCTGGATTTGCTGCAGTATCAGGAGCCTCTGTTGCAACAGCTGCTGTATTTGCACGAATTGCAATTCCTGAGATGCTTAAAATAGGTTACAACAAACAATTTGCGGCTGGTGTTGTTGCTGCTGGTGGCACTTTAGCGTCTTTAATACCCCCCTCTGCAATTCTTGTAATCTATGCTATAATAGTGGAACAGGACGTAGGGAAATTATTACTAGCTGGGTTTATTCCAGGTGCGGTTTCAGCATTAGTTTATGGCGGATTAATTGTATGCATTGCTCTTTATTTTAAAAACGTTGGGCCTCCCGTTAGCGGATTTACTTGGAAAGAGCGCTTTGAAAGCCTAGCACCAGCTTTTCCAATTGTTGCCGTTATAATAATAATAATTTTTTTCGTTTATAACCCATTCGGTGATGCATGGGGAACACCTACAGAGGGAGGGGCCATAGGTGCTTTTATCGTTTTTTTAATGGCTATTTACAGAGGCATGCGCATAAAACAGCTTAAAGAAGCTCTTCTAGAAACTGCAAAATTAACTATAATGATATTTACCATTATTTGGGGTGTGCTAATCTATGTTCGCTTCCTCGGTTTTGCAAAGCTTCCAGATGCATTTTCATCTTGGATTACATCGCTGGATATGTCTCCTGTACTGATATTGGTTTGCATATTACTTGGATATGCTGTTCTCGGCATGTTCATGGATGCCATAGGTATGTTACTATTAACACTACCAGTTGTTTACCCGGCTGTTATGGCACTAAATGGAGGTGAAACTGTATCAGCCGCTGATAGTGCATTTGGAATGTCTGGCACTATGTGCGCGATATGGTTTGGTATACTGGTAGTGAAAATGGCAGAGTTCTGTTTGATAACGCCACCTATTGGATTAAATTGCTTCGTCGTTGCCGGTGTCCGAGATGACCTAAGTGTGCAAGATGTTTTTAAAGGAGTAACTCCATTTTTTATTGCGGATGCTTTTACCATCGCCGTTTTAATTTCTTTTCCAGGCATTGTTCTTTGGTTGCCGTCATTAGCATGATGCTTTTTAAAGCAAAAGTTAAAAAGGGCTAATTTGGTTCAATCATTCCAGTAAAGAGCTAATGGATTATCAATCAGGAGTTTTTTCTGTGTTTTCTCTTTTGGAGCAAAGAGTTCTATGATGTCCACTAGCTGACCGTCATCAGGCATATGCGACTTCATATTCGGATGAGGCCAATCCGTGCCCCATAAAACTCTGTCAGGAAAGTTTTCCACAAGTTTTTTCATAAACGGTAAAACATCGGAATAGTTTTCTTCTGGTCCGACTTTAGTCAGCCTTTCAGGACAAGTTGTTTTGCACCAAAACTTTTCTGTTTCCATTAGCTTCATTAATAAATTAAAGTCCTTACTATTGGTGCCCTTTGCCACATCTGGTCGTGCCATGTGATCAAAAACTACACGTGTTGGAAGTGCTTTTAAAAAGGGAATTAGGTCCTCTAAGTCTTGTGCCTCGACATATACAACAATGTGCCATCCATATTCTGCGATCATTTTCGATATATCTTTGAATATATCTTTCGGCGTGTTATCTACTAGCCTTTTTACAAAATTGAATCTCACGCCCCTGACACCTGCATGGTCCAAGCGCTTTAGGGTTTGATCATCGATTTCTGGTCCAACTGAGGCAATTCCTCTAGCCATATTATTTGAATTCAGCAAAGCATCCTCCAAGGCATCATTATTTTTTCCATGGCAAGTCGCCTGCACTATCACGCTGCGTTCAAAACCTAAAAAATCTCTGAGTGCAAATAATTGCTCTTTGGATGCATCACAGGGGGTATACTTTCTTTCTGAAGCAAATGGGAAGCGAGCAGCTGGACCGAAAACATGGCAGTGGGCATCTACTGCACCTTGGGGTACCTTAAACTTTGGTTTACGAGGATTAGGGTGAAAAGGTAGCCAATCTGCATCCATGATTTCAATTAGCCTTCTCACTCTCATGATGGGGAAATACCATACCATCAAATAGCTTTCGGGCCGTTCTTAAAATAGCTGTAGATTTGATTTTTTTATCTCCCAGCTCTGCTAAAACATGCATCTGTCCTGAGGGATGTTCAACGGAACATAATTTTTTTTCACCATTAGGAATTATCGACAATTTATTGATAGGAGTACCTTCTATAAGACTAGCCGTTGCGACTGAAATTGCACCAAAAACACCGATAGAGCGATGGCACCGATGCGGAATAAATGTTCGCGTATTTATCATACCATCATTTAGAGGCTTGCTCACAATTGTCATTTTCGGTACCGTTTTCTCTTTCACATCTCCAAGATTCATTATCTTTCCACACTTAAGTCGAAGGGACTCAAGAGTTTCTCTCAAAGCACTATTTTTTTCCAGTTCCTCAACTTTTTCGTTGCCATTAAGACCTAGTTGACTTGCTTCAATAATTACGCATGGCATTCCGTTATCAATCATTGTTACAGAATATCCGTCTATTTCATCTTTTATATTACCGCTCGGTAAAAGCTCACCACATAGAGACCCCTCAATATCCAGAAACTCTAATGAAATGGGGGAACTTGGCAAAGTAACACCATCTATGTATGTATTTCCATTATAAGTTAACGTACCATCAGGGGTGTCAACAGTGGCAACAGCAATTTGTTTTGAATTCTCCATAAAAATTCTTACGGATGTTTTATCTTTTTCCGGTTTTATCAATCCTCGCTCTATTGCAAAGGGCGCAATACCAGCAAGTATGTTGCCACAATTTTGGGTAGAGGATACCACATAATCATCGACAGCAACCTGAAGAAATAGGTAGTCAATATCAATATCAGACCTTTTTGATTTTGAAACAATGGCAACCTTAGACGTTAAGGGGTTTCCTCCTCCAACACCATTTATTTGTAAATTATCTGGGGAACCAAAAACAGAAAGTAGAAAGTCTTCTCTTTTCGCAATATCATTCGGAATGTCCTCTTTTAAAAAATATAGCCCCTTTGACGTTCCTCCTCTCATCCACATCGCTGGGGTGCCTTCAGACATATTTTAAACCGTATTTCTTTAACTTCTCTCGCATATTATAGATATCTAATCCTAGTTCACCGGAAGCTAGTTTTTTTCGTTTTTCAACTTCGAGCTCCTCTCTTTCCTGTGCTAGTCCGAGAACTGCTTTTGCTTCGCCTCTCTTAACAATACACACTCCATCATCATCAGCTACTATTACATCACCTGCATCAACAGACGCTCCTGCACAAACAATAGGAATATTTACTGACCCAACAACCTCTTTCACAGTCCCCTGCGCATTATGGGCCTTACACCAAACTGGAAAACCTATTTTTCTTAATTCTGCAATATCTCGACAGCCGCCATCAATCACAAAACCTCGGCAACCTCTGGCAATAGCGGATGTCGCTAGCAATTCGCCAAAATACCCCGCATCTGAGGGAGATGTCGTACCCAATATCATAATATCACCAGGCTTTATTTGTTCGATTGCAACGTGCACCATCCAGTTATCGGCGGGTGCAGCTAATATTGTTATAGCTGATCCTGCAATTCTTTTCCCCGGAATTACAGGCGAAATATAACTTGACAGCAAACCTTTTCTCCCTTGTGCTTCATGTATGGTGGATACTCCGCAGGACTGTAACCCATTAATAATTTCTTGCTCTACTCGCTCAAAGTTTTGTACTACGACTCCTCCCATCAAAGCTCATCCTTACAGACTGGATACATTGACTCAAACGCTTCAGCGTATTTAGCAACGCGACCTCCAGCCATTCCTCCTGAATTGCGCCTAAAATGATTTGCACGGTTTTCTGCCAAATTAGTATAATAATTCCACAAGTGATGCTGCCCTTCCATGCACTCTATTGCTTTTCGTTTGTTATCCCAAACTTCTGTGATATCTAAGAAGACATTAGGTTTCCAACCCATTTGCTCGGTTTGGTGGGGTTCAAATAAATATAGTTGAGGGGCGCCTAGCACCTTTTCCCCTGGGTTATGTCCCCAAGCCTGCGCAATCATACGTGTCTCGATCGCGATCTTAGTCATAAGCATATGGTCAGTATTATACTGGTCATATTTAGAATGACTCATCATGAAATTTGGTTGAATACCCCGAATCAGCTCTACTATTTTTAACTTTGCTTCTTTGTCAATTTCCATAGGATAATCACCGAGATCAAAAAAAATAATATCGTGGGCGTTTAGTACCTTAGCTGCTTTTTCTGCTTCAATTTTTCTGTTGCTTTTTACTTTTTCTAAGGTCATTCCGCTTTGCTTCCACAGCTTAGCGCTCTCACCTCTCTCACCGAATGACATGCAAGCTATAGTAACTTTATATCCAAGCTTTTGATGCAGTGCAATAGCACCCCCGCAACGCCAAACAAAATCTGCGGCATGTGCTGAAAGTATTAGTGCTGTTTTATCTTCAGTCACCTTGTAAATCTCTCTCTATTTTATCAAGAGTTTGCATTGCTGAAATAGCATCGGTAACACACGCATTTGGTGGGCGGTTTTCTCTAATAGCAGAAATAAATTCTCGATCAATTAACTCTATACCATTATTTGAGACGTCAACCCCACTCAAATCAATCTGTTTATTGTCCTCCCCATTATAAAGATCATCATATCTGGCTAAATATGTTCCATTATCGCATATATATCTGAAAAACGTACCAAAAGGTCCATTATTGTTAAAGCTAAGAGAAAGAGTACAAATTGCTTCATCTTCGGTTTTCATCCCGATAGACATATCCATAGCAATGCCAAGTGCTGGGTGTAAAGGTCCTTGCAAACCAAAGGTCCGCACCACTTTACTTTGTGTTTGGTATTGGAATAGATCAACCGTATGACAGGCATGATGCCAAAGTAGATGATCGGTCCAAGATCTAGGCTCACCCTTTGCATTAGTATTTGTTCTGCGAAAGAAGTAGGTTTGTGCATCCATTTGTTGAATTTTAAGTTCCCCTGCCTTAATTTTGTTGTTTATCCATTGATGGGATGGATTGAACCTCCGAACGTGACCTGCCATGCAGACGAGGCCAGTTTCATTTTTCTTATCAACAATACGATTGCTATCAGCTAAAGTGTCAGCCATTGGGATTTCTACAAGAACATGTTTGCCAGCATCCATGCACTTAATCGCTTGATTAGCATGCATCTGGGTAGGAGTTGATAGAATAACAGCATCAACATGTTGTAAAGAAATACATTCCTCAAGACTATCACTGAAGTGCTCTATGTGCCGTTCGTTTGCAAGAGCCGCTATTTTGTCTCTGTTTGGCCCCATAACAGAAACAACCTCTATATCCTCAATATTTTTTAAGGCATCTAAATGCTTTAGGCCAAATGCACCGTAGGCTCCCGCAACACAAATTTTCATTTATTTTTCCTCATGCATTATTTTCTAAAATTATATGTCCAACAGCTGTATTAGAGGCAGGAACGTGATAGTGGCGATGGACTTCGGTTACATTTTCGTTCAAAGCACCTCTCATAATTAACCACATCACCATTTCAATTCCTTCACTACCAGTTTCCCTCAGATACTCAAGGTGCGTGATTTGACTGGCTCCCACTGGGTCCATTGTCATAAGGTCGAGGAACCGCTTGTCCCAATCAGAATTAATAAGCCCAGCCCTCTTATACTGTAACTGATGGCTCATACCTCCTGTGCCAAAAATAATAACATTTAAATCTTCTTCATAACTCTCGATGGCTCTTCGTATAGCTTTACCTAGATTATAGCACCTATTACCAGTGGGAGCTGGGTATTGAACGACGTTTACACAAAGTGGAATGACCAGAGCAGGCCATTCATCATTCCGCTTTATATCTCCAAACATCACTGACAAAGGAACGGTAAGACCGTGATCAACTTCCATCTCATTCATGATTGTAATATCAAATTCATGAAGCACTAAAGATTGTGCTATATGGCTGGCCATTTTTTGATGGTTTTTTACCGTTGGCACTGGCCTAGGCCCCCATCCTTCATCTGCAGGTTGAAATTCAGCCCCACATCCGAGCGCAAAGGTAGGAATGCATCTCGCATCAAAAGCAGTACAATGATCATTGTAAACAAGAAATATAACGTCAGGATTTTGTTTTTTCATCCATTCTCTGGATTTTTTAAATCCTTCAAAAACTGGTCTCCAATATTCCTCATGTGTTATGCCTGTATCCATCGCAACGCCAATTGCTGGTACGTGTGAGCATCCTACTCCTGCCATGATCTTAGCCATTAATCTTCCCCCCACTCAGACTTATCTCTATTACCTTCTATAGAACGTCCTCCTTTAAGCATCATTTCGCGATAGGAATCTACACCCATACCAGTCATTCGTCCCGCAAGATTTTGGAAATTAATCCCATCATTAGCCGCTAATTTTGAGGTATAATAAATATTACCTCCCAATTCCAAAAGTAGATTCCACTCCCTTTTCAAAACAGCTTCGCGTTGTTCCTTAGACATAGGGTAAGCGTCTAGATAAGCCTCCTCATTTTTATTGAAGGCATCTCTATTTTTCTGCAACCTGAGTGATATACAAAATTGGTTTAAATGATACCCCTCTCTTGATTTATCTGCATCAAAGACAATTGTACCGGGAATTTTATCGTATTCTTTCTCAGTCATTTATAAAAGAGATTCCTATTAATTAGTTCCTGTTAATTCTAAATAATAATTTTGGAAAGGTCTAAAAATATTATTACTCTTTTATGTTTCTAAGCTCAGCGGATAACTGTTTAGCAAAAGAAACAAAATTGTCTTTTATTTCCGACATTGAATTTGTCTTCTCTAATGAACCAATATTGTTCTGCCAAATAGCAGTTGCTTTTGACATATGATTTGCAAGCCTCAAGTCATCAAGCATTTTTGATACCTCTTTGAGCTCTTCTGCTCGACGCTTGCCATGAGAAAGGCTTCTGTCGAAATTGTAAATAGAATGCTTGATAATATCAAAGTGAGGATGCTCAACCGATATTGAATTGAATACCTCATCAAGCACATCTGCTTCCACTGCTGCGAGAGCACACTCGGCGGTAAGAGCCTCTAACCCCTTAACCATTATAGAGCGAACCATTTTTATAGAAGATGCCTTACCAACGGGCCCCTCTATAATTTTTACATCCATTGGAAGTTTTTCTAATATAGCATGTGCTTGAAATGCTTTATCTCCAGAGATTAAGAGTGGAACAAGGTTTTTTTTTGCATATACAGGTGCCATAACTGCAACATCTACGTACCCTCCTCCATTTGTCTCAATACTTTTACATGCACTTTTTTTCGAAGAAGGTGCACATGAATTGAGATCAAAAAAATACGCCCCATCTTTTATAAATTGGCACGATGCTCTCGCTACTTTTAAAGCTTGATCAGCAGTAACTGTGGAAAAAATTAGATCAGAGTCTTTTACGAGTTCCTGTAAAGATAGTTTTATACGGATATTTAGTTCCTTCGCCCTGGAAACTATTTCTCCTCTAGTTTCAATTGAATGCAATTTAATATCGTAGGCTTTTATTTGAATATTTCGAAGGTTTCCCCATCCTGAGATAATCGAAGATGCGGCTTCTCCTAAACCTATAAAAGCTATAGCGTAACTATCTATACTCATTCAATAAGCAAAATCCTTTAAAGGGGTTTCCCGAAAGGAAACAGGACAACTTCCTACTTTATACCTATTCATTTGAACTCTAACCAAAAAGTTGCATGATTATTTCTCGACAGGACCCTCAGCCTTGATCCAGTCTCCGATCCCTCCAACGTTCTTCACATTTTTGTAACCCATTTCAATCATGGTTTTTCCAGTTAGTGCAGCCATACCACCTGCACCACACACTAAAATAATTTCTTGATCTTTAGATAGCGCCTTGTTGTAAAATGGCGTTGATTCATCGGCCGCAAACTCAATAAACCCACGTGGAATTTGCAATGAACCTTTTATCGTTCCAGTCGACGCGATATCGGCACTGTCTCTGACATCGATAAAAATTGCTTCTCCTGTTTTATGGCGATCAATTCCCATCTCAACATCAATTTTTTCAACTAACGCATTCGCTTCTTTCAAATATTCACTAGACGTTTTCATTTTATTAATCCTTCTCTATCCCATATAACTTGAAGACTATTTTATTTATGAAAAAACTCAACTTCTCCATATGCTTAATCCTAAAATTCATTAAACAAAATACTAAATTTACTTTTTGTCAAAAATTTTGGCTGCCCACGCCAACAAAAATCAGAGTCGTTACGGTAAATAGGATTTACCATCTCTTTTTATAGTTATTTTTCTGAAACGATAGTGCTTGTGCCTAAGGAGAGACTCGAACTCTGATGGTATTATTACCGGCGGATTTTGAGTCTGCCGCGTATACCATAGAAACTAAGCCTTTTACTAAACAGCTAGATTTTAACTTTATCGCATACGATTTATTAAATTAATCACTTTTTGTTTACCCCTCCCATGCCTGAGCCGGAGCGGGTATTTACATAGTATGTGCTTGGATCGTGCACCAGATGGGTATAAAAAAGTTCTGAGAAACGCAGAAGATATCACACTGAATGAGTATTAACGTATCCAAATTATAATTTTAGTTATTTTTAGTATCCTCTGGATAAAATTTGTCACCTACATTTTCGGCTTTGACAATATAAACAGAGCAAAGGAACAAAAGGGCAACTTGGATGTTACCCTTTTGTTAAATTAAACTAGATTTTCAAGATCACTCTAGAGGACTTAATCGAGCCAAAACTATTAGCTTTTTCAACTATGGCTATAAATTTCTTATCTTCAACCATTGAGTCTAAAACCTCTCCATAATGATCCATTGAGTTAAATCCATAAACTACAGTTAACATTTCATGATCTGCGGTCGCGATGGGGACAGCAAACCCAACATTAACATCTCGGCCTTTCATTAACTCGTCCAATTCGGGTGCGAGTTCAATTGCAGACCCCTGATTTTTTCGAGATATATGATACATTCTTTGCACTAATAAAGACTTTGGTGGATTAGAAGGTTTTCCATATGCAATTCTGTAAACGTCAGGTCCTTTTATGTCAGCAGAAGGACTTGCACTTCTCTCCTCCATCAAAGCCGTCATATCTGTATCAGCTGAAAAACTTTGAAACGATTTTGTTGCGCTTGAGAATGACTCATACATACTAAACAAAAGATAATCTCCAACTCCCTGACCTACTACTGTCTTATACATTCGTGTGTGCGCTCCATGCTTGGCAATAATAGCTTCTGCTCTTCTCATACGGCCTTCAACTAGTTTTTCTTTACCAATATGCGGTGTTACTTCTCTTACAGATACTACGGTCATTTTTTACCTCCTATTTAGTTCATATTTTGAACTACGCTATCATTAAATTATAAAAAAAAATATGAAAAAATTTCCAATACGATAATTCTCTTAGTTTATCATTCCAAACTTGACCTTAAGCTCATTTACTATTTGAGAAAATTAACCACTATCGGTCTATCATCTGGTCTATCTTCTTACACATAAGACACAGGGTACGTGTAGGTAGTATGTTTTTGCAGTGTGCAGCAGATGGGGTTTTATTTGATCTTTCCCATTAACAAATTCATTCTATCTAAATCAATTTTTGGAATGCCTACCTCTGTAGCCATCGTGATCATATATTGATCAGCCCCTGCTTCGGATAAGGTCTCAATAATTGCATTTTCGCTCTCAGCGTACCAGTGGCAAAAGAAAAAATCTGCCTTTCCAATGAATAGTTGATGAAGTTGTGCATCCTCCCGCTTGGGTACATTTTCAAACCAATCGGCATTTTTCTTCCGTTGCTTAACAAACTTCAAATATTCCTTTTTTACTTTGTCTGAATGAAATGTATGGGTTGCGATGAAATGTTTAAGTTTCATAATTTATTATCCTATTTTTTCCAACTTATTGCATGTGAATTTGTTTGTTACATTATTGATAACTAAAACATGTCAAACGCATATACATTATTATCCTTTTTACTTTTTAAGCTATACAAGTAACTTTCACTATATAGAGAAAATGATCGAAGAAATTTTCCTTTTATTATACCGTTTTCTTTAAGGATTAACAGTTTAAAACCGAAAGTCACTTCTTTCTGTCCGGTGTGTACATTCATTATCACCCTCTATTACTTCATCAAAAGTGAGTGACTTAAATTCAATATCATCGTCCTCGTTATGTACCATTTTTTTTAACATTTTCGTGTTTAAAATTAGTATCGCGACTAAAGCGTTCACTAAACCCACATCTCATATTTTCCTACAAAATCTTCAATAACATTCCCAATTCTATATTCATATAATTTATATTGGCTTTTATCACTAATAGTGATTTCTCCTAATAAATATCCCTTCACCATTCTATATTTTCGTATTTATAAAGCATTCTTAAAAATATTTATCAAATCCACCTTCTTACCTTTCTCTGATACTCCACATATTCCTCGCCAAAAATATTATGAAGGGCTTCCTCTTCAGGTATAATTTGCAAAAAATTTAGGAGAAAAACAAATGCTACAACGACTATAACTCCCATCCAAGTTCCAAAAAAAATTGTTGCAGCAATAGTTAATAAGACAAGCCCTAAATACATTGGATTTCTTGAATAACGATACATCCCATCTGTTACAAGTGCAGTAGTTTCTGAAGGGGTAAAAGGACTAATAGTTGTTTTATGTTTTGCAAATAACCGAAAAGAAGGAATGGCGCATGACAATCCAATAACAACAATTAATATACTTATAAATGTTTGATAACCAAAAGTAATAGGTTCAGTAATGAAGGAAGATAAATAAATTATGGCTATCATTACAAGTGCTATAATTGGTGGTGGTATTTTTGCTTTCATTTCAACATTCCCTTCTTAATTTTTTAAGTCTCGGCGCAGCCCAAGGGGCTAAGTGTATAATTTATATTATTTAGCAAATTATTTCACTGGGTGATTATCCGGCGTTTTTGGGTTATACATTGGATGTGTATCGTGCTTTTCAGCAGTAGATGTTTGAATAAATGGTGCTTTTGTACGACAAAAATTTTCAACTTGTGGTTCAAACCAAAATGTTGGGGGGTCAAAGCTTCCTCCGGGAATAGCTACCATACCTTGGAAAACATTGAGTCTTAAAAAGATAGTAGAACCACAATTTTCACAAAAATTTAACGTAACTACATTTCCTGACTCGGTATTATTTTCATATTCAGATAATTCCCCAGATTTTAATGTGACTTTATTTTCTGGAAACCAGACTTGAGTTCCAAAAGCGCTACCTGTGTATGTTTGACAATATCGACAATGACACATAATAGCTCTTGGGGAGTCTCCCTTTGTTTGGTAACGACTTTTCCCACAAAGACACCCTCCAGTTCTCAATTTTTCTTCTGTCATAATTTTTCCCCTCTTTTTGTCTTATATAAAACTATAATACCATTAGATTTTAAACTGAACTATTTTGTCTTTTCCTTGTATTTTTCCAGATTAAACCTAACATACAAAAGGTCGCATTTTATAAGTTACAAAATAATGCTGAGTTTTTGATATGTGTGTAATGACAAGTTTAATGTTTCTAGGCGTGTTGGGATATCTCGGCTTCAAGGGAGCTAAGTGGATCGCGAAGACCGTTTACCAAAGCAGAACTTCAATATCTAACAATATCTATCAAGCCTACAATCTACCTGAGACGTTGTACCAGCGCGTGAGAGTAGATGGAAAAAGAGACTACAGATAAAAATTAGAGGTAGCTTATCTATCTCCAGTATGTGACGTGACAAAACTCGATATTGAGCCAGGTTGGATGCTGTAACAAGCATTAATGGATTTTGCAAACAAAGGTATCGTTGTTGTTGTTGATGTTACACCAAAAACATAAATTCTTTATACTTCTCTTCATCTCCTAAATTAGAGCGCATAAGAAACATATTTATATAACTATATTTTAAAAGTTATCTATCCATAACATCAAAACAATATTAAAGAATAATAGGAAGCCAAATATATAAGAGTAAACCCAATACTTCCTAAAGATTAAATCTCCATATTTTATGAGATAAAAAATAATACCTGCTATCTTCAATCGACTTTTTCCTAAATAGCTTTGTTTGAGACAGTATATTTTCTGTTCCACCAAAAAATTATCGGAGTGATAACTATTGTTGGAAGTATCCATAATATAAAGACTGGTTCAATATATATATTTGTTACTAATACAGCCGTGATTACTGCTATCGTACCCGCTAACATGTTCGTAAGATGTCTAGCAATTCTTTGCTTACCGATAGCTGATTTATTTCTGTAACCTCTAAAGTCAGTATACCCCAGACTAATTGCTATAAACCCGAAAATAATAAGCGTGATGTACTGAGAATTATTGTTTATGAAATAGAATAACGCTAAGCACCACATTACAATCCCTGATAAAATCATAAAACCGACGGCAACCCAATCAAATATATTCGCTATTCCTGTTCTGTTTCTTGCAAACCTCATTCCTGCATAAGCTAAGTAGAATGAAAATATAGCAATAAGAAATAAAAAAACATTACCACTAACAATAGACATGGGTATGGCTGTTAAAAAAATTATAGTCATTCCCCAGAAGTATGTTCTGCCCGCTATAATGTGAACTTTTTTACCCTTTGAAGACACTACTGCCGAAACTGCAGCCATTAAAGCCAACGTCCCTGCCAGAATATGTATAATTAACAAATAGTGCATAATTCAATTATATGCTTTTCTAAAAACCAACAGTCACTCAATAATGCTTATAATCTGTCAGAGAGTGAACAGGTCGTGGAGTTAGCTGAATTTTTCTCATCGTGGTAATCTCTCATTAACTCTCTTCTTTTTAATTTGACTTCCATCAAGATTTAACTTTTTGACTACCGGATGCTTTTCATCAACTACTCTCCAGTAAGGAAAATTAACATCACCTTTATGCTGTTCAATTGCCATTCTAAGAAATATTCCAGTTGTAACTGGACAAGTCTTGTCAGCACCTGCCTTTACTGCCAGCCTTTGCCTAAGTTCTTTTATACTTAAGAAAGAACCTTTTGGTATTGCATAAATAAACTCTGAAATTTTCTCAGGCGATGAGATAAGCATTTTCTCGCCAGCAGAGATATCGGAAAACCCTTTATCTAAAATTTTTACAATATTTCTATTCAATATTTATCTCAATTTTTGTGTTTCAAATTAGAATAATTAATTTCATTAATTTATTACCTCTTTCTTGAAAAATGCCTTTATGGTTTTCAAGTCTTTCTTTTCGACTGCCTGATTATCTGGAGATAAAAAATCGAGAGGATTTGGTATTCCCGAGCTTTGCTCCACATAGTTTAGAGATTTAGAAACCACAGACACAAGTTCCCACCCGTCTTGACCAAGTGCATTTAAGACGTCATCACTTGCATTCCATTGAAGATACTCTGTTTTATAGATATATTTCTTTGTCATTATTACACTTAATTTTCTTTATTATCGAATTGCTATAAAGTTGATAAAGCTATTCAATCTTTTCCTATCTCACCCTCTATTACGTGCTCTAGTTTAAGTTCCTCACAAGATAAAACCATTTTTACTTTTACCTTGCCAGCACCACTGTAAACTTTTTCAATTTCCTGTTGTGAAGTAATCCCCACTTTCTTCAGGAACTTTCTTATTGACATTGTTACCTCATCATCAATCATAATTATTTCCTTTAGGCTCATCTTATTTTTGAAATATACTTTACGACTATATCATCAGATACCTAGAATTCTTTTCAAAAAGTTAAGACAACCAACTTTGTGAAATTCTATTAAATATATCACCACTCGCTTTTAGAAATTTAAAATCACATTTTTTTTGCATTTATAATGCCTCATTTTGGTCTACCCCGATGTCAAACCATTAGGCATACCCATGTAGTATGTCCTTGGAGTGTGCAACATATGGGGATTTTTAACTTACTTATCACAGACTGTTTGATAGACAGTAGAATAATCCGCTGCGACTGAGGCGTAGAGCGCTCCCTTTTCCTCACTCTTTTTTTTCCACTGCTTATCGGCAAGAGCTGTGAAAAACCCTATTGCTTTATATAAATCGGAACATTGTTTAGTTGACCATTTTTTATCGGATTGTGCCGAAGCAAAAGAACCTACAACCGAAAATAAAGCAGTTAATATAAACAATCTCAGAAATGTCATAGTCTCTCCTTTGATATATGTATCTTTATATTAAATTTAGTAGCCATTTCTAAATTTTGTCAATTAAAGAGCAAGGTACAAAATTGTAATATTAGAGTATTTGAGATATAAATGAGAATAGAAACTAAAAACGGGGTTTCACACGTATACTATTTTAGGAGCGTGCAACAGATAGGATAAGAAAAATACGGCTTAATAAGCTAGTTAGCTACCTCTTCATGAATGACTGTTCCTGAGTATGCTTTACAAACATTTTCTTCATCATATCGATCACATAAATGTTCGATTAACTCAATCATATTGTGAGGACCATTCACGTAATCCATAAAAGCATCAAGCGAGACCCACTCATTAATAACAAGTAACTGCTCTTCTCTAGTTAATACGATACTATATTTTTCTAAACCCACTATCCCATCTGCTCGGCTATTAACTATTAATTGCTTCACATCATCCGCTGAACCCTCTTTTGGAGAGATCGCTATTACGCTAGTCATTTTCAACTGTATTTCCTCCTTTTACTTAACTAGATTTACTATAAAGTCTTTGGCATTTAGCGATTATAAAAAAATGCTCGATAGACAATTCAGAATTACCCAATATATAACAAATAAGCAAGCCCTTGTTCATCGATGGCACACAGGGGATGTGTAGGTCGTATGCTCTTGAAGTGTGCAGCAGATGGAGTTGATTTGTGCTAGTCTATGGACCTATATCATTCGATACTTCTTTAAATTGAAAACAGAAGTTATTATTCCGCTATGAGATTTACAGGAATTTTCTTTTCTTATATTTTTGTTTGGAGGCTACGATATAAGTTGGGTTAGTGAACTGCAAAGAATTGCTACTGCATACAAAGAGGGTGACTATGACACTGCTTTGCAGATATTTACACCATTAGCAGAAAAGGGAGATATGGTCGCCCAATTCAACTTGGGAAAGACGTATCGTAAGGGAACAGGCGTTCCCAAAGATTACAAGGCCGCTGTAAAATAGTTCACTCTTTCCGCTGAACAAGGTGATACCTTTTCTCAATATTATCTTTCTAGGCTATATTATTTAGGGAGTAGAGTTCCAGAGAATGTAGTGTATGCACACATGTGGGCTAAACTAGCTTCCTCAAGTGGATTTAAAATAGCTCGGCAACTTCGTCAACTACTTACAGAGAAAATGACCTCATATCAAATAGACAAGGCAGAGGATTTAGCAAGCAAATGCGTTAATAAAAATTACCAAGGATGTTAGAAAGCAAACTACTTATTATCTCTTCTCGTCTATACCTTAACATGCTTTGGCTGTTGCTTTGGCCTTGCTCCAATCTTTGATAAAAGCAGGATGGTGGCTAATGTTACTACGAATATTGTCATACTTTAGACGTAGTAAGCTTTGGTGCTTTTACAAGTGATTTGTAACAATTTTTGTCTACCTTTTGGTTTACCCTCCCTGACTTAGTTCCATTAGAGCCAAGCAAATATAGCTATATGTTCATTATGATGGTGCCCAAGGAGAGACTCGAACTCTCACGGTATCACTACCGGCGGATTTTGAGTCCGCTGCGTCTACCATTCCGCCACTTGGGCACAAAGATTAAAAATATACTTGCATTAACTTGCTTTCAACTTAAAAAGTCAAGAATCCAATTTATTTAAGGAAATCTATTATTTATACCAAACTCAAAAATCGTATAAACGTAAAAAGGGCATTAAACAGCAGAATGTCTCTGTTGATATTATGTCTTTGGGCATTCTCAGAGGCCTTCATTTTTCCAATACCCCCCGACCCATTTTTGATCGCTCTAGTAATAGCAAATAAAAAAAAGTTTTTTTTGTACTGTATGCTATGCACCGCTTTCTCCGTTTTAGGTGGTATAACCGGTTACTATATAGGTTTTATTTTTTGGGACGAAATAGGAGTTCATATAACCGAGTACTTCGCTTTGACCGACCAAATTAACAGTTTCAAAGAACTTTATAATGAAAATGGTTCTCTAGCTGTCTTTATCGCAGGAGTATCACCCATTCCATATAAACTAGTTACAATTATATCTGGGATAAGTTCCATGAATTTTTTTTACTTCTGTTTATTCTCACTATTTTCAAGGGGCTTACGGTTTCTTCTTATAGGATTTTTGATATTTTGGTTTGGATCAAGAGTTCAAAGTTTTATTGAAAATAGACTTGGTTTACTTACCTTAATAGTTATATTCGGTGCACTGAGTATATTTCTTCTATTGAGCTTTTTATGATAAAGACCTACTTAAATCATATCTCACTTGGGACAATTTCTATGAGTATGATATTGTTTGCTTTGATATCAGAGTATGTGTTTGGATTTACTCCTTGCTCTTTATGCTTGATACAGCGATACCCACACATGCTTGTAGCTATTACCTCTATTTGGCTAGTTTTTTTTAGGACACACAATCTGTTTATGTATCCATTAAACACATTGGTTATGGCGTTTAGCATTATCTTGGCGTCTTATCACGTTGGTGTAGAGCAAGCTATATTTCAAGGCCCCCAATCTTGTTCAATTTCTAATCTCTCTTCGGTGAGTGAGAAAAGTGCTGAAGCATTATTGATAGACATCTTAAATACATCGGTCGTTAGATGTAACGAAGTAACATGGTCTTTTATGAGACTGTCAATGGCAAGCTGGAATCTAATTATGTCCATAGCCCTTTTTGTAGGCTGGACGGTCTCCTCTGTTCATTTTTTTAAATTATTTCAATCAAAATCTTTTTCAAAATAAAGAAAGTCGTTCCACGATTTATGCATATCATTAGGAGGAAATTTCTTTCCCTTATTTAATAAAACTTCTGGAGATGGTTTGGTTGGTACTTTCTTCAACTTAAAGCCTGCTTGAGATGTTGTTTTCGCAGCTTTTCTCAAGTTACAAGATTGACAAGCGGCAACAACATTGTCCCAACGGGTTTTACCTCCCCGCGACTTTGGCACAACGTGATCAAAAGTAAGATCTTTCCCCTTATAGCCACAATATTGACAGGTAAATTCATCTCGCAAAAATAAGGTAGCTCTAGTAAAGGGAACAGCTTTTGTAGGCACTACATAATTCTTAAGTACTATTACTGATGGAAGTGGGAGTGTTAATTTCTCTGATCGAACCACTTCTTCATATTCAGCTGCGACATTTACTCTTTTCAAATATACCGCTTTAATAGCCTCTTGCCATGGCCACAAAGAGAGTGGAAAGTAGGATAGTGGTCTATAGTCAGCGTTTAAAATCAATGCAGGTCGCTGTTTTGATTTTTCAAATGTAGCAGGCTTTACATTAGCTTGGCTATCCAGCATAAACTTCTTTACTCCCAAATAGACGTATGCGACGTTAGATTGATCTCATGATTATTAGATAGTGTTTGTCACAAAAAAACTAGCTAAAAATTTTTTTTATAAACTCTAAAGCTTTCGATAATCCATCCGGAGCAATCCCATGTCCAATATTCTTACTAACATGAGTTGAGAATCTGACATTAATCTTATTCAAAACTTTTTCGGCATCATACATTGATGAAATTGGTACCACATCATCCGCATCCCCATGAATTAATACTACAGGGGGATAACTCTTTTTATCACCTTCTTTCAAGGACTCTGGCATCAGAAGCCTCCCTGAGATACCAACAATGCCTCCTAGATCGTTTAACTGTCTCAAGCCAATATTTAACGAAATCATACACCCCTGGCTAAATCCAAGTAAAACAAAATCGGAGTAATCTAAACCAAATCGTTTTTTGTAACCGTCAATTAATTTTATTATTAATTTTTCTGAAAGGGCTAGTGCTTGCATCATATCAGGAATGGTTGATCCATCTATTTCAGGTATCGGAAACCACTCATATCCAAATGGGGATGCACCACACTTTCTGGGAGCATCTGGCGAAGCAAAAAAGCAATCTGGCAACTGCTCTGATAAAGGTTCACTTAAAGAGAACAAATCCGCTCCATCAGCTCCATATCCATGCAGGAAAATAACAACTTTTTTTACCGATCCTGAAGCAGGCATCTTTTCTTTTACGTTTAATTCATTTACCATAATGTAGACTCCCTAGACTTAAAATTTCTATAAAAATGCCACAAAATTATTGCACATACTGATCTATAAGGCACCCAGCTTTCGGCTATTTTTCTCATCTCTCTTTCTGAGGGCCTATTTTCCAAATTTAGTAAGTTTTTTGCAGCCTCCTGCAAAGCAAGATCGCCTGCTGGAAAAATATCTAATCTTCTTAAGCTGAAAATACAGTATATTTCCGCTGTCCATAATCCAACGCCTTTAATACCAGTCAAAAGGTTTATAACGTCCTCGTTTTCCATTGTCTCCATTTGATCAAAATCAAGTCCACTTTTGGCAAGGCTTTTTAGATAAGAAATTTTTTGTCTTGAAAACCCAAGGTCCCTTAATTGATTATCAGCTTGGTTATTTAAAATTTCTTCGTCTTTGATGTCTGCATCTATAAAACGACCCCATATCGCCGCAGCTGAAGCTATAGAAAGTTGTTGCCCTACAATGGTTTTTTTTAGCGCCACAAGTCCTTTCTCTCTTGGATCAAAAGAAGGAAATCCAAAGTTCCTTTCAACCAACCTAAATCTTTTTTCTAGCTTATATACACTTGGCGCTATACCTTTTATAAAGTCTGTACTTAACATTTCTTTACTATTTGACAAGTTCATTTATCTTCTCAATAAATTTTGCTTTGAAACTAAGCTTATGGTCCTTTCTGTAAATTAAGTGGGGCTTGTTTTTAATTTCAATTAAAATTGGCACAAAATTATTAACGGTGTTAAGCACAGAGAGAATATTTTTTTTTAGTCCCATACTTTTAATTTCCCTTTTTCCCCTATGGAACAAATTCAATGTTAAATCAATATCAGAACGTATCCTTCCTGAAATATTATCATTAATTCTGCCTTCAAAATAGGTACTATAATCTATTCCTGTGGGCAAAAAAAATGAGTAACATTTGTTTTGACTCAGGGATCCTGCTGCTAAAACAAATCGTGCTAAACCAAGGGATAACCCGAAATATTCAGACAGATTTCTTCTAAGGGAGTTATCATTGAACTCGATTAGACAACTTAGAGCCATGAACAATAGATTCTGCGAGGTATCTCGAATATATTTGATTTGCTGTTCGTAACTGTCAAAGGGCTTTTTTGAACAGTCAAATTCACGTGCTTTAATCAGTCTGAGTAGATTACTCTTGTGCAGCTTGCCCTCTGCAAGAAGCTTAGAAAGGATCAGTGAATATTCATGCTTTCCAAATGAATTTCTATCAATCATAACATTTATGTAATCTTCCCACCAGCGCAATTTTAGATATCCAAGCTCAGGCTCGCTAACGTTCCAAGCTATATTTGCCAATTCGAGATTAAATGAATATATCGCCGCTATTTCTTTTCGTCTCTCAGAATCTAAGTGTCTTAGAGAGTCAAACCTTTCGCGATCAAATTTTTTAAGATTGCTCAACCAGTTGGTACCAATCAATTTGGAGATGCCCCTTCCTTGATCAACTTCCAGTTAATTGAATCCAGAAGAGCCTGAAAACTGGCATCAAGAATATTTGCGGAAACACCCACAGTTGACCACCTTAAGCCCTTTTCATCTTCGCTATCAATTAACACTCTAGTGACTGCCGAAGTTCCCCCAGAGGTTATCCTCACTTTAAAGTCTATTAGGCGTACACCGTTAATAATATTTTGATACTGACCTAAGTCCTTGGAGATGGCTTTGGACAATGCATTAACCGGTCCCAAGTCATTCATTTCTTCGTCCATACTTTCTGATACTGAAAGGGTTTCCTTATCTCCGATTTTTAGAACAACCACTGCTTCAGACAACGTTTTTGTGTTGCCTATAGTGTCTTTTCTTCGCTCGGTAGTAACTCGATATCTTTTTACTTCAAAAAAATTAGGCATTTGACCTAACATCCTTCTTGCAAAAATTTCAAAAGACGCGTTTGCTGAGTCGAAGGAATATCCCTCGCTTTCTTTGTCTTTAATTTCTTTGAGTAACATAGATAGCTTGCCAGTGTCGCCATCTGCCTTAATGCCTGCTTGCTGGAGTTTTTCTTTCAAATTTGATAGACCAGCCTGGTTAGATACAGGGATAATTCTCTCATTTCCAACCAACTCTGGATCTATATGCTCATAGGTTTCAGTATCCTTTAATATAGCATTGGCATGTAGACCTGCCTTATGAGCGAAAGCGGAGCTACCTACATAAGGAGCAAATCTATTAGGCACTCTATTTAGCACATCATCCATAATTCTCGATACTCTGGTTATTTCTTTAAGGCTATCAGATGTCACCCCTGTAACGAATTTTTCGGCAAACTGTGGCTTTAATAAAAGAGTAGGCAACAGAGAAATCAGATTTGCATTGCCACATCTTTCACCAAGTCCATTAAGAGTGCCCTGTATTTGTCTTACGCCAGCTTGTACAGCTGCTAGCGAATTTGCCACAGCATTTTCCGTATCATTGTGTGCATGGATACCAAGTCTACTAGCATCAATACCCTCTTCAATCAAACTCTCAATTGTCTCTCTAACTTGGTCAGGCATACAACCACCGTTGGTATCACATAACACCACCCAATCAGCTCCAGAAGCCATCGCTTCTTTAACTATTGAAATCGCGTATTTTTTGTTCGCAGCAAAACCATCGAAAAAATGTTCTGCATCA
Source organism: uncultured Alphaproteobacteria bacterium (assembly GCA_902611475.1). Lineage (GTDB taxonomy): Bacteria > Pseudomonadota > Alphaproteobacteria > Rhodobacterales > Rhodobacteraceae > CACIJG01. The sequence continues at coordinate 21,608 of CACLZW010000005.1, forward strand.
AAATGTACCTCTTTACCTAAAGATTTTAAATGTTTTATCGAAGAAGTAATCAGCTCTATATTTTCATCCTGTGATATTCCCAAAGCTTTTTGCACATGGAAATCATGGCTTTTCCCTACAAGACAGACAACACTTGTTCCTGCAGATACTACTTGGGCTAACGTCTCATCATTTTCAACAGATCTTCCAAATCTTTTAGTCATTCCAAACGCTACTAGCTTCGATTTAGCAAATTCTTTTTTTCTATCAAAAAATTCACTATCTATAGGATTAGCGCCAGGCCAACCCCCCTCTATGTAATCAATACCGATATCTGCTAATAACTGACTTATCCTCAGTTTATCATCCAGTGAGAAGGTAACGCCCTGGGTCTGTTGCCCATCCCTAAGTGTTGTATCGTAAATATAAAGCCGCTCTTTTGTGGTCATAATTCTTTAAGCTTTTTTATTCTAAGTTTTTGACTTGATTCCCAAGTGGTTTCCTGACCGCTATCTTTTACTATAATGCCAGCACTCAGCAAGTCTTCTCTTATTTTATCTGCCAATGAAAAGTTTTTTGACATCCTCGCATTGTTTCTTTTTTCAACCAACTTATCAACCTTTTCGGATAAATCCGCTGGTATTAGAACACTTTCTTGTGTAACTTTTGAGGAGAACCCAAAAAACGTACAAGCATTTCTTAACTCGTCAAACTTTTCGTTATTAAATAGCTGATGCATTTCATGGATAGATTGCGGGGTATTAAGATCGTCCACTAAAGCATTAAGAATTTGCCTTGGGAGCTCGGTTTCATCCATTGAATCAATTCTATTATTCCACTTAATTAAAGTCTTTTCAGCTTCTGCCAGCCTCTCAAACTTCCAGTCCAGGGGTTGTCGATAATGAGTGGAAAGCATATTATATCTTATCGCAGGCCCTGAAAAATCTCTTTGGATCAAATCATATACAGTCAAAAAATTATTAAGTGATTTTGACATCTTTTCACCCTCGATCTTAAGAAAGCCATTATGAAGCCAGAAATTGGCAAATTTTTTCATATCATTTGAGCATGTACTTTGGGCAATTTCATTCTCATGATGAGGGAAAATCAAATCGATACCTCCTCCATGAATGTCAAATTGATCTCCTAATATATCCTTTGCCATCGCCGAACATTCGATATGCCATCCGGGGCGTCCTCTTCCCCATGGGCTTTCCCAGCCTGGCTCTTCAGCATTTGACGGTTTCCATAAAACAAAATCTAGCGGATTTTTCTTTGTGTTTTCATTTTCTATCCTGACACCTTCTTTAAGCTCGTTTAATTTTTTGTTAGAAAGGCGTCCATAATCTGAAAACTGCTCCACCTCAAAGAATACATGGCCGTCTTCCGTAGGGTAGGCAAAAGATAAAGATATAAGTTTAGAAATCATGTCCTTCATCTGAGAAACATAATCCGTTGCTCGGGGTTCATAATTGGGTCTGAGCGCTCCCAAAAAGTCCATATCTTTGTGAAACCAACCTATTGTTTCTTCCGTTACTTCCTTGATGTTAACGCCTCTTTCTAAAGCTTTAGCGTTAATTTTATCGTCAATATCCGTAATATTTCTGACATAAGTAACATTATCCTCTTTGTATAGATATCGAAGAAGTCGAAACAATATGTCAAATACTAAAACTGGTCGAGCATTACCTATATGAGCCCGGTCGTAAACTGTAGGCCCACAAACATACATACGAATATTTTTCTCATCTAGGGGCTTAAAAGCTTCTTTTGTCCTTGAATAGGAATTATATAAAAAAAGAGGTGTTTCCATATTTGTTTCGGTATTATAAAAATAACTAATAGAGTATTCATAACTTATGATTCTGTGTAGTAAAGCTATTTTCTTTTTTGATTAGTATGGAACGGTATGTTAGGTAAAAAATCATGCGATTAATATTATGCGTAATAGTATTTTTAGCGGCTATGCTCCTAAATTCGGCAATTTTTTCTCAAGGGTTTTTTGAGCAAGAACCGTATGACCCAATTGAGAACATTAATCGAACAACCCATGAATTCAATAAAGGACTTGACAGATACGCTATAAGACCTTCATCAAACGTATACGGAGCATATGTTCCTGAATTAATACGCATACCAATATCAAACTTCCGTGGAAATTTAAACGAACCGAAGAGGTTTATAAATCATATTTTTCAGAGAGATTTTGGCAGTGCAGGAACTGATCTCAGCAGATTTATTATCAATTCCACGCTAGGAATTGGTGGGTTGATCGATGTTGCGTCTATGTGGAATATTTACCCAAGATCTACAGGTTTTGATGAAACCTTTAGATCATTTAATATACCTCAAGGCGCGTATGTAGAGTTGCCACTCTTTGGACCAAACTCCGCTAGGGGGTCATTTGGATTGATAACAGATTATGTACTTAACCCCTCAAAGCCAATAACAGCAGGCATCGATGGTGCGGTCATGCTGGGCATGGAAGTGGCAAATGTTTTTCAGAGAAGATATGAGTTTGCTCCTATGATAGATGCTACATTATATAACTCTGCGGATAGCTACTCAGCCGCTAGAAATATTTTTCTTCAAACTAAAAACGACTTTGATGTCGGTAATGATGAGGCAGAAGTGTTTGACCCATACAATGACGATTAACTTATTTATCTATCCCACCCGAAAAGACTCTACTTTGCCTAATATCAATATCTTCGATCTGACTTAGAAAACTGGCACCAATTGGTCCCTCAGAGCTATTGAAGACTCTATTTGCCTGACGTAGTCTTGCGCGATCAATAGCATTACGAATAGAGCGAGCATTGGCAAAGTGCGGCTGTTTTTTTCGAATTTTTATGTATTCGGCCATAGCTTTTTTACTCTCTTCATTAAATTGATAGTTCATACTTGCAACCATAACTTCGGCAATCTCCAGTAGTTCATTATTTGAATAATCGGGAAAGTCTATATGGTGGGCTATACGTGATCTAAATCCGGGGTTGCTTTCAAAAAACTTATCCATCTTATCCTTATAGCCTGCTAAGATAACAACTAAGTCATCCCTATTATTTTCCATCACTTGTAATAAAATTTCTATAGCTTCTTGACCGTAATCTCTCTCGTTTTCCGGCCTATATAAATAGTAAGCTTCATCGATAAATAAAACCCCTCCCATAGCTTTCTTGAGAACTTCTTTGGTCTTTGGAGCCGTATGTCCAATATATTGCCCTACAAGATCATCTCTTGTCACGGTTACCAAGTGTCCTTTTCTTACGTAACCCAGACGGAAAAGAAGATTAGCCATCTTGAGAGCGACTGTAGTTTTACCAGTACCTGGATTACCAGAAAAACTCATATGTAAAGTAGGCGACTCATTTACTAAGCCTAGCTTTTCTCTAGCTTTATCAACCAAAAGTAATGAAGCCGTCTCTTTGATACGCGTTTTCACTGGCGTAAGACCAATTAAGCTATCATCGAGTTCTGCAAGAATATCAGCGACGCCACTTGCCTGGAAATCTTCCTTTAAATTTACCTCGGTGACAATCTCAGGCTCTTTTTCCTGTCCTTCATTTTCCATAAGGTTATCCTATTTATATCTTGAGCCCTGAGGTTTATCGCTAGAATAAGGTGTTATAGAGTATTGAATATTTCTTCCTTTAACCTCAGTTCTACTCAATTTAAACCCAGGTTCCTCAGAAGGTCTATTAACAATAAATGAGAGTCTGATGGACTCCCAGCCTGGGGATGAGTCAAACGCTATAATCCTTATATAGTAAGAACCATAAACCTTTCGGCATTCATTTAACTCGTAAACTACCGCTGCCGCATCTGGATTATCAAACATTGGATGTCCCCACATCTCCCAATAGGTATTTCTAGGATGGGGATCGTCAGTATATTCGATACTTACTGCCCAGCCATTATCGATACAATATTGTACTTGTTCATGAATTTGTTGATCAGTGAAATCGGGTAAAAATGAAAATGTGCCTTGTGTGACTCTCATTATTTTTCTCCTTAAGATACGGATGTTGTTGGAACGAAGTCGGGTGCATCAGTGGATGCATAATCAAAAGTTACATCCTTCCATATGTCCAAAGCTTCTCGCAAAGGTGTACATGTTTTTGCTGCTTCTGCGAGAATTGTAGGGCCTTCCGCCAAATAATCTCTTCCTGCATTTCTGGCATAGACCATAGCCTCTAAGGCGACTCTATTTGCTGTCGCGCCTGCTGCTATTCCTTGAGGGTGTCCTATAGTTCCACCTCCAAACTGTAGAACGACATCTTCACCCAAATAATGAATCAATTGATGCATTTGTCCCGCGTGAATGCCTCCAGAGGCGACGGGCATAACTTTATTTAAAGATGCCCAGTCTTGATCAAAGAATACTCCTGTTTCCAAAGACACTGAGTTCTGTTCTTCTCTACAGATATCATAGTAGCCCTTTGTTGTTGCAGGATCTCCTTCTAACTTGCCAACAACGGTACCCGCATGGATGTGATCCACTCCTGCCAATCGCATCCATTTTGCTATCACTCTAAAAGAAACACCATGAGTTTTTTGTCTTGTGTAAGTGCCATGGCCTGCTCTATGTAGATGAAGAATCATGTCGTTATCTCGAGCCCACTTTGCCATGGATTGAATTGCGGTGTAACCAATGACCAAGTCAATCATTATGATGACAGATCCTAATTCCTTAGCAAACTCGGCTCTTTTATACATTTCTTCCATCGTACCAGCAGTCACATTTAAATATGTTCCTTTAACCTCTCCAGTGGAAGCGCTCGCTCTATTTACAGCTTCCATACAGTATAAGAAACGATCTCTCCAGTGCATAAATGGCTGACTGTTTATATTTTCATCATCTTTAGTGAAATCTAATCCCCCTTTTAGGGCTTCGTACACAACTCTCCCATAATTTCTTCCGGAAAGTCCAAGCTTAGGCTTTACAGTTGCTCCCAGGAGGGGGCGTCCGTAACAATTAAGTCGCTCTCTTTCTACGACTATTCCTGTAGCTGGGCCTTGAAAAGTTTTGACATAGGCTACGGGTAATCGCATATCTTCTAGTCTTAGTGCTTTAAGAGGTTTAAAGCCGAAAACATTACCAATTATTGATGCTGTAAGGTTAGCAATAGATCCAGGTTCAAAAAGATCTAACTCATAGGCAATATAAGCAAAATACTCGTTTGGATTGTTAGGTGCTGGATCAACCCTATAGGCCTTAGCTCTGTATTTTTCACATGCTGTTAAACGATCTGTCCAAACTACTGTCCAAGTTGCAGTTGAACTTTCACCAGCAACTGCTGCTGCAGCTTCAATGGGATCCACTCCATCCTGAGGAGTGATCCTAAAAAGTGCTATAACATCGGTATCTTTGGGTAAATAATCGGGCTCCCAATACCCCATTTTCTTGTATTCTAAAACCCCTGCTGAGTATCGAGCTTTAGCATCTAATTTTTTATCTCCGTCAGGCATTTGTTCCTCCTTTTAACCTATATTTGTTTCAACTCACCTTTTGAATAGCTTTGCGCCATTTGATCCAAAGATTTAACTAATATTTTTTTTGCATGTCCTGCAGTTCCAAACCTTTCAAACCTATCAGCACATAGTTTTTCCATTTCCTCACTAGCGGGAATAGCAAACTTTCTGGGGTCAAATTCAGCAGGCTTTTCTCTTGCTATTTTTCTATAGTGACCCGTTATTGCCATTCTACAATCAGTGTCTATATTTATCTTCCTAACTCCTGACTTTATGCCTCTCTCAATTTCCTCTACTGGAACACCATATGTTTGACTCATCTCCCCACCATTGTTGTTAATCAAGTCCTGTAGGTATTGAGGGACTGAAGAGGACCCATGCATCACGAGATGGGTCTTTGGTATCTTTTTATGAATTTTTTCGATAACGTCCATAGCCAATATATCTCCATCAGGTTTCCGACTGAACTTATATGCGCCATGACTAGTACCACAGGCAATCGCGAGAGCATCAACGTCAGTCTTTTTAACAAAATCGAGCGCTTGGTCAGGGTCTGTTAAAAGCTGTTTGGCATCAAGCTTTCCTTCTGCTCCAGACCCATCTTCTTTAGCTGCTTCACCGGTCTCTAAACTTCCTAAGACACCAAGTTCTCCTTCTACGGATGCTCCAACCCAATGCGCAATTTCAGCAACTTTTTTTGTGATTTGAACATTATAATCATAACTCGCTGGTGTTTTTTGGTCACTTTCTAAAGAGCCATCCATCATTACAGATGTAAAACCATGCCCAATAGCTGTCATACACGTAGCCTCATTGTTACCATGATCCTGGTGCATGCAGATTGGAATTGTTGGATACATTTTGGCTAGTGCCGCCACGATATATGATAGCATAATGTCACCAGCATACGCCCTTGCACCCCTGCTGGCTTGAAGAATAACTGGGGAGTCGGTTTTATCAGCGGCCTTGAGTATTGCCAAGCCTTGTTCCATATTATTTATGTTAAAAGCGGGTACTCCATATTGGTTTTCAGCTGCATGGTCTAGCAGTTGTCTTAAAGTTATCAGTGCCATTTTTCTTCCCTATTTTTAAATATTTTTTCGCTTTTCATATTGCTCGTTTTGCTTGATTTACCAATCTACCTATTAAGGGTGTTAGTATTAATTGCATTGCTAAATCTAATTTACCTCCTGGTATTACTATTGAATTAGCTCTACTCATCCAACTATCATGAATCATCGATACAAGATAAGGAAAATCAATTCCGTGAGGGTCCTTGAAACGGATAACAACCAAGCTTTCGTCAGCAGTTGGTATCCACCTAGCGACTAATGGATTGGATGTATCTACTACCGGTACTCTCTGAAAATTAATATCTGTCTCTGTAAACTGAGGGCAAATACAATGCACATAAGCATGCATTCTTCTCAATATTGTGTCTGTCACAGCTTCGGTACTGTAGCCTCTGGAGTCTGTATCTCTGTGAATTTTTTGTATCCACTCAAGGTTAATAACGGGGACAACACCAATTTTTAAATCTGCATACCTTGCCAAATTGATTTCTTCATTTACTACCGCTCCGTGCAAACCCTCGTAGAACAATAGATCTGATGACTCTTCAAACTTTTTCCACTTCGTGAAATTCCCTGGTTTAGCTCCATACAAATTTTCTTCATTTGAATTGTGAATATAATGTCGATACCGGCATGTGCCTTGTTCGCTATAATTTCTAAAACAATCCTCTAATTCTTGCAGCAAATTGGCATCGAAGGAGAAATGGGAAAAGGTTTCATCGCCTGCCGCATGTCTTTTCTCTAACTCTTTTTTCATTTCCTTCCTATTATATCTATGAAATGCGTCGCCTTCCAATGTTGCCGCTTGTACGCTTTCTCTTCTGAAAATTTGTTGAAAAGTATGCTTTACTGTTGACGTACCTGCCCCAGAAGAGCCTGTAACTGATATTATTGGGTGCTTTATACTCATTTATTACTACCTATTAAATAGTCCTCGAGTTCTAAAAAGAGGTGCATGGACACTTTTAGGATCTTCATAAAACTTTTTTATAGTTTCAACTTCTTCTTTAGAGCCAAACACAAAGGGGGTTCTTTGATGTAAATTTTCTGCGGTTAAACCAACTATTGGCTCTATTCCATTTGTTGCTAACCCTAGAGCTTGTTCAATCAAAAACGCTATGGGGCCACACTCGTATATTTTCCTTAATCGCCCTTCTGAGTAGCCTTCCCTATCATCACCTGGATAGAGGAACACGCCTCCCCTTTCTAATATTCTATGGGTCTCAGCAACTAAAGAAGCAACCCATCGTGTATTATAATTTTTTTTTCGAGGACCAACAGCACCATCTATTAACTCTTCTATGTAACTTCTTACAGGTGTGGGCCAATATCTGGAGTTTGAACTATTGATCGCGTACTCTTGAGTTTGTTCAGGGATCTTCAGGTCTGATTTTACAGGAACAAATTGATTATCTTCTACATTAAGCAAAAACTTAATAATACCATTACCAAGTGTAAAAACCAATAATGTCTGGGGCCCGTAAATGAAGTATCCACTAGCTAGATAGTTTCCTAACAAAAAAAAATCATCTTGGGGACGGCTTTTATTCTTCACTTTCTTGATAGAAAAAATTGTTCCAATTGAAACATTACAGTCAATGTTGGAGGATCCGTCTAGTGGGTCTATAGCTACTCCTAAATCATCATTATTATTAAGCATTTCTATCGCTTCACGTTCTTCGGACACATAAAAGCCTACTCCAGCAGCCTTTAATGAACTGCAAAAAATATCATCTGCAATTACATCAAGCTGTTTTTGACTATCTCCATCAGAATTTAAGCCAACTGAAAGTCTATGACGTCCCCCGGTATCACTTAATGAAATTTCTTTATCAAGACGAATAGCCCCGGAGCATAGAGTTGTTAGAATTTTTGCAACTCTCGGATCACTGACAACATTATTTAAATCTATAATCACTTTTATCCACGTTAATTTTTTAGAAAACCCTCACGAGTTTTCAGCTTCCTCCATTGCAGCCCTTGCCAGTTCCTCTTCATACCTTTTTTTATTTACATAACTTCTAACCTTGAAGTAGAATAGCAAAAGCAATACTGCACCTATAGTTATTCCAATATATCTGTGCCAACCCGCCGAAAAATTATTCGTTGGTGCAAAAAACATAAGCACAATATAAACCAATCCGAAGGGAGCAAAATAAGCGAATATCGAACGCTCTATGTTAAGAAACGGCCTTATAAACAATGTCACTACCAAGGCAACAAAAGCATATCCTAGCAATGCGTAGAGAGTCAGTAGAGGCCTCCATTGTAATAAAATTGTTTACAACAACGTCCCCCTCTAATTGTTTTAGAAAAATACAACAGGTATTTCAACAAATAATTTAAAAGAAAATCGTTTATTTATATCACTTATCAATGATTTTCTGTATCATTTAGATCATGGAAGAGGAATACGTCTTAAGATATACTGAATCCGGTGGGCTTACTATTGCCTACCAAATTTGGGGCTCATCCGAAGATACACTTGTGTATGTGCCAGGAATGATCTCGCATCTAGAGGCTGGGCTCGAAGATAGCGAGTACCTCGCTTGGATTAGAGAGTTAAGTAAGTCCTTCAGGCTTATTATTTTTGATAAGAGAGGTCAGGGGTTATCAGATAGAGACTCGTCAGCACCAAACCTAGAGGAAAGAATGGATGATATTTCTGCTATAGTAGCAGCAGAAAATTTGAACCAATTTTTTCTTTTTGGACTATCCGAAGGCGCTGCAATATCTTTAGTATACGCTGCTACTCACACCGATAAAGTGAAATCTGTTGCGGTATTTGGAGGTACTGCCAAATTTACTAGAGCAGATGACTATAAATTTGTACCTGAGTATAAGGTAATGGTAGAGAATATGTTATCAAGTTGGGGGTCTGGCAATTCTGGCTATTATTTTTGCCCACAAAAAATGCCAGAAAAAAAAGGATTTCTTGCAAAATTAGAAAGAATGGTCTGCAATCCTAAAACACTTCAAAGTATTTTAGAACTTCTTTCTAAGATCGATGTAAGGACCACTTTACCTGATATTAATTTGCCAACTCTTGTGCTGCATTCAAGAGATGATGCTACTATTTCAAAACTGAACGGAAGATATTTAGCAGATAACATTCCGGGCGCAAAGTACATTGAGTACCCTATTGGAGGACATCTACCTTGGTATGAAGAACGAGAAAATATTGTGAAGGACTTGATATCATTTTTTTCCGAAACAGGTGGTGATTTAAAAACGGCTGATAGAAACCTCGCTACGATTCTATTTACTGATATCGAGAACTCGACCAAACAGATGACCGAAATGGGTGATAAACAATGGTCAGAAAAAATGAACAAACACGATGAAATAATGAGAGATACTATTGAAAGCTTTAATGGCAAATTAGTGAAAAACACAGGCGATGGGGTATTAGCAGTTTTTGACGGACCTGCAAGATCTATTGAAAGTGCAAGGTCTAGCATTGAAAAATTAAATGAAATTGAATTGAAAATTAGATGTAGCTTGCATGTCGGTGAAGTAGTATGGAGGAATGATGACATAACTGGAATAGCTGTCAATATTGCAGCAAGAGCGCTAGAAAAATGTCAAAGTAATACAGTTATAATCACTAAAAATTTAAAAGATCTATTAGGGCGAACAAAATTCTCTGTTACATCGATGGGGAACTATTCTCTGAAAGGCCTCGAAGGTGATTGGGAATTATTCGAAGTTGAAAACCATCAATAGAGGGAAAAGTGTTACCTAAATTTAAACATAAGCAGCTAAAATTTAACGAGGGAGATCTAATTTATTCTATCGGAGATGAGGCAAAAAATGTTTATCTCATTCACAGTGGGCATATCAGTATAAGATCTAAACACGGACTCGAGCTTGGAAACCTTGGGCCTGGAGAAATTTTTGGTGAAGTAGGTAGAGTAATCAATTCTCCTCGAACAGTAACAGCCAAGGCAAAAACTGACTGTGTCGTATATGAAATTGACTGGGCTAATCTCCAAAAAAAGTTAGATGAGGCCGACCCTGTCTTAGTTGCTATTACAAGAGGCCTATCATTGAGAATTGGGGATGCAAATGAGCTTGCAGAAAAGTTATGGCTTGAATTAAGTGTTTATAAATCACTCGAATAGTAAGAAAATCAATTTTTTTCAATAAGGTTCAGCCAGTTTTCATAAATAAGCTTTGCTCCATTAATAAGTGATCGCCTATTTTTTTTTTGATACTTAATTATCTCTTCAATACCGTTTGGACCAAGAGCGTCGTGAAAATCTTGTTTTATTTTTGGAATAGTTATCCAATTTTGAATCGTATCGTCAATAACTTCTGGGTGAAACTGGACAGAAAATGCGTGATTTGAATACGAAAGTGCTTGAATTGAACAGTCGTCTGAAGAAGCTAGCACTGATACCCTATTTTTTGAAAAATTGGATATTTCAGCTGAGTGGCCTTGCAAAACAAGCATATCTTCAGAAAAGTTCCTAAATAAATTGTTTAAGGGTAATTTCCGATTCACAGAAATCTCCTTGAACCCGATCTCCGGAGTTTGTGATTTGACTACTGGAGCACCTAAAGCTTCACCAAGTAATTGATGCCCTAAACAAATCCCGAAAAATGGTTTTTCCAGTTTCAAAACCCAATTCTTAATAAATAACTTTTCTTGGACTAACCAAGGGTATCTATTTTCTTCCCAAACATTCATAGGCCCACCCATAACCCACAATGCATCATATTTGTCGGCAGAGGGTGGTTTTTTTAATGACGAAAAATAAAATTGTTCAAAGTAGTGTCTATCAGAACTAATAAATTCCTTATAGGATCCGAGATCAACCTCTGGGACATGGTTTATTACAAGAATCTTAATTTTTCTTACTTTCTTTACTTTTCATTCCATTTGATAATAAATATATTTTAAAAAATAAAAAGTTGGAGATGTTTTATTTGTCGTGAATAACATGTTTTGAAACTATAACGACATACCATATAAAGTTATTTTGAAATTAATAGAAATTGCAAAACGATGAAATATTCTGGAATTAAAGTCTTATGGGAAGGATTAAGAGGTAACATGGGTTGGAAACCCTTGTGGAGGAACCCCGATCCGAAAAAGAGTTATGACATTATAATTGTTGGTGGAGGTGGGCACGGATTAGCAACGGCCTATTATCTCGCAGAGAAATTTAAAATTACTAATATCGCAGTTGTTGAAAAAGGCTGGCTTGGATCTGGAAACATAGGTAGGAATACGACGATCATACGATCTAACTACCTATTACCCCAAAACCAACCTTTTTATGAGCTATCTCTAAAACTCTGGGAAAATTTAGAGCAAGAATTAAATTATAATTCAATGGTAAGTCAGAGGGGTGTTTTAAATATCTTTCATTCAGACAATCAAAGAGACGCTTTTGTAAGGCGCGGCAATGCGATGCTTATGTCAGGGGCGGATGCCTCACTATTAGGAGTAAACGATCTAAAAAAAATGGTTCCTTTTCTAGATTTTCAGAATTCGAGATTTCCTATCAAAGGCGGTTTGTGGCAACCAAGAGGAGGAACTGTAAGGCATGATGCAGTAGCATGGGGTTATGCTAAAGAAGCGGACTCACGTGGCGTTGATATAATTGAAAATTGTGAGGCAACTAATTTCTTGGTCAAAAATGGACGCTGCTATGGAATTGAAACTACAAAAGGAGTAATCAAAAGTAAAAAGGTAGGAGTCTGCGTTGCTGGATCATCAAGTCAAGTAATGGGCAAGATTGGAATAAACCTACCTATAGAAAGTCATGTTTTGCAAGCTTTTGTATCGGAAGGCTTGAAACCTGTAATTCCAGGAGTAATTACTTTCGGAGCTGGTCATTTTTATGTGAGCCAATCTAATAAGGGCGGATTAGTTTTTGGAGGTGACATTGATGGCTATAACTCCTACGCACAGAGAGGAAACCTACCGGTAATAGAAGACGTGTGTGAAGGAGGAGTGGCTCTGATGCCAATGGTCGGACGCGCTAGGCTTCTTAGGATTTGGGGGGGGATAATGGATATGTCAATGGATGGGTCCCCAATTATTGATAAAACAAACATAAAAAACTTATATTTTAACGGTGGCTGGTGCTATGGAGGCTTCAAAGCAACTCCAGCAAGTGGCTTTTGCTATGCACATCTTTTGGCAACTGGAACATCACATCATGATGCCAAAGATTTTTTGTTCAATAGGTTTGAAAAAGGTAGGTTGATAGACGAAAAAGGCCAAGGCAACCAACCCAACTTGCATTAAAATGAGGATAAAAAATGCTTATTGACCATCCATTACTAGGCCTTAGGGATTCATCCGAATTCATTTATATGGGTGATGCAAAGTTACTTAATAGACCAAATTGGAAGAGTAAAAATTCTAAGACTAAATTTATAGATTATGGCTATTTACGAAAAAATCCTGGGGGGGTACACAAAGAGCTCTGGTACCATGAGCAAGGCGATAGATCTTGGCTTGTGGTAACAAGAAATACTGTAACCCATGAAATTTTAAAAGTTGAGCTAGCTCGATATCTTAAAAGAAAAGAAAATGCGAAATAGTTCACATCCAATAACAAACAAACAAAAACTATCTTTTACTTTTAATGGGAAAAAATATTTCGGCTATAAAGGTGATACGTTAGCTTCTGCACTTATTGCCAATAACGTTAAAATTGTTGGAAGATCTTTCAAATATCATCGTCCAAGAGGCATTTTTAGCGCCGGATCTGAAGAACCAAATGCATTGGTAGAGCTTGGAGATGGACCATATAAAGAACCAAATACCAAAGCTACTAACGTAGAGTTATTTGATGGTCTTAAAGGCTCAAGCCAAAATTTTTTAGGGTCAATTAATTTTGACTTCATGGCAATAAACGATTTGCTAAAAAATTTCATAGGTGCAGGTTTCTATTACAAGACATTTATGTGGCCTAGAAGATTTTGGGAAAAGTTATACGAACCAATTATTAGAAGAGCCGCAGGTTTAGGGAAATTATCACTAAAGGCGGATCCGTCACAGTATGACAAGGGGTATCTCCATTGTGACTTTCTAATAATTGGATCTGGTATCTCAGGGCTAATGTCTGCCCTTCTCTTGGCAGAAACAGGGAGTGAAGTTTTAATTGTCGAAGAAGATTTTATTTTGGGTGGTAGACTCAATTCAGAAAGGTTAAGTATTAATGGCAAACAATCTTCAATTTGGATTGGTCAAGCGGTAAAAAAATTAAAAAGTTACGAAAATGTTCGAATCTTAAATAGAACCACGGTCTTTGCTGCTTTTGATCATGGTATATTCGCAGCCATTGAGAAAAAAACTGATCATATATTAGAAAAAAGTTCCAAACCAAGACAGATAAATTGGAAGATATATACCAAACACTGCATCTTAGCGTCTGGAGCTATTGAGCGCTCTATTGCATTTCCTCAAAACGATAGACCTGGTATAATGCTAGCAGGATCGGTAAGAACTTATGCGAACAGGTTTGGTGCCCACTTCGGTCAAAAAATTGCAATCTACACAAATAATGATGATGGTTGGAAGACAGCTGACGATCTAAAAAATATGGGGCTTGAAATTAAGGCAGTAATTGACACTCGGAGAGAGATTGATGCGCCATCTTCAAGCATTTCATCTTACCTAGGACAAACAATTACAAAAACATATGGAAGAAAAGGTATTAAAGCAATTAAGTTAAGTTCAGGATCAAAATTGAATGTTGACTGTCTTGCAGTATCAGGAGGGTGGAGTTCCAACATTCATTTGACATGCCACAAGCGAGGCAAACCCGTTTGGGATAATATCTACAAGAACTTTCTATCGGTTGATAATGCGCAAAAAGACAAAATAATTCCTGTGGGGGCCGCCAGAGGAATATTTGAAATCCAAAATATCATTTCAGATACAAATAGCGTTATTTTGTCTTTGATTAAAAAAATTGGTTTGAGCATGCCTAACCGCATTACACTAACTAGCTCGAAAGAGCAGTATAGCTGCTCACTTGATCTTGTTAGCAGCTCAAATCCCTCTAACTCCTTTATAGATTTGCAAAATGATGTTACCCAAAAAGATATAGAGTTAAGTTTCAGAGAGGGTTTTAAAAGTGTGGAACATTTAAAGCGATACTCCACCTTAGGTATGGCAACCGATCAGGGGAAAACGTCTAATATCCTTGGTTTAGCGTCTATGGCTAAATTGAAGGGAACGAATATTTCTGAAGTAGGCACTACTATTTTTAGACCACCTTATGTACCTGTAGCTATATCAGCTTTTGCTGGACGTTCTAGGGGAAAGGACTTTAGACCAACAAGGTTAACCCCATCACATAGTGCTGCCTCAAAACAAAATGCAGTTTTTGTGGAGACAGGTAATTGGTTGCGAGCTCAGTGGTTTCCAAAAAAGGGAGAAAAATTTTGGAGACAAAGTGTGGATAGAGAGGTCTTACAGACAAGACGTTCTGTCGGAATTTGTGATGTAACTACACTTGGAAAAATCGATATTCAAGGGAGAGACTGCTCGGAGTTTTTAAATTTTGTATACACAAATGCCTTTGCTAAGTTACCTATCAATAGAGTACGTTATGGATTAATGTTAAGAGAAGATGGCGTCGCATATGATGATGGGACTACCGCAAGGTTAGGTGAAAATCATTTTATAATGACAACTACGACTGCTAATGCCGCTTTAGTTTTTAAAAATTTAGAATTTGTTCGACAGTGCCTCCTTCCAAATCTAGATGTTAATTTGATTTCTACGACGGATTCTTGGGCACAGTATGCGGTCGCTGGACCAAACTCTCGCAGATTATTGCAAAAGATAGTTGATAAACCAAAAGATATAACCAATGAAAATTTTCCCTTTATGGCTTGTCGTGAGCTCACTATCTGCGGCGGTGTTATGGCAAGGCTTTTTCGAATTTCCTTCTCCGGAGAATTAGCTTATGAAATTGCTGTTCCTACACAATATGGAAATGCTTTATTTAATGCTCTTCTTTCAGAAGGTAAAGAGTTCAATGCTGTTCCCTACGGTACTGAAGCATTAGGAGTTATGCGAATAGAAAAAGGTCACGCTGCTGGTAATGAAATAAATGGGCAGACAACTGCGCAGAACCTTGGCTTATCAAGGATGATATCAAAAAAAGCAGACAGCATAGGAAACATCTTATCTGAAAGAGAAGGCTTTAATGGCTCTGATATTGCAACATTGTCTGGCTTTAAGCCTGTTCAACATAACCAAAAGCTTGAAGCTGGATCACACCTGATTTCAGTGGGGAAATCCCCAACAATGGAAAATGATGAAGGTTGGTTATCTTCAGTGGCATTTTCTCCAACACTTGGTCACTACATAGGGTTAGGGTTTATAGAACGCGGTCATACTAGGGTTGGTGAAAAGGTTTTAGCTGTAAATCTACTCCAAAACAAAACCACAGAAGTAGAGATTGTTTCGCCTCAATTTATAGATCCTGAGGGAATTAAACAACGTGGCTAAACCGGTACTTAAAATAGAAAAGCCCCTGAATGGGTACTCCAAAGTTATAAATAAACTAAAAATTGACGAATATCAATTTGACAGTCTCATATCGCTAGCAATTCCCTTAAATAGCGAAAGAAAATGTGGGCTGAATTTTAAGAAATTCTTGGGAGAACCAATGCCAAATATTGAAAAGTCAATAATCAATAAAAGTGGCGTTCTCGGTTTTAGAATTGGTCTTGACTCACTTTTAGTTTGTAATGCTACTCATTCGTCATTTGCAAAAAAAACTGTCCCATTATTAAAACAAGCTTTTTATATCACCGACCAAACCGGAGGGTGGTGTGGGGTTAGAGTTGATGGGGATAGAGTCATTGAGATGTTAGAACGAATTTGTCCCCTTAATTTGTCTCTAAAAATTTTTGCTATTGGAGATGTTAAAAGAACTGTTATGGATCAATTAAATGTGATTATATTCAGAGAAACAGAAAAAAAATTTATTTTGTTCTCGCCAAGCTCTTCTTCTGGTTCGTTCCTTAAATCCATAGAAATATCTTCGAGAAATATTTAAATAAAAGGAATATGAAATGAAAGTCAAATCTGATATCGAAATCGCAAGAGAGGCAACTAAACTTCCTATAAAAGAAGTAGCAAAAAAATTGGGTATAGAGGAAGAAGAATTGATACCCTTTGGGCATGATAAAGCAAAAGTATCAGATCAATTTATTAGATCGGTAAAAAATAATCAAAACGGTAAACTGATTTTAGTAACAGCGGTAAACCCAACACCTGCGGGTGAAGGAAAAACAACCACTACGGTAGGACTCGGAGATGGGCTCTGCGCATTAGGTAAAAGAGCAGCTGTTTGCATTAGGGAGGCATCGTTGGGCCCTTGCTTTGGTATGAAAGGGGGAGCTGCTGGCGGAGGACTAGCGCAAGTTGTGCCCATGGAAGAAATGAATTTGCACTTCACTGGAGACTTTCATGCAATTACTAGCGCTCATAACCTTTTAGCAGCAATGATAGACAACCATATATATTGGGGTAACGAGCAAAATATTGACCTCCGAAGAGTTGTTTGGCGACGGGTAATAGATATGAATGATAGGGCTCTTAGAGACGTAGTCACAAGCCTGGGAGGTGTTGCTAATGGATATCCAAAGCAATCAGGATTTGATATCACGGTAGCCTCTGAAGTAATGGCAATTTTATGCTTAGCGAATGATCTTTCAGATCTAAGAAAACGATTAGGTGAAATAATCGTTGCATATAGAAAAGATAGATCTCCAGTTTTTTGTAAAGATATTAAAGCTGATGGAGCAATGACGGTACTCTTACAACAAGCTATGCAACCTAATATCGTTCAAACATTAGAAAATAATCCTGCATTTGTTCATGGAGGACCTTTTGCTAACATAGCCCATGGTTGCAATTCTGTTATCGCTACAAAGACCGCTTTAAAGATAGCTAATTATGTAGTAACAGAAGCTGGTTTTGGAGCCGATCTTGGCGCCGAAAAATTTGTAAATATAAAGTGTAGGAAAGCAGGGATAAAGCCTGACGCTGCCGTAATAGTTGCCACAGTCAGATCTATGAAAATGAACGGAGGGATAGTTTCCAAAAATGATCTGAGTACCGAAAATATTCAAGCTGTACAACAAGGTTGTGCAAACCTTGGAAGACATATTGAGAATGTGAAATCATTTGGAATACCAGTCGTTGTTGCAATAAACCACTTTGTTAGCGATACAAATGCCGAGATTGAAGCACTCAGACGGTATGTTGCTGACAAGGGTACGGAAGCTTTCGTCTGTAAGCATTGGGCAGAAGGCTCTACTGGAATCTTACCTCTCGCAAATAAGGTTGTTGAAATTGCAGAAAACAAAAGTAAATTTGTTTACACATACAAAGACGATTTGCCTCTGATTGAAAAAATCGAAAGAGTTGCAAAAAAAATATACAGGGCTGATGAAGTTCTTGCTAACAAGACAATTAGGGATCAGTTACAGTTATGGGAAAATGATGGTTATGGCAATCTCCCTATTTGTATGGCGAAAACGCAATATAGCTTTACTACAGATCCTAACAGAAGAGGTGCGCCAAATGGGCACGCGATACCTATAAGAGAAGTTAGATTGTCGGCAGGGGCTGGTTTCATCGTTGTTATCTGTGGAGAAGTTATGACTATGCCTGGACTTCCAAAAGTTCCAAGCGCGGAGGCGATAATGCTTAATAAAAAAGGCGATGTTGAGGGCTTATTTTAAAAAGTAGAGGTAAATAATGAATGAAATTATTGATGGAAAAAAGTTTTCGCAAACTCTGCGCAGTAAAGTAAAAAGATATGTAGACATCATAAAAGAAAAACACGGGATAACCCCAGGTTTAGCAGTAATACTTGTTGGGATGGATCCTGCGAGCCAAGTATATGTTAGAAATAAAGGCAAGCAAACCTTAGAAGCAGGAATGAACTCCTATGAGCATAAGCTGGATGCATCAATTTCTTCCGATGTACTACTTAACCTCATAAAAAAATTAAATAACGATGTAAATGTTCATGGAATTTTATGCCAACTACCTTTACCTGACCATCTGAATGAAAAAGAAGTAATTAATTCTATCGATCCAAAAAAAGATGTGGATGGATTTCATATATCAAATGTTGGCCTTCTTAATACGGGTCAAAAATCAATGATCCCCTGTACGCCATTAGGGTGTTTATTATTACTCAAAGACAGGCTTGGAAACCTTTCAGGTAAAAACGCAGTAATTGTAGGTAGATCAAATATAGTTGGTAAGCCGATGGCTAATTTACTTCTACAAGAAAATTGTACTGTAACCATTGCTCACTCTCGAACAGAGCATATAGAAACTATATGTGCACAAGCTGATATTATCGTTGCCGCTGTAGGAAGGCCTGAGATGATTAAAAAAGAATGGGTAAAGCCTGGGGCTACAGTCATAGATGTTGGAATAAACCGCGTGACAAAAAATATTGATGGAGATGAAAAAACTACTTTGGTGGGTGATGTTTGTTTTACTGATATGGCTGGTTTAGTAGCTGGCGTCACACCTGTACCAGGCGGAGTAGGACCAATGACTATAGCTTGTCTTTTAGCAAATACCGTTACTGCATGCTATAGATCACAAGACCTATCTGATCCAGAGTTTACTTGATGATTATTTTTGGAGCTTTTTTATTAATTCTTAATTTCGTAATATTGTTTATCGATTATTCGTATGAGTTCTTCTTTTGAAAAATATAACAACACACTATAGCTTTTTAAATCTTGCCCTCCGAAAAAGTGTAGTAAAAAGAGCTGTAAGGATTGCTCTAATCGTTGGTTGTATCCTTGCCCTGATAAATCATGGCGATAGAATTATTTTTCAAGATATGAAATCAGTCGATTGGTTTAAAATTCTTTTAACTTTCTGTGTGCCGTACTGTGTTTCTACTATTTCATCTGTTTTGGCGATAAAACGAGAAATCGAGATAAATGAGTCCTAAAAAAGAAAGTTTTCTTTATAATTAATTCTTATAGAGGTGTTGATGGAAAAAAAAATTTTGCTTACAGGCGCAGGAGGTAGATTGGGTTCTTATCTTAGAGAGCCCCTTTCAGAAATTTGTGACACATTGGTGTCAACTGACATAAAAGAAAATATTGGAAAACTCAAAGAAAATGAAAAATATTTCTCAGCTGATTTATCAAATTTTAATCAAATATGTGACCTAACAAAAGGCGTTTCACTAATCTGCCATTTTGGAGCTTTAGTCGACGAAGTGCCATTTAACGATATGCTAGGCGCTAATTTCATTGGCTCCTATAATATTTGGGAAGCAGCTCGCCTAAATAACTGCAAGAGGGTAGTTTACGCAAGTTCTATACATGCAGTCGGCATGTATAAAAGAACAAAAACATTAAGGCCGAAAACCGCACACCGAGCCGATGGGTTTTATGGGCTATCAAAATGTTTTACTGAAAATTTGGCTCGTATGTATCACGATAAATGTGATATTGAAGCGGTGTGCTTACGAATTGCTACATGTTCACCGGTAACAACGCAAAGAAGTTTAACAAGTTGGCTATCATATGATGACTTAGTTCAATTGGTTATGAGAGCGATTGATACTGCGCACACCGGTTATTCAGTCATTTATGGAGTATCAGACAATGATCGTTCTAATTTGAGCAACATAGACTCTGGGCATATTGGTTTCAAACCCAAAGATAATGCTGAGATTTACGCAAATAAAATTTTTGCGGGTGACTTAACAGAAGAATTAGAAGACGAAGGCAATAAATTACATGGGGGTCCATTTGCATCAACTGATTTAGGAGTTAGCGCGATGGATAAAATGAAAATAGTTTATTCGCATAAGGGGGATTAACCAGATGAAAGATAATAATATGGTTCGAGGAGGACAGCTTTTAGCTAAATCTTTCAAAGAGAAAGGAATAAACCATGTATTTACACTTGCAGGTGGTTTTTGCAACCCTGCACTTGAGGGTTTCATGAATCATCAAATACCTGTGATAAATTGCCCACATGAACAAATTGCAGGTCATTTGGCAGACGGCCATACAAGACTTTCGAGAAAACCCTCTGTTTGTTTGGTTGGTCCGGAGGGGTTTGCAAATGCTATACCTGCCATGATGGAGGCGTGGGGGGAACGATCTCCTGTAATTTTTGTTACAGGCTCATCCACTCTTAAAAAGCAAGGCGCTGGAGGATTTAAGGAAATAGATGACGTTTCTATCGCAAGACCACTTACAAAATACAGTGCATCAATAACAGATGGAAATAGAATTCCTGAGTTCGTGGATAGAGCTTGGAGAATAGCGACAAGTGGTTATCCAGGCCCGGTCCATCTAAGTATGCCTGTAGACATAATGTTTTCTTCCTTTGATGAAAGCGCCTCAGATATGGAGCGTCCATTCACTAGAAAAGAACCAAAGACCTATAAAGCATGGCCTGAGCCCTCAGCACTAAATGAGATAATAGGTATTATAAAGTCTTCAAAAAAACCCATAATTATCGGTGGACATGGGATATGGTGGTCAAAAAACGAAGATCTGTTAAAGCAAGTGGGGGATGAAATCAAAATACCAATTTTTAATGTGCCATATCACCAAAAATTATTAAATGAAAATTGCAAGGCCTTTCTAGGGCTTGCCGATGTGCATCAGTACCATCCTTCAAAGTTTGCGTTCAATGAGTCTGACTGCATTATCATGGTTGGAGGTCGCTTGGATAATCAAATGAATTTTGGCAATCCACCATTATTTCCAGCGAGTTCGAGGTTAATATGTGTCAACGGATCGCATGAAGAAATAGAATTTAATAGAGCGGCTGACCATTTGCTTTTGAGTGATCCTGGAGCTTTTTTTGAATGTCTACTAGAGACATACAACGGAGATAAATTCTCTTTAGAAAAAGATTGGCTAGCTAAAAATATTGAGGAAAGAAAAAAATGGGTCACTGCGTCTGTAAACAATCTTGTTGAAACAACGAATTCTCCAGCATGGAGTGGCGGAAAAATTCACCCTTTAGAGCTTTCTCTTTCGGTACAAAAGTGTATGACAGACCAAGATATCTTAGTTTTTGATGGAGGTAATACTCACTTTTGGTCAGAAATTGCTGTTAATATAATGGCCTCCAATGGATTAGCTCTTTCTCAAATAATGCACCCTGGTTCCTATTCAATGCTGGGCGTTGGAGTATCATTTGCTCTGTCGGCAAAACGTCTAAATAAAGAAAAGACGATTGTATTAATTTCTGGAGACGGTGCTTTCCTTAGTGGGGGTTTATCCATTGAGACAGCCTTTCAAGAAAACCTGCCGATTGTTATAATTATCGATAACAATGGTGGTTTAGATTGTATATCGCAACAACAGGAAAGATTGTTCAAGGATGGATCTCACTTTGCAACAGATTTCAGAGATATACCATTTCATGGAATGTTTGAGGGAATGGGGGGTTATGGGGAGCTGGTAACTCACAAAGATGAGATTCAAGGAGCTGTGAGGCGAGCAATAGACAGCGGGAAACCTGCTTGTGTTAACGTAAAAACAAAAGGCGTTATCAGCCCAATTGTTGCGGCTACAAGCGATAAAAGAGATAAAGCTTCAATAGAATAATAATGCCCTCAATAAGCACACATGTATTAAATTCTGAAAACGGTACTCATGTTGCCGGTCTAACAGTTACCCTTACACATATTGAGCCAGATGGAGCAAAAAAGAACATATTCTCTAATAAAACCAACACAGGGGGCCGCCTTTTAGAGGACTTTGACTTTCCCCTTAAAAGCAATGAAATTTTTGAGATTGAATTTAAACTATCAGATATTCATATGAAAAAAAAAGGTATATACTGTAGAGATATAATTTTCAGGGTATCTTTTAGTTCAGAAAATGAAAAATTCCATATTCCTATCATCGTATCTCAAAATGGCGCCTCTACTTGGTGGTCAGGAGAATAAAAATGAATATTCAAAATAAGCTGAATTTCTCTAGAAGGATCAGAAGAACACCTTTTACCACCTCTGTCGAAAAGTATGGAGTAACGGGTTTTTCCGTTGTGAACCATACACTACTTCCCAAGTCATTTCAAAACTCAATTGAAGATGATTATTTGCACCTACAAAAACATGCTCAAATTTGGGACGTTGGCTGTCAAAGGCAAGTTGAAATTAAAGGTAAAGACGCACTCAAACTAATTGAGTTAATGACGCCTAGATCAATCTCAGAACTCCAACCAGGAAAATGTCTTTACATTCCCTTGACCGATGAAAATGGTGGTATAATCAATGATCCTATTCTTATCAAAATAAGTGCCGATCATTTCTATCTATCCGTTGCAGACTCAGATGTGTTATTGTGGGCTAGAGGGTTAGCTATTGGTTTTGGCTTAAGCGTAAGAATAAGAGAACCTGACGTGTGGCCTTTGGCAGTACAAGGACCAAAAGCTGCCGATGTTTTGGCCAAAGTTTTTGGTGAGCGGATATATTCAATTAAAAAATTCAATTTCGACTATTTTTCACTTGAAGGCTCTTCTCAACTTATAGCCAAAACCGGTTACTCTAGAATTGGTGGTTTTGAAATCTATCTGTCTCGACCAGAACTCGGTTCATCTCTATGGGAAACAATTTTAGAAGCTGGTAGATCAGAAAACATAAGGCCAGGATCTCCAAACATAATAGATAGAGTTGAAGCAGGATTATTATCCTTTGGTAATGAAATGACCGTGGAGAACACACCACTTGAATGTAACATGGATAAGTTCTTGGATATAAATAAAGAAGCAGATTATATTGGGAAAAAAGTTCTCCAGCGGCAGATCAGATATGGCATTAAAAGACGTATAAGAGGTGTTATTTATAAAGGACCAAAACTTCCAACAATATCAAGACCTTTACAAGTTTTTGATATAGATAAAAGAACTATAGTCGGGAGCTTAACTTCAGGAGCATTCTCACCACATTTTAAGAGAAATATTGGGGTTGGTATGATCAAATATGGATACTGGGATAATAACAAAAAAATATTAGTTAATATCGCTGATCGGGAGTTTAGAGAAGGATTAATCAAAGACCTTCCTTTAATTCAATGAGGTAAGAATGGCTCTGGCTATTAATAAAAATGTATTTATTACATGTGCTGTGACTGGTTCTGGAAGTTCACAAGATAAAAGTCGAGAAGTACCAAGGTCGCCAAAAGAAATTGCAGATAGTGCGATTGAAGCCGCTAAAGCTGGAGCGGCTATTGTACATTGTCATGTTAGAGATCCCGATACCGGAATACCAAGTCGGCGGGTTGATCTCTATGAAGAAGTAACAAAAAGGATTAGAGACTCCGAAACGGATGTCGTTTTGAACTTAACTACCGGAATGGGAGGTGATATTTATCTTGGTCTGGACACTGAAAACCCACTGCCACTTAAAGAACCAGAAACAGATATGATAGGGGCGTCGGAAAGAATAAAGCATCTTGTTACATGTAAGCCAGAAATTTGTACTTTAGATTGTGGCACAATGAATTTTGCTGAGGATAACTATGTAATGACCAACACGCCGGGAATGCTAATGGCGATGGCTTCAAAGATCACCAATTTAGGTATTCTTCCTGAGATTGAAGTTTTTGATACAGGACATCTGTGGCTGGCAAAAAAACTTGTTAACGAAGGTCTGATAAGAGATCCCGTTCTTTTACAGCTTTGTATGGGTATACCCTGGGGCGCACCAAATGATATAAATACGTTTATGTCTTTAGTGAATAATATTCCAAAGGGCTGGACTTGGTCTGCATTTTCCATAGGGCAATTTCAGATCCCTTATGTTGCAATGGCTACTCTGGCAGGAGGAAATGTCAGAGTGGGGTTGGAAGATAATATCTGGTTGGAAAAAGGCCGGTTAGCAAAGAATTACCAGTTGGTTGAAAAAGCTGTAAATGTCATCGAAAACTCCGGCAGTAAGGTCATGTCAGCAAAGGAAGTTCGTGACAAACTTCGTTTGAAAAAACAATAATTATGAAAAATTTAAGTGTGACATGCATAGGAGCTGGCGTAATAGGGTCTGGTTGGGCTGCCCGCTTATTAGTTAATGGAATAAATGTAAACGTTTTTGATAAGCGCCCAGAAAGCTACAATAGAACACGATTGTCCGTTGAAAGAGCTAAAAAATATTTCTCTCAATTAACAAAGGCCCCTTTAAGAGAAATGGGCAGTCTTACTTTTGAAAAATCTTTGGAAGGTGCTGTAAAAACGTCCACTCATATAATTGAAAGTCTTCCAGAAAATTTACAATTGAAGCATAACCTTTATAAAGAAATTGAGCAGATTTCAAATAATTCAATTATTTTGTCGTCTACTTCAGGTTTCAAGCCCACTGACCTTCAAAAGTATATGAAAAATCCTCAGAATTTGCTTGTTACACACCCTTTCAACCCGGTGTATCTGATACCTTTGGTCGAAGTAGTTCCAGGTCAAGAAAGAGATCAGAATCTTGTTGAAGATGTGCATCATTTATTGGAATACATAGGCATGGTACCTATAATAATCAAAAAAGAAATAGATGCTTTTGTCGCTGACAGGATATTAGAGGCGATGTGGCGTGAAGCTTTGTGGCTTATAAAAGATGATATTTGCACAACTAAGGAGCTAGACGATATTATCACGTCTAGCTTTGGAATACGATTTGCTCAAATGGGAATGTTTGAAAGTTACCGTATTGCTGGAGGGGATAAAGGCATGCGTCATTTCCTTGATCAATTTGGTCCCGCACTTAAATGGCCTTGGTCCCGATTAACAGATGTACCAGAGTTTAATTCTGATTTAATAGATAAAATTTGTTCTCAATCAGATGCTCAATCAGATATGTATAGCATCTCCGAGTTAGAAGATATTAGGGACAAAAACTTGGTTGAATTACAGAAAGCTCTTCGCAACAACCGTTGGGGATCTGGACGAACATTAGCGAGCTATGAAAAAGATCTTTTCGATGAACAATCAAAAGAGGCAGAAAAAGCTAGTGGAAAAATAAGTAGTGACCTGCTAATTACCTATACAAAAACGATACCTCCTGAATGGGCAGATTATAATGGTCATATGACAGAATATCGCTATCTCAACTGTTTTGGCGATGCATCAGATGCTGTGATGCTCCATATAGGCTGTGATAAAGCCTATATTGAAGCTGGCAATTCCTATTTCACCGTTGAGACAAATATTAGGCACCTAAACGAGCTTAAGGTAGGGCAAGAAGTATATATAGAAACTAAAGTTATAAAAGGAACTGAGAAAAAACTGCATGTTTTTCATATGTTGCGAAATAAAGAAGGAGAACTTTTTGCTACCGGTGAACATCTTCTTCTACACGTTTCTTTAAAAACCAGAAAAACTTGTCCAGCTAGTAAACCTCTTATCGACAAATTGGTAGAACTTCAACAGCAACATCAAGAAACAAGTGTTCCATCAGAGCCGAAAATAATTATTTAGTACCTTTATTAAATAGTTACTAAAATTTTTATCGGCCCATAGCATAGAATTCTTCATTAGGTAACATTGAAAATGTGTTAGCTAGTCGGTTACTCATAGCAAAGAAAGAGGCAACTGAGGCTATTCTCCACGCGTCTTCAATATCAAAACCAAAACTTTCTAAAATTTTAAAATCAGAGTCATTTATGCTCTGTGATTCCTTTGCTACTTTCACGGCAAAATCAAGCATAGCACGTTGTCTCTCAGTTATTTTGCTCTTTTTATAGTTTATAGCTATTTGGTCTGAAATATTTTTATCTTTGGATCTTATTCTCAAAACCGCTCCATGAGAAACGACACAATAAAGACAATCATTTTGTGCGGAGGTAGCCACAACGATCATCTCCAATTCGGCTTTAGTTATATTACATTCTGTCTCCATAATAGCATCGTAGTAAGTACAAAAACCTCTAAACTCATCAGGTTTTCTTGCCATTATCATAAAGACATTTGGTACAAAGCCTGTCTTTTCTTGCACTGACTGAATCTTCGTTTTCACGTCCTCTGGTAAATCCTCCAAATTTGGTATCGCCGATCTGCTAATAGGTCTATTGTCCATTGCTCTCTCCTTTTTTTTCCCAAGGTGCAGGTTTCTTTTCAAAAAAAGCCTTAATACCCTGTTTACCCTCCTCCGACTCCCAACTGCTCGCAAGAATATTTGTTGTTATCTCGAAAAAATCTTCTGCTTTCTTCCCTGTAAGACTCTTCAATAGCTCTTTTGATTTTCTAATTGCGTCCGGTGAACATTTTAATATGTTATCGATTTCCTGCAATTTTAATGATTGAATCTCTTTTTTATCCTTACAAACATAATGAATAAGACCCATCTTGTACGCCAATTCAGCATCAAAAATTTTACCACTGAAAAATACGTTACGACCGTAACTTTCCCCTAATTTCTTAATTACAAATGGTCCAATTGTCGCGGGGATCAATCCTAACCTTGTTTCTGTGAGACCAAACTTTGAAGCTTGAGAAACAATTACAGTGTCAGATACGGAGATTAGGCCTAGGCCTCCACCAAATGCACTTCCAGAGACTATAGAAATCAATGGCATTGGAAGACTATTCATTGTTGCCAACATTTTTGACAGTGCTCTAGCCTCAACCAATTTTCCCTCTTTTGATTTTTTTTCTTGGTCTTTCATCCAATTCAAATCTCCTCCAGCACAAAATGTTTTCCCATTTGCTTCAAGAAAAACTACTCGAATACTATCCTGCGATTTTAAATGCTGCCCAACTTCTTCTAACTCATCAATCATTTTTCTACTCATAGCGTTATGCTTATCGGGTCTATTCAACGTAATTTCGCACACGCCTTGAGCATTGATATTTACTTCAATTTCTTTAAATTTATTTTTCACACTTTAAGATTTCCCATTTTCATAATCTCACCTTTTACAGCATCCACACCTTTTTCCTGCTTCAAATTAGTGAGCAAGACAGGTTTACCATTTCTTTTAGCAATAGCATCTTGAAGCATTTGGTCTACGGAAACATCTACATATTCCGCTAAATCAATTTTATTAATTATTAAAAGGTCCGATCTCATTATTGCAGGCCCCCCTTTTCGTGGTATTTCTTCTCCCATACAGACATCTATCATAAAGATCGTATAATCTACAAGTTCTGGACTGAAAGTTGCAGAGAGATTATCTCCTCCACTTTCCAATAAGATAAGATCGAGATCAGGAAATTTTTCGGACAGCTTATCTACTGCTTGTAGGTTGATAGACGCATCCTCTCTAATTGCTGTATGGGGACATCCACCCGTTTCTACTGCTAAAATCCTTTCCGAATTGATCACTTGTTTTTTCATTAATATTTCAGCATCCTCTTTCGTGTATATGTCATTTGTAATGACAGCCATTGATAGGGACTCTGAAAAGACCTTACATAAACTAGCTGTAAGGCTAGTTTTACCAGCTCCAACCGGTCCACCGAGACCAACTCTAAAGGCATCTCCCATTTCAAAACTCCCCTAAGACTTAAATACTTTTCCTTGAAATTCTTCATGCAATAGTGTGCACGTATCGGTCAAATAACAAGAAGAAAATAAATCCTTGTCCTCCGATACGAGCACTTTTCGTGATATCTCATTTATTTTTTCAAAAAGATTTTTCAAAATGTTTGTTGATCTTTTATGGCCTAAAGGCAGGAGGCGCTGAGCAGCAGCGATCAAATTACTTATACTCGATTGCAAGAATAAAGGCACTAATTCCTCTATCTTTAATTTATGTTTTTTCGCTGCGGTGCCAAGAGCAATAGGATAGGGAAGACCCAATTGGGTATCGCTAGCTTTTGCGAAATTATCTCCTGTCATAACTTGCTCATTAAGTTTTAATGCAGAACAAGAAAAAGCCAAACATAATTCTGTTAAATTATCTAAATCTTCATCTGTCGAAATTTGATAAGCCAGCTTTAAGAATATTGCGTCATTCCTTAAAAAACCATGTTCTAAATTATTTTCAATCCACACAACTAAATCAGCTTCATTTTTAACCATCGATTGACTAACAGCATACTCAAGCCCCTGTGAGAAATTAAAGCTTCCTATAGGAAAGCTTGGTGAGAGCCATTGAAACATTAATTGGTTTTTTCTATGCATGATACTTCAGATAATTAGTGGGTATGGGTAAAAGTTCGGCCTACCCCATAAGCGCCTGATAGAGGGGTGAAGCAGTCCTGGAAATATGAAACTTTACAGTTTAGTTTTTCAAGCATATCTGCGATTACCTTATCTTCTCTTAGTATAACAGCGTCGTTACTGATAGCACAATTTAAATGCCGATTGCCAATATGCCATATAGCTTTCATTAGATCGATCGTGTTTTCAGTTTCTATACGCATGAGTGCTTCTTTAGCGGCTAATACTCTTATCTTTTTTTTACTTCTTAAAATTAATGTACCATTAACTGGTAATTCAGTTGCTTTATCTAATGATAAAAAAAACTCATAACCAGTATCCGAAACAAGTTTTATTTTTCGTTTAAATCGTGCATCAAAATCAAGGGAAATTGTATCATCAAACTCCAAACTTTGAGCTGTCACCTTTTCAACCGTATCCATATCAATATAAAAAATATCTCTGTGCCATAGGTAATTCTTTAGCGGGCTCACAAGTTATTAATTCTCCATTTAGCCGTACTTCATAAGTTTCAGGATCCACCTCAATCTCTGGACATAGATTGTTCAGCTTCATACTTTTTTTGGATATGTTTCTCGTATTCTCTATAGGAACAATTTTTTTCCTTAAAGCAAGCTCATCTAGGCCTTTATTTTCACTTGCCGATTGAGAAACAAATATGATTGAGTTTGTCTCCATTGACCTTCCATAGGCACCAAACATCGGTCTGCTATATACCGGTTGAGGAGTTGGGATAGACGCGTTGGGATCTCCCATTTGAGCACAGGTAATAACACCACCTATCAGTACCATTTCCGGCTTTACACCAAAAAAAGCTGTATTCCATAAAACGAAGTCAGCTCTTTTTCCAATTTCTATACTGCCTATATGAGTTGACATACCATGCGCTATCGCTGGATTAATAGTGTATTTAGCTATATATCTTTTTATTCGCAAATTATCATTGTCACCCTTCTCCTCCGACAATCTTCCTCGCTGCTTTTTCATTTTGTCAGCTGTTTGCCATGTTCTAATAATAACTTCTCCAACACGGCCCATTGCTTGGCTATCGGAAGCAATAATAGACATTGCACCAACATCATGAAGTATATCTTCTGCTGCAATTGTTTCTTTTCTAATCCTGCTTTCTGCAAAAGCTACATCCTCGGGTATAGATTTATCAAGGTGGTGACAAACCATTAACATATCCAAATGCTCTTCAATAGTATTGATGGTGTATGGTCTGGTCGGATTAGTCGAGGAGGGAATAACATTTTCTTCTCCCGCAAGCTTAATAATATCCGGCGCGTGTCCACCTCCAGCTCCCTCCGTATGGAAAGCATGTATCGTTCGTCCACCAATTGCTTTAATAGTATTTTCCACAAATCCACTTTCATTGAGTGTATCGGTATGAATCATTACTTGTACATCCAATTCATCAGCTACATTTAAACAGCAATCGATAGCTCCTGGCGTCGTGCCCCAGTCTTCGTGCAGCTTTAGAGAAGAAGCGCCTGCCCTTACTTGTTCTCTTAGAGCCTCAGGTAGACTTGCATTCCCTTTCCCTGCGAAAGATAAATTCATTGGAAAGGCATCAGCTGATTGCAGCATTTTTCCAATGTTCCAAGGACCCGGCGTGCACGTGGTTGCTAGCGTTCCATGCGCAGGACCAGTTCCTCCTCCTAACATTGTTGTGAGTCCCGAATGAAGTGCGTCTTCAATTTGTTGGGGACAAATAAAATGAATATGAGCATCCATCCCACCGGCTGTCAAAATTTTTCCTTCTCCAGCAATTACCTCTGTCGCTGGACCAACTATTATATTCACGCCACTTTGAATATCTGGATTTCCAGCTTTTCCTATAGAGTGGATCTTTCCATCTTTTACGCCGATATCTGCTTTATATATTCCTAAATAATCAATTACTAATGCATTAGTTACGACTAAATCAACTGCTCCATCTGCTCTCGTCAGTTGGCTCTGCCCCATTCCATCTCTTATGACTTTACCACCACCGAACTTTACCTCCTCACCATATACAGTGTAGTCGTGTTCAACCTCTGCAAATAGTTCGGTGTCAGCCAATCTCACTCTGTCTCCAGTTGTTGGCCCAAAAATGCTTGCATACTTTTCTCTAGAGACTTTCTGCGCCATTATAAATCACCCATTATTTTTTTATTAAATCCGTATACTTTTCTATGCCCATGAAAAGAAATTAAATTTACCGTTTTAGTTTGACCCGGTTCAAATCGTATCGCAGTTCCAGAGATAATATCAAGCCTCATACCCCTTGCTTTCTCTCTGGAAAATTTTAATGCTTCATTAGTCTCAAAAAAATGATAGTGACTTCCTACTTGAATAGGACGGTCTCCTGTGTTGGACACCTCGACTTCTATAGCTTCTGAGCCTGAATTAATCTCTAACTCTTTATCTGATATAATTATTTCTCCTGGTATCATTTTTTCCTCTATCTGATTGGGTGATGCACTGTCACTAATTTAGTCCCATCTGGGAAAGTTGCTTCAACTTGAACCTCATGTATCATCTCGGCTACCCCCTCCATACAATCCTCTTTGGAAATTATGGTTCCTCCAGCTGACATAAGGTCCGCTACTGACCGACCGTCTCTCGCTCCTTCCATTACAAAATTTGTTATAAGAGCTATAGCTTCCGGATGGTTTAGTTTCACTCCCCTATTTTTACGGTCAGTTGCAACCATTGCTGCCACTGCTATCATTAGTTTATCTTTTTCACGAGGTGACAGATTCATTTATATCTCCCTTATTTATACTTTCCACACGTTAGGTGTATCTACTTGCCAAATCTCCAATAGTAGATGTATAGCTCTATCTTTAATTGCTTTTGCATCTGATCCAAACATTCGCACTAGCAAGCAATTATTTCTTAGACTGCTTCCAAAATATACATTTTCATTATCTTTTTTCATATTTTTTAATTTTTGTTCATAAGCCACTGCTTTAGCCCCTACATAATAAAATGACGCGTAAGACTTTATACCCTTTAAACCGGCGCAGTGTAGTGGGACACTTTCTTTCCAACCTGACTGGTCAAAATATATCAGTTTATCTCCCTTATAAATTTTCCACTTATCATAAAAATTGGATTTTTTAATATTTTCTCCCATAGCAGACCGACCAAGAACTATCTGATCAAAGGCAAGAAATTCTGAATTATCTTCGATACGTATCGTAATCTTTCTTGAGAGGTCACTTTTTGAAAAAAGAATGGTATCTTGTGGTAGCCAAAGTAATTTACTGTTTTTACATACGAAAAAAGTTGCTTCGACCTCTGCTGATCCATTGCTCGCTTTATAAACTTTCTCGGACGCCTGTGTCGTTACGACAATCGAACTCTCTTCAGCAGCTTCTATCGAACATTCAAATTTATCACCTCCTGTAATACCGCCGGCTGTATTAATAACAACACACTCCTTAATTTTGGAAAAGTTTTTAGGGAAAAAGAGCCTTGACGAGCCTTCCTGATAAAGTTCGCCAATTCTATTCTGACTACCTCTAATTGTAGCCTTCAGTTTGCCTGTAGCTCTTTCAAGTGGCTGATACATTTATTTCTAACAACTGGAACCTCTATTTATTATACAACAAGCAAGATACTTCTAGTAGTTAAAATTAGAGGAAGAAGATACATTACGTTGCGTAAACAAACACAAACCCATGATGTCAGTACAGGTATTAGTCTTGATTGATCTTACCTATATATTTTTCCGCAAACTTTATTTTATCTAAATCTAAATCTTCATTGAAGCTGTTGATACCAAACGCCTCAATTAAACTGCGCGTATTTAAATTGCCTTTTGCACCGGGAGCATAAGGACACCCTCCAAGTCCACCTACTGCGGAGTCAAAGGTTGATAGTCCGTATTTTAGCCCGATTTCGACATTTCTTATAGCCGTATCCGATGTATCATGGAAATGTCCTGCAAGTTTTTTTTGATTTATCTCGGAACATAGCTCCTTTAGAAGTTCCTCTATAGTTTTAGGTGTACCCTTGCCTATTGTATCTCCTAAGGAAACTTCATAACAACCCATTTCTAGGAGCTGTGACGCAACTTTGAGTACACTCTCTGGAGAAATTTTACCCTCATAGGGACATTCAACTATACACGATACATATCCTCTTACTGGCACTTTTTTTTCACGAGCCTTTTTGAAAAGATCTCGGAATCTCGCTAAACTTTCGTCTATTGAGCAATTAACATTTTTTTTAGAAAAAGTCTCGGACGCAGCAGCAAAGACTGCGACCTCATCTACCTTAGCGTGTAATGCATTTTCAAAACCCTTTAGGTTTGGTGTCAAAGCAGTGTATTTAACACCGTCTCCTCTTATAATTTCTTCAAAAATTTCATTGGTGCCCCTCATCTGAGGAACCCACTTTGCACTCACAAAACTACCGCATTCTATTTTGCCTATTCCCGTAGTAGTCAGGATATTAATTAGCTCAATTTTCTTATTTACTGGAATTTCCTTTTTGATGTTTTGCAGACCATCTCTGGGCCCTACCTCAAAAATGCTTATTGTCTCAACCATCTTATTCTATTTCTAAAAGTGTCTCACCTTTTTCAATCAAGTCACCTTTTTTATTTTTTAATCCTATAACTTTCCCACTTTTAAGCGCAACTAACTTGTACTCCATTTTCATTGCTTCTATGAATACGACTGCTTCATTTTTTGATACCACCTGCCCATTTTTCACCAAAATTTTTGCGATACTGCCGGTTATAGGTGCAATAATTTTTCTCTCTTGCCCATCAACTTCATTGCTTTGATATATGTTAGTGATATTTTCAAAAACAAATTTTATTCCCTCCCTGTATAAATTTAGTATTTTGTCTTTTGCTTGGAAATCAAACCTGATCATTCTTTGGTTTACCTCAAATGAAATATTTGTTTTACTTGAGCAAACGTTTTCTACCACAAAAATTTCATCTCCAAAATTTACTTGGAATTTTCTTCCATCACTTGAATTAATCTTTATCGGATAGCTTTTTTCTTGCTGTCTCAACAAAATATTTGCAGTACCAGTTCCCCATAGCCTCCACATTTTATTTTGCAATTGTGCTTCTGCGTTTAAAATAATTAGAGTAGCCGCTACTAAATCAGTTGGGTTTGGTGAAAGGTTTTTATATTTTAGAGCCAGATTATCAAGGTCTGTGATTTGGATTATATCCTTACGAAATATTTCGCTATTCAAAATGTAGCTCAGAAAATCTGTATTTGTTTTAATTCCCTGAACCTTTAATTCTTCTAAACAACCAATAAGCTTAGTCCTAGCTTCATCTCTATCCTTAGCATGCACTATAATTTTTCCTAACATTGGATCATAAAATGTACTTACGTAGTCACCAGATCTTACGCCAAAATCAAATCTCCCCTCTTTTGGAAGATTTAAAGCTTGAATGAGCCCAGGGCTGGGTAAAAAGTCATTTTTAGGATCCTCTGCATATATTCTGGCCTCTATTGCATGTCCGCTGGGTATAACTTTATCAATATCTATATCTAGTTTTTTTCCTGCGGCAATGTTGATCTGTAACTCAACAAGATCCACACCTAAAATTTCTTCAGTAACAGGATGCTCGACCTGTAGTCTTGTATTCATTTCAAGAAAGAAAAAAGGTAAATCGTCCCTATGAGACTGGACATCGACTATGAATTCTATGGTTCCCAAGCTTCGATAATCTATTTTGTTAGCAATATCTATTGCTGCCTCATACATTCTTCGTTTTGTTGGTTCGGGAATTGATAAAGATGGAGCTTCTTCTAAAACTTTCTGGTATCTCCTTTGTGATGAACAATCACGTTCGAGTAGATGTATGCAATTTCCATGATTATCTCTTGCAATTTGAATCTCAATATGTTTTCCGCCTTTGATATATTTTTCAATTATCACCTCGTCGTCTTTGAAACTACTTCGCGCTTCTCTGGTAACTGCTTCAATAGAGTCTTGGAGATCACTTTCTCGATAAACAACCCTCATTCCTTTACCTCCACCACCGGCCGCGGCTTTGGCAATAACTGGAAAGCCTATTTCTTTAACTTTATTTTTATTCTCTACAGGTTTTTCCTTATCAACCAAAAAGCCATCAACCAATGGAATATTAGCTGACGATATAATTTCTTTCGCGTTATTCTTATTACCCATTGCTCTAATTGACTTCCAACTGGGGCCAATAAATTTAATTCCACTTGCCTCGACCTTTTTTGCAAAAAGATAGTTCTCTGAAAGGAAGCCATAACCAGGGTGTATCGCTTCGATCTTATTTTCCAACGCAATCTCAATAATTCTTTTTATATTTAAATAACTTTTTTTTGATTCCGCTTGGCCAATACAAACTGCAACGTCCGCCTCTTTTGTATGCAAAGAATGTTTGTCCGCTTCTGAATAGACCGCATACGTTTTTATCCCGAGGCGTCTAGCTGACTTAATTAAACGGCAAGCAATTTCTCCTCGATTAGCTATTAAGATACTTTTGAACATCATTACATCCTAAAGACACCGAACTTTGTGTCTTGAACAGGTGCATTCATTGCAATTTCGAGAGATAACGCAACGACTTCTCTAGTTTTTCTGGGGTCGATAATTCCATCGTCCCACAAATGTGCAGACGCGAAAGTAGCTTCAGACTTATGCGCAAACATGTCCAAAATTGGTTTTTTAATGCTATTTATTTCTTTCTCTGAAAGCTTCCTACCCTTTGATTTCGCTGCTACAATATTTACTTCTGCCATTACTCCAGCAGCCTGCTCACCCCCCATGACGGCAACCTTTGCATTAGGCCATGTCCACACAAATCGAGGCCCAAAAGCTCGACCACACATTCCGTAGTTACCAGCGCCATATGAGCCTCCCACTATAACAGTTATTTTAGGAACATTTGCACAAGATACGGCATGAACAAGTTTGGCACCATCGCTTGCGATCCCAGTTTGCTCATATTTTTTCCCGACCATAAATCCCGTTATATTTTGTAAAAAAAGTAAGGGTACTTTTCTTTGACAACAAAGTTCTATAAAGTGAGCCCCTTTTTTTGAACTCTCAGAAAACAAAACTCCATTATTTCCTATAATACCGACCTCAACTCCACAAACCTGAGCAAAACCGCATACAAGTGTTTCTCCATAAGTAGCTTTAAATTCTGAAAATTTGGATCCATCAACAATGCGCCCAATCAAATTGAATATATCGAAGCCTTTCTTTGGATCAGAATTCACAAACCCAAGTAGGTCATCCGGATCAAGCATTGGTGGATTATAATTTAAGCGTTTGTATTCCGGAATTGATGATAAATCACTTATAATCATTCTGGTTAAAGATATCGCATGCTCATCATTGTCGGCTAAATAATCGGCAACACCTGATAATCTCGCATGAGTGTCTCCACCACCTAGCGTTTCTGCATCGACAATTTCACCAGTTGCTTGTTTTAAAAGAGGTGGGCCAGCTAAAAATATTGTGCCCTGGTTCTTCACAATTATTGTTTGATCTGACATAGCAGGCAGATATGCCCCACCAGCAGTACACGACCCCATAACAACCGCGATTTGTGGTATACCTCTCGCGCTCATTTGCGCCTGGTTGTAAAATATTCGTCCAAAATGATTTTTGTCAGGAAACACGTCATCCCAAGACGGTAGATTTGCACCACCACTATCTACAAGATAAATACATGGGAGATTATTTTCAGCTGCAATTTCCTGTGCTCTTAGGTGTTTTTTTACAGTCAAAGGATAGTAACTTCCACCCTTCACTGTTGCATCATTACAAATAATCATACAAAGTCTCTTCGAAACGAGCCCAACGCCTGCTATCGCACCAGCGGAAGGTACCTCATCTTTATACTCGCCGTTCGCAGCAAAGAGCCCAACTTCCAAAAAAAATGAACCCGTGTCAAGTAGATTTGCTACTCTGTCTCTTGGCAGCATTTTACCTCTTTTTACATGGCGCGCTTTTGAATTTTCTGAGCCACCTGCTATCAGCCTTTTTGCCAAGCTATCCACTTTTTCAATGGCTTTCTCCATTGCAGAATAATTTTCTGTGAATTCCTTGGAATTAGTTGGTCTTTCAGACCCGACGTTTTTCATTAGCTTAGCTTTGTTTCTTCAAATAACTCTCTTCCAATAAGCATACGTCTAATTTCTGAAGTACCCGCGCCGATCTCATAGAGTTTTGCATCACGTAGAAGTCTGCCTGTGGG
Source organism: uncultured Alphaproteobacteria bacterium (assembly GCA_902611475.1). Taxonomy (GTDB): domain Bacteria; phylum Pseudomonadota; class Alphaproteobacteria; order Rhodobacterales; family Rhodobacteraceae; genus CACIJG01. The sequence continues at coordinate 58,492 of CACLZW010000005.1, forward strand.
ATAATCATTAATATACCCGTTCCCACCAAGACATTGGATTGCATCTAGTGCTATTTGGGTTGCTTTCTCAGCCGCATAAAGTATACACCCAGCTGAGTCTTTTCTCGTAGTTTGTCCTTCATCACATGCTCTTGCTACAGAATAGACATATGATCTGCATGCATTCATGGTAGTGTACATATCAGCTATCTTTCCCTGCATTAATTGGAACGTACCGATAGGTTTACCAAATTGTTCTCTTTCGTGGATATAAGGCACTACCACATCCATCGCACCAGCCATTATTCCAACCGGACCCGCTGCTAAAACTACTCTTTCATAATCAAGTCCAGACATAAGAACATTTACACCCTTCCCCTCTTCACCGAGGACGTTTTCATAGGGAACTTCGCAATTTTCAAAAATTAACTCTGACGTGTTCGATCCACGCATACCTAGCTTATCCAGCTTTTTTCCAGTGGAAAAACCTTGCATATCTTTCTCTATGAGAAAAGCTGTTATGCCTTTAGGGCCTGCCGAGACATCCGTTTTTGCATATACAACAAGCGTATCGGCGTCAGGCCCATTAGTAATCCACATTTTTGATCCATTTAGTAAATAATAATCATTTCGTTTTTCTGCCTTTAGCTTCATTGAAACAACATCAGAGCCCGCACTTGGTTCCGACATCGCAAGCGATCCTATATGCTCACCACTTATTAATTTCGGCAAATATTTATTCTTTTGTTGCTCGTTTCCCCATCTATAAATCTGGTTTATACACAAATTTGAGTGCGCTCCATATGACATTCCTATTGCCGCATTGGCTCTACTGATTTCTTCAACCGCTACACAATGAGCAAGATAACCCATATCGACACCGCCAAACTCTTCAGAGATTGTTATTCCATGCAAGCCCAAATTTCCCATCATCTCCCAAAGCTCCATGGGAAAGTCGTTGGACCTATCTACCTCTGCAGACTTTGGAGCAATTTCTTCTAGCGCAAACTTCCTAACGGTTTCTCTGAGCGCATCTATATCTTCCCCTAAGCCAAAATCCATGGTTGCATTAAACATCTTTATACAATCCTCTACTTTGGTGCCATACGGATTGCACCATCTAATCGAATTGTCTCTCCGTTAAGCATACAATTTTGAACTATCTGAACACTCAAATCAGCAAATTCTGAAGGTGACCCCAGTCTAGGGGGAAAGGGTACCGATTTACCCAAAGCATCCTGAACATCCTCGGGTAAACTACGTAACATAGGCGTACTAAAGAGGCCCGGTGCAATCGTAACGACCCTAATGCCATTTTGCGCTAAATCACGCGCCATTGGTAATGTCATTCCAACTACGCCACCTTTAGAGGCTGAGTAAGCAATTTGTCCAATTTGACCATCAAATGCAGCAACCGATGCTGTATTAATTATAACGCCTTTTTCTTGATCATCGCTTAACACGACATTCCGCTCTGACATCCCTAGAGCACTTTGGGACGCAACATTAAACGTACCAATTAGATTTATACGTATTGTTTTATCAAATAATTCGAATTGATGGTTTCGACCCTTTGAAACCGTTTTTTGAGAAAACCCAATACCGGCACAATTCACGCAAACACTTTCCTGTCCAATACTCCCTCTTATTGAACTAAGACCGTCTGCTACTGATTTAGGGTCGGACACATCGACCTTCTCAAAAGTAACTCCATGTTGACTCGCAACTTTTAACCCTTCCTCTTCATTCATATCAAAGACTGCCACTTTTGCTCCGAGAGAAACAAATTTTTCGACGACCGCCAACCCTAATCCGGATGCTCCTCCAGTAACTAATACTCCTGTCTCCGCTGAAATTTTCATGGTCTTTCTATAGCCATTGCTAGGCCCTCGCCACCGCCTAAACAGATGGCAGCGACACCTTTTTTCAAATTTCTTTTTTCTAAGGCATTTAGAAGAGTTACTAGAATTCTAGCCCCCGAAGCTCCTATTGGATGTCCTAAGGCGCAAGCTCCACCATTAACATTTATCTTTTCTCTTGGAATATTTAGCTCCTTCATAAAACCCATAGGGACAACTGCGAAAGCTTCATTTACTTCCCACAAATCAACTTCATCTGTTGACCATCCTATTCTTTCTAACAACTTCTTAGCAGCTGGAATAGGTGCTGTGGTAAACATACCAGGTTGATGGGCGTGGACAGTATGCCCTAAAATAATAGCTCTTACAGGAAGCGAAAGCTCGTTAGCTCTTTCCTCAGAACTAATCAATAGTGCAGCAGCACCATCCGAAATTGAGGAGGAATTAGCTGCTGTAACTGTCCCGTCTTTTTTGAACGCAGGCTTTAAATTTGGAATTTTTTCAGGTTGTGCATTCCTAGGTTGCTCATCCTCTGTAATCGTTATATCACCTTTTCTTGTTTTGATAGTCACTGGTGAAATTTCCTTATCAAAAGCATTTTCTTTTTGAGCACTGAGAGCATTATTTAACGAGCCGATAGCATAATCATCTTGCTGCTCTCTCGTGAATTGAAATAACTCAGCTGTGTCTTCTGCAAATGTGCCCATTAATCTTCCAGGCTCATAAGCGTCTTCCAATCCGTCTAGGAACATATGGTCATACATTTGGTGATGACCAACTCGCGCACCAGCTCTCATTTTTGGAGACAGATAAGGAGCGTTAGTCATGCTCTCCATTCCTCCCGCTGCAACCAAGTCGCTGGTACCAGCCTTAATCTGATCGTGCGCATAGATAACAGACTTAAGACCGGATCCACACATTTTATTCAAGGTAACAGCCGGCACATTCTCTGAGAGACCCGCTTTAAAGGATGCTTGTCTAGCTGGAGCTTGCCCTTGACCTGCCGACAAAACATTTCCCATTATGACTTCATCTATATTTTCATTTTTTACACCAGCATTTTCTATTGCGCCTTTAATTGCACTACCGCCCAATTCGGGCGCCGTTGCCTGGCTCATTTCTCCATGAAAGCCTCCCATTGGCGTTCTTGAAGCCCCAACAATAACTACTTTTTTCATGTAACCCCCTATCTAATCAAATGTTCTCTGGTCGTCTATTACCTTTCCATCATTGGGAAGAGTGCCTGGCGACATAATTTGCACTTCACCTTTGAGTTTAAGTATCTCTTTTACAATAGAATCATAGTCCTTATTTGTTTCTCCTTCAATCTCTAAAAGAACTGACATAACATCATTATTATCGCTTCGGCTAACATTGACCCTAGCCTTTTTTATTTCTGGAGATCTTGCGACTAAATCAGCTACTTGTTCAGGTCTCACAAACATTCCTTTAATTTTTGTTGTTTGATCTGCTCTTCCGCGCCAACCCACGATTCGAACATTTGTACGGCCACACTCACTTTTTCCAGGAGCAATAGCCGACAAGTCGCCTGTTGCAAACCTTATCAAGGGATAATCCGGGTTCAATGATGTAACTAGCACCTCACCAATTTCACCGTCTGCAACAGGATTACCTGTACCTGGTGTAACTACTTCAACGATTACACCTTCATCAACAATCATTGGGGCGTCCGGTAACGTCTCATATGCAACATTACCTAAATCTGCTGTCCCATAGTTTTGCAAACACATTATGCCTCTATCCTTGTAATTTTGCCTTGTTTTTGGGAAAAGAGGCCCACCCCCTACCAAAGCTTTTTTGATTTTGGAAAGGTCTAATCCCAGCTCATCTCCCTTGTCAAAAATTATTTGCAAAAAATCTGGTACGCCAATATACGCCGTGACACCAATCTCACTAGCAGCCCGGGCTTGTAATTCCGTTTGTCCAGTCCCTGCTGGAAATACTGTTGCACCTACCGCCAAAATACCTTGTTCACTTAACATGCCAGCAGGCGTGAAATGATAAGAGAAACAGTTCTGCACAATGTCGCCTTTTCCTATTCCTGCAGCATTCAATGCTCTAGCGGATCGCCACCAATCTTTTTTTACCATGCCAGGCTCGTAAATTGGTCCGGGTGACTGAAAGATCTGATTAAAATCATGCACAGTTCCGGCAATCAAACCGCCCAATGGAGGATTTTCTCCCTGTAATCGTACAAGTTCACTTTTTCTTAACACTGGTAATGTTTTTAGATTGTCTATTGATACAATGTCTTGATGATGTACATCGGCCAGTATTTTGCCAAACGCCTCGGATTTCTCTTTAGCGTTTTGTATTTGAGAAGGCAGTTGCTTAGATAAATCAGTTGTTCTTTCGTCGTGAGATCGTGTTTCTAAATTATCGTAATATTCAGTCATAAAAGCCTTATAGCCACCTCTTTCTGCGCCGATACGAACGAGTTTCTTTAAATGAGCTACGACCCTCTTCTGACATCCCCAAATAAAATTCTTTTACATCAGGGTTTTCTCGCAGTTCTTTGGCTGGACCGTCCATGACAACTCTTCCACTTTCTAAGATGTAGCCTTTATGCGCATATTTTAGTGCTACGTTTGTATTCTGTTCTGCTAACAGAAAGGATACATTTTCTTTCTCATTCAATTGCTTAACAATTTCAAAAATTTCCTCTACGAGCTGTGGTGCAAGACCCATACTTGGCTCATCTAGAAGAATGGTTTCTGGAACCGACATAAGAGCTCTACCAATAGCTGTCATCTGCTGTTCACCACCAGAAGTGTAGCCCGCTAATGACTTACGTCTTTCTCTTAACCTTGGAAAATAGTTATACACTAACTCCAAGCTTTCTTGAGTCTCAGCTCGTCCACCCTTTCTAGTGTACGCACCTGTCAACAAGTTCTCTTCAACCGTTAAGTGCTCAAAACAGTGCCTTCCTTCCATGACCTGAATAACACCCCTTCTAACCATGTCAGCGGGATTAAGGTCCTTTATGTTATCACCATTGTAGGCGATAGAACCTTTTGTTACCTCTCCCCTCTCCGAACGCAGTAAATTTGAGATCGATTTGAGAGTTGTGCTTTTGCCAGCACCGTTACCACCTAAAAGAGCTGTAATTCCACCTTTGTCAACGGAAAGGCTAACCCCTCTTAAAACGAGTATAATATTGTTGTAAACAACCTCGATATTACTGACATCGAGAACTGTTTCTGTGTTTTTTTCATCAAACATTTTGTGCCTTTTTTAAAAAAGAGACCCACCATTTCGAATAGTGGGTCTCTTAATTTTTTATTTAACTGCAGTTCTGTGTCTTCCAACCAGGCTTATCTGATTTGTAGGCATCAGCCGCTTCAGTAAGAAGAGGTTGCACTATATCAGTCATTGGAGGGATAAAATCTGTGATTTTTTCCCAATCCTTACCATTCCACTGTTGCACGAAGATTGATCCCTGCCCTTCATGGTCTGCACAGGATCCGATTACTGGTGTAAAACCTTCAAACCCAAGCTCTTTCAGTCGTGCTTCGTCTAACTTAATCATCTCGAAGCCTTTACGCACGTCTGCACCTGTTACATTCGCCTTGCCAGTTAGTTTTTGGGCCTCAATTATAGCTTCAGCCATTACCACAGCCATAAATAGTGACCTGTTATAGAGCACCTTGCCTGGCATATCAGGTTCCGTTTTCGTCAAACCCTTGCTCACGACATGCTTGATGACGTCTTGAACAACTGGAAAGTCCCTTCCGGCTGGCGTAAAGTTTGAAGCCTTATAACCTTTAGCTTTCATGCCTAGAGCCTCAACATCAACGTGTCCACCAGACCACCAATTCCCAATAAATCTATCAAGTGGAAATCTTGTCTTTGCAGCTTCTTTTACAGCGGTAATATTCATCACCCCCCAGCCCCACATGATAACCCAGTCAGGCTTTTCTTTTCTAATAGTCAACCACTGCGATCCCTGGTTCTGAGAATCAGCAAAAGCTACAGGAATTCTAACCGTTTCAAAACCCATTTTAGGCTCTAGTTTGTCTAAAAGAGGCAATGGCTCACGTCCATATCCACCATCCAAGTATAAGAAAGCTATTTTCTTACCCTTCAGTCCTGTTTCACTATCTATGTATGAAAGAATTGAGGTCATTTGAGACCAATAGGATGCAGGGTAATTAAAGGCCCAAGGAAAGGTCTCTCCCTTTGCAGCGGCTGATAATCCATAACCCATTGTAAAAATCGGAACTTCGTCCTCAGGGGCTTTTTGAAGCAGCTGAAGCGTGATACCTGTTGAATTTGGTATATGCATTAAAGGATTCTTACCTCTGTAGGATTCATAACACTCGACACCTTTCTGAGCATTATATCCTGTCTCGCACTCTTCCGGATTAACTTTTAATCCACCTATTCCACCATCTCTTTCGTTAAGCATTGTGAAGTAATCAGTAATAGCGTTAGCGCCCATAGTCCCGTTAGCAGCGAATGGTCCAACCCTATAAGTAAGGTGGGGAACCAAAAGCTCCTCGGCGAAACTCATACTCACCGTTGAAATTAATGTGCCTAAAGCGACGGCAGCACCAATAATATGTTTTTTCATTTTTTTCTCCCTATTAAACAGCTTTCGCTGCACATTTATTTTGAGCCTATATACCCGAAAAAGTGGAACGGCCCAGTTTCCACCAAACTCGTTATCAATACGGAAACGGCCACAATCTAAGCTTCTGTTTTGTGATTTGCCACAGTCGAGCTAAACCATGAGGCTCCAGTATAAGAATTATTATAATCATAGCACCTAATAATATTGTTGAAAAGTTTTCCATCACGAACGCATCAAAACCAAATACAGATTTTCCAACTTCTTTAATTAAAACCGGAACGACCCACACAAATATCGCACCCATATATGACCCGGTTATTGATCCAAGACCTCCGATTATCACCATAAATAAATACAGAAAGCTGTGGTTGATATCAAAGCTCTCTGCCTCGGCTGCGCCCAACCAAAAGAAAACCATCAAAGCGCCCGCAATTCCAATATAAAATGAAGAAAAAGCAAAAGCGGAAAGTTTCGCCACAAGGGGTCTGATGCCAATAAGCTCAGCAGCAATATCCATGTCTCTAATCATCATCCATGACCGGCCAATTCGGCCTCTTATAACATTGGAGGCAAGCCAAGTAAGGACAATAAGTGTTACCAAAACGAAATAATATCGGGTCATTCCAGCAGATTGTGGGCCTATCATAATTATACCGAACATCTCTTTGTTCGGACCTTCAATCGCCCCACTTGCGTTATAATTATACAGCCATGCCACTCGTATAAAAGCCCACGTCAGGAAAAATTGGGCCGCAAGAGTTGCTACTATCAGGTAGAAGCCTTTTATTTTCAGCGATGGGAGGCCAAAAATGACACCTACCACAGCACTTACCAACCCTGATAACACAAGAGCTATAATTATGTTGATGTCGGGAAAAATTGTAATAAATTTATAGAAAGCATACGCCCCAACTCCACTGAACGCTCCGGTTCCTAGAGAAATCTGTCCTGCGAATCCAAGTAGTATGTTTAAACCTAAAGTCATAATTATAAAAATCATACAAGGGATCATAATTGCCCCCATCGCAAACTCATAATTGAGCCCTGGAAGACCAAACAGCGGTATTACTAAAAATGTTAAAACACCTAAGATCCCAATTCCGATCTTATCCTCGAATAATGGAAAGGCAGCTAATTCGTCCTTATACCTCGATTTAAATTGTCCAGTCTCTTTATAAAACATACCTAAACCCTCTCAATAATTTTTTCACCAAAGAGGCCCTGCGGCTTGAACAAAAGAAAAACCAAAGCAATTACATATGCAAACCAACCTTCGACACTTCCCCCCATCATGGGACCCCAATATATTTCAAATATTTTTTCACCTAATCCAATTATCAGGCCTCCGATAATTGCACCAGGAACCGAGGTAAACCCTCCGATAATCAACACAGGTAATGCTTTCAGCCCGATAATTTGTAATGCGAATGATACATCCGACCGGGCACCCCAAAAAAGTCCCCCAACCAGCGCTACAATTCCTGCAACAAACCAAACGATGACCCATATTTGGTTGAGTGAAATTCCCACAGAAAGAGCTGCCTGATGGTCATCTGCCACCGCACGAAGACCTCGACCTATCTTTGTTTTACTAAAAAATACTGCTAAAATAGCTATCAAACTACTAGCAAGAACGACAGCAGAGATATCGATATGCTCAAAATACACCGCTCCCCCAAACATAGGCCACTCGCTACTCCCAACCGGAAACCCTAGCTCTGCGTGTATCATCGATCTTGGCACACCTCCAAAGATCCATTGCGCAGCCCCAATAATGACGAATGTTAAACCGATGGTAGACATGAATAAAATATTACCATCTTGGTTAACTAGATTTCTCAATATTACCCGTTCAACCCCGTAGGCAAGTGCGTACATTAACAATAGCACTAAAGCCACGCTTATCCATGGGTTGATACCCATTTCATAAAAGCTAACCAAAGCTAATGCCGCCAAAACCATTAAAATAGGTTGTGAAAAATTAAAAACTCCTGAGGCCTTAAATATTAACACAAACCCTAACGCAAGAAGCGCGTATAAAGTTCCGCCTACAAAACCATCCCAAAGTCCCTGAAAAAATAGGTCGGGTAACGCTACCATATCTAAGAAAGGCGCAATAAAAATCATATGTAATATTTCCATTAGTGAGGTACTCCTAAATATGCATCAATAACCGCTTGATTCGATTGGACCTCTTTTGGCGTCCCATCAGCCAGCAACTTCCCATAGTCTAAAACCACTACTCGGTCTGCTAGATCCATGACAACAGCCATGTCATGTTCGATAAGAGCTATTGTCGTTCCAAATTCTTCATTAACCTCCACAATAAATCTCGACATATCCTGTTTCTCTTCGACATTCATTCCTGCCATAGGCTCGTCTAATAAAAGTAAGTTTGGCTCCATCGCTAACGCTCTTGCCAACTCGACTCTCTTTTGTAATCCGTACGGTAAGGACCCCACGGGAGTTTTTCTGATATGATTAATTTCAAGGAAATCTATTATCTCTTCACACCTTTTTCGATGCTGAACCTCCTCTTCTATCGCAGGCCCATATCTTAGCATTTGCCAAAAAATATTTTTATTCATCTGTAGTTGTCGGCCAGTCATCACATTCTCTATAGTCGTCATTCCTTTGAAAAGTGCGATATTCTGAAACGTTCTTGCAATGCCGGTCTTCGCCACCTCGTATGGCTCCATAGACGGTCTTTTTTGGCCATCAAACCAAATTTCGCCTTCTTGAGGGTGATAAAACCCGTTGATCACATTCAACATTGACGATTTTCCGGCCCCATTGGGACCTATTATTGCTCGTATTTCACCTTCATGGATATCAAAAGAGACACCTTGTATTGCAACTACCCCTCCAAACCTAAGGTTAATATTTTTAACTTCCATCATTATTTTGGGCGCTTTTTCGTTCATTTTATTAAATCCCTAGTCTTTTCCTATTCTGCTGCTTCTTGAAGTTGATAGATAGTCGCGTCTACTATTGAAAGTGTTGCCTCTAGATAACCTTTGCGACCATCTTCATAAGTTACCTCCGTTTTCGTATCAACAGACCCATTGTCTGAGTAAAGGGCGCTGACGAGATCATCATATTTTTCGTTTATAAAAGCCCTCTTAACTTTTCGAGTTCTTGTTATCTCACCATCATCAGGATCAAGCTCTTTGTGTAAAACTAAAAACTTTCTTATCTGACAGCCAGACATCATAGAGTCCTTTGCCAATGCCATATTAACATCTTCTACGTGCTCCTTCAGAATATTAGCCACTTCGCTATTTGACGCTAGTTCCTGATAGGAAGAGTATGAAATATTGTTCTTCTCAGCCCAGTTTCCAACAGCAGTCATATCAATATTTAAAAACGCTACACAAAACTCTTTTTTATCACCGAACAATACTGCCTCCAATATATTTGGAAAAAACTTCAGCTTGTTTTCAACATATTTTGGTGCAAAGAGTGCTCCGTTCTTTAGTTTGCCTACGTCTTTAGCTCTATCAATAATCCGCAATTGGCCCGTATTTTCATCAATATATCCTGCATCACCAGTTGCTACCCATCCATCCTTATTCTTTGTTTCGCCAGTAGCCTTGGGGTTTTTGTAGTACTCTTTAAAAGACCCAACAGATTTATACAAAATCTCTCCCGAAGGCGCTATTTTCAACTCCACTCCTTCAATTGGTTTTCCGACAGTATCCGAAAAGACCTCATCATTACCTTGCATTGTGAGAAAAACTGAAGCCTCGGTTTGTCCGTAAAGTTGTTTCAGGTTTATGCCAAGTGAGCGATAAAAATCAAAAAGCTCTGCACTTATCAAATCTCCTGCAGTGTAGGCTATTCTCACATTCGAGAAACCCAGCATATTCTTGAGCGGTGCATAAATCAGGAAGTTACCTAGAGAATATTTAAGTCTGTCTAATAGTCCAACTTTTCTTTTTTCCAAAATATCCCGCCCTACTTTTTCTGCGTGTGCCATGAAATATCTAAATGCAACTTTTTTAAAGAATGCAGCATCTTCAATTCTTATAAAAACCGAGGTCTTAAGACGTTCCCACAATGGAGGCGGGCCAAAGAATATTGATGGGCCAATTTCCCTCAAATCAACTTGCATTGTCTCGGGACCTTCCGGACAGTTAATACAAGCACCTGCTCCCATACCTTGCGCCACTGAAATCATGAAATCTCCAACCCAAGCCATTGGCAAATAGGAAAGCAAATAATCATCATGCGTCCAGCTGTCATGTTGATTGGCTCCCCCTGATGCTCCAATAATTGCTTGATGTGTTTGCACGACCCCTTTAGATTTACCTGTTGTTCCAGACGTGTAGAGTAAAACACATGTCGTATCTCCGGTTACTTTCTCCACACGACGCTTTAATTCTTTATCCAGCTCAGCGCTATCGCGAGATCCCATTTCCAGAATGTTAGCAAGACTATGCAAATTTTTATTATCATACTTTCTGAGCCCTTTAGGATCTACGAATACTATATCTTTAAATCCTTTCAATCGGTCCGAAATTTCGAGTATTTTATCTACCTGCTCTTGATCTCCGACGATTGCAAACGAAGCACCACAGTGGGAAAGGATGTACTCCATTTCCTCTGCAACCGCATCTTGATAGAGAGGTACGGGTATTGCGCCAATGTGTTGGCAAGCCAGAAGAGACCAATATAAAGATGGTCTATTCCTTCCAATTACAGCAACGTGGTCACCCTCTTGAACGCCAAGCTTTATAAGTCCCTTTGATAATTTTTGTATTTCTTCACTGGACTCTTTCCATGTCCAGGTTTGCCATATCCCAAGATCTTTTTCTCTAAAAGCAGGTGAGTCTCCGAACTTACTAACATTCCGAGCCAGCAACTTCGGCATAGTGTCAAGAGTAGCGCTATTTTCCGTCATTATCCCTCCCAAGATTTTTTTAAGAAAATATTATTTACTAAAGTTTAGGAAAAAAAAATCGATAAAACAACAGGCTTTTTGGCCTTGTGACAAAAAGTACTAAAAGCGAGACATTATGACACTTCCCTTCACCTTACTATTGCAATCCTAATATCATTTAAATTTATTCCAGTAGCACCAGAATAAAATAGGCTTGAAGCTATCTTATGCGCCGAAAACGAGTCGTAGTCCCTCAAAAAATCTTTTGATGGCGCTTTTTTATTCAACACCTTGATAGTTTCTCCCGAAATAATTGCTCCTGCATTTTTTTCAAACCCATCGATTCCATCAGTGTCAGCCACTAGAGCTGTGATTCCTGGGACACCCTCAATTTCTTTTGCCAACGCTAACGCAAAATGTGAATTTCTACCCCCTCTTCCATGATTTTTAGGTAACTCTAAATGGGCTTCACCGCTCGAGACAATAATTGCTGGCTTTTTGACTGGTCGATCAAATCGTTTTATCTCTTTAAATATTGATGCATGAAACTTAGCCAAAGATGCCGCATCACCCTCAAAATTTGAGGATAGCACCAAAGTGTTTAATTCATAATTTTTCATTATATATTCACTCACGCTATCCAATAATGTAGCACTAGACCCTAGACACACAGATTTTAGCACGATCAAATCTTTGTTTCTGAGAGGACTAAATCTTTTTCTATTTTCTGAAAAAAACCTATTAATTTTTGAACCAAAATCCAAATTACTAGTGGTAATTCTGTTCATCTCAGGAACAAATGTTGGGCCACTCCCAACAAGAGATAAATCTCCACCGGGAATGTCAGATACTACTAAATTAATTATCGGACAAGGAGAAGCAGTTAATGCGAGTTTACCTCCCTTTATTTGAGAAAACTCTCCTCGGTAAAGATTCATTTCTCTAATCGACAAACCAGAGCCAAGTAGTACCTTGTTTAAATGAATTTCATCTTCAAGACAGTAGCCTTCTGGAGGTAAAGGTAATAAAGCTGAAGCTCCTCCTGAAATACAAAAAATTAGCAAATCATCTTTTCCAAGCTTTGAAATTGCTTTTAGGAGTTTATAGGATGCGTCTAAACCTTTCTGTGAGGGGATAGGGTGCGTAGCTTTAATCACCTCACAGTCTAATTCATCACATTTTTCATTTTCAGGAATGACAACAATTCCATCGACTTTTCCTTTATACGTTCTAAAAAAAGCCTTTGCCAGGCGTCCTGCACCTTTTCCAACAGCAACGAAAAAAAGCCTTCCTAAAGGAGAATCAAACTTCATCTTTTCAAGTTTTTTTACCGGATCTGCTAATTCTAGAGACCCTAAAAATATGTCTTTAAGAATTTTTTTATCGTCGTAAATTTTGTTTACCATAAAAATGTTTCAGATATATGTTTCAACCGTGAAAAAACCTAAATTGGTACATCATTCTAAACATGCTGGCCTCCGTTAATCTCTATTTCTGCGCCTGAGACATAACTCGCTTCTTTGGAGCATAAATAAAAAATCGTGTCAGCTACTTCTTCCGGCAGGCCGAGTCGCTTCATTGGAATATCAGCGACTATCTTGTCAGTACCTTCACTTAAAATTGCCGTCTTAACTTCTCCGGGCGCGATAGCGTTTACTCGAACACCCAAGGGTCCGAAATCTTTCGACATCTCTCTAGTTAAGGCTCCCAAAGCTGCTTTTGATGTCGCGTAGGCAGCGCCAGCAAAAGGATGCACCCTACTTCCTGCAATTGATGTCACATTTACAATCGCCCCTTGCGCACTCAATAATTCTTCCTTTAATCCTCTCGCTAAAAGTACCGAGGCAAAAAAGTTAACATGAAAAACCTTTCCCCATGTACTCAGGTCCGTTCCTAAAGTGTCCAGCCTTTCTCCTTTCTCGCCTTTGGGCGATATCCCAGCATTGTTGACAAGCGCGTGCAACTTACCATTTAGTCGTTTTTTGACCTCATCAATAGCCTCGAGCGTGTTGTTTGGGTTTGATAGATCGACTTGAACATGGTTCGCCTCACCCCCAGGCCAGGGACATTTTGTATCAAACGCCTGCCTGGAACAAGTAATTACACGCCAATTTTCTTCAGAAAATTTTCGAACGGTGGCATGGCCTATTCCTCTACTTGCACCCGTCAACAATATAATTTTTTGTTCTGAATCATCAACCATCGTTCTACAACCTCAGAAAATTATCTTAATTCCGATAAATTTAGTCAGATTTTAGCATTTTATGTATATATTTCAAGAATGTCATAAATTTTGGAAATCAATTCCTGCCAAAACACTGTCAATTTTATCGAACATTTCATGGATTTGACTTTCTTCAATAATTAAGGGTGGACAAAATGCCAAACTGTCGCCCGGAAGTGACCTTAAAATAACACCTTCTTCCTGGATTTTTTGCTGAATTTTTGCTGAAACTTTTCTACTGGGGTCGGGTTTCTTATTTGAACCAGGCTCAGACACAAATTCTATTGCACCAATTAACCCAACAGCCCTGACATCTCCAACAAAATCATATTTTTTTAAGCTTTTCACCCTTTCAGTAAAACTTTTTTCCATCTTCCTCACATGATCCACAATTTTTTTCTCTTCATAAATTTCAAGCGTTCTAAGAGCTATTGCAGCAGACATAGGGTGAGCAGAATAGGTAAAACCATGACCAAAAATCCCGAGTTCGTTTGCCTGGTTTTCTATTTCCGAAACAATACTTTCATTGATGAGCAATGCTGATATGGGTGCATAAGCACCAGATAAAGCCTTGGCACAAGTTAAGATATCTGGTTTTAAGTTAAAAGTATCCGAGCCCCACATATTACCCGTTCTACCAAATCCACAGATCACTTCATCTGCAATAAAAAGAACATCATATTTTTTAAGTAATACCTGTACTTTAGAAAAGTAATTTTCAGGAGGAATAATAACGCCACCAGCGCCCATTACAGGCTCTGCTATAAATGCCCCGATAGTATCAGGACCTTCTTCAAGGATAAGCTCCTCAAGATCATTTAACATTCTGTCTACAAAATTTTGTTCAGATTCGTTTTCAAGTTTTTCTATAAAATAATGCGGACAAGAAGTGTGCCTAACAAAGTCTAAGGGCAACCCAAACCCGTCTTGAGCATACGGTAGCCCTGTTAAACTTCCTGCAACCATAGTTACACCATGATAGCCTCTTTTCCGACTAATGATTTTTCTCTTTTCAGGTCGACCTAGAGCGTTTTGATAGTACCAGACAACTTTGATTGCAGTATCATTCGCCTCAGATCCCGAATTACAAAAGAAGACTTTACCTAATCCTTCTGGAGCTATTCCAACAAGTTTTTCGGCCAAGTTAGCAGCGACTTCCGGCACTTTACCCGCGAAACTATGATAAAAGGGAAGCTTTTCCATTTGCTTAGTTGCAGCTTCAACTAAATCTTTATTATTAAACCCTAAGGACGCACACCACAAACCACTCATGCCTTCTATAAATTTTGTGTTTGAATTGTCGTAAACATATACACCTTCTCCCCTGCAAATCACATGTGGACCAGTTTCTTTTAAAGTTTGGGGGTTAGTATACGGATGGAAATGATTTTCAATGTCTTTGGCCTCAATTGAATTAACTATTCTGTTCATAGTATTTCCTCCAGCAACAGATGAATTAAATATACGCTTCATCATAAGCTTAACAGAACATTCCTTTTCTTAAAGATTTTATATTGAACTTCCAAAATTTAGAGTCTAATGCTTAACTAAAACTAGTGTAGTTATCATACTTTGATATTTGAGGAGGACTGACGACCAATGATTATATTAAAAGGATTTCTTTTTTTAAAAATATTTTGTATCTCGGCCCTTTTGAGCGTAGCCTTCGCCCATGATGCACCGGATAAAGTATTGGCAAAAAAAATTTTTGGTAACTTCATAACACCAACAAAATTAACTTCTGAAAGCATTGGAAAATATAATAAAGGATGTCTCAATGGTGGCGTTGAATTACCTATTAAGGGAGAAACATGGCAACACATAAACTCAAAAAGGGGACGTAATTGGGGACACCCAAGGCTTATCGATTTTACAAAGGACCTTTCTCAAAAAGTTGCAGACTTTGGATGGATGGGGCTATATGTAGGTGATCTTGGCAACCCAAGAGGGGGGCCTACCCCTTATGGCCATGCCGCTCACCAAGTAGGGTTAGAGGTAGATATAAAATTCAGAAAACCGGCGACTCTAGACCTATCAGTGGAAGACAGTCATAATGACCGCAGGTACGGAAAACCGTCTTTTAAAGAGCTAAATGTAGTGTCAAAGAATCAAAAAAATGTTAACTCTAATTGGACTCCAGAACATATGGCCATTTTGAAAGCTGCGGCGCAAGATGACAGAGTAAATAAAATTTTTGTTAACGCAGCAATAAAGGTTTGGATGTGTAAAAACGCGGGATCAGTAGATAGGTCTTGGTTAATGAAGATACGGCCAGAGAGAGGTCATAGTGAGCATTTTCATGTTAGGCTAAAGTGTCCTGAGGGGTCGCCGGATTGCATCAACACACCACTTTGGAATAAGTATAAAAATGTAGATGGTTGTGACAAGCAGTTGGCTTGGTGGGTCACAGATAGGCTTAAACCGAAGAAGAAAGTTATAAAAAAGACTGTTAAAATCAAGAAAAAATATAAATGTTCTCACGCAAGATGCTACTTGCCGGAAGATCTCCCAAAGGCTTGCCTTAAAACCATGCATATTGAAGATTAAGTTTAATTTAGTTGCTACAAATATTTTGCAGACCTTTTCCTCTTAATAAAATAGCTGGAGAAAAACTTCTATTTATTTCTTCTTCGTAAAGGCTATCAACCATTTCCACAAGATCTGAAACCCTAGTAATACGACCGTTAATGCAATTAGTGCTATATTTTTCTTGAAGCTCTTTTCCAAAAAAAGCTATGTAACCATCCCATAAACCTGTAATGTAAGCTGATTTAGAGGCCACACTCAGTGTCTTCCAGTTCCCATAATTCTCTACAACAACGTAAGGTCCAGCAGTAAAGCAGAAAAATAAAGTTAGAATCAAAAGCTTAGAAACTAGTAATTTATTTCGCAACTGCTTTATCAGTTAAAGAGTATATTGAACTATCTTCTTCGCTTTCACTCTCACCTGCTTTTCTTTGCGACTTAGCTATCCTTATCACCTTACCATTAAAGTTTGCACCCGTCTCAATTGAAATCTCGCTATGTTCGATATCCCCTTTAACGGTAGACCCGGCATCTAATTTAACAGTATCGGATCGAATAAATCCCGTAAAATTTCCCTGAACAGTAATTGCTTTTACAATGATTTTGCCGTCCACCTTTGCGCTTGGACCTAAGGTTAAATTATCCCCCAATATGTCGCCAGAGGCTTTACCCTCAATCAAAAGTTCCCCTTTGAAGTCAATTTTTCCTTTTATGACGGTATCTGAAGAGATAACTGAGCTGGAATTTGTAAAGTTATTCATAGTTTCATACCTAAAGTTTCTCATGCAAAAATACACTAAAACTATATTAAATCAAGGCTAATAGCAGAGAAAGAAAAGCCAGTTGCAATTACATTTTATATGCTCTTCGTCTCTTCGGGCTAAATTCGTAGGCCCTGTGGACCTCTTTTGTTATTTCGTTGATTTCCTTTATTGTAACTTTCATTGCTGGGACACCCAATTTTTTTGCGGCTAATCTTCTAAAAGCACCATAACTATCATGGATCTGTATAAGTTTTTCAAACTCATCTATCAAGTCATTTGCTTCAAAATCAGTTTTTGCTAACCCTTTCATGTCAGCATCCTTGTTTTCATGTCGTTGTCTGTCTGATCCTGGCGCAGATATTTTTATCATCGCTTGGATATGAGATACATATTTTTCAGACCTAACAGCATTCCAGACTGCTTTTTCTCCATTTCCAGAGTTTAAGGCGGTAATTGCAGTCATTGCATAAATTTGAGCTCTTTGTGCATAACTTAGCACCTTCTTAGTCTGTTCATCATAGTCAGCATTTTCTGAGTTTGAGTTATTATAAACCATAGAGCTTAGATTAGAGGTATACTCCTTTCTTGACCATTCCTTTAGTTTTGGTGAGATTGGATTTTCTTTTACAGCACAACAAAACTTAATTATATCATAGAGGTCCTTGGAACCCTCCTCCAAAGATTCCTTTTCAAGTTTAACGTCCTTATTAAATAACAAATCGCTTTTTGACGTTTTTTGATAAACAAATTCGTTCATTATGTCTTTCTTTAGCAATGCTTGATTCTACTTATTAATAATATAAATTTCTGCAATCTGTATACCATTTCAAGTTTTTTTTTTATTATTTGCCACAAGATATTTTTTTGTGTACTAGAAACACATGAAATAAAAATGTTGACTTCTTCGTCACGGTCTATGATACAATAAGATATGACGTTACGTAAACTTAAACTGGGAAATTTATATGTCAAGTAGAGTCAGCCACCAAAATAAATGTAGCATTGCAACAGCCCTATCAATTTTAGGAGACAAATGGACTCTATTGATTGCAAGAGATATAATGATGGGAAATCAAAACTTCGAATCTATTCAAACTAATCTAAATATCTCAAGAAACCTATTGACAGAGCGATTAAAGTCTATGGTAAGCAAAAGGTTGATTACACGTTATGTGCCAGATAACAAAAAGAGGGCTAAGTACGTTCCCACAGAAAGATGCAAAGATCTCGTGAAAGTTTTTCTTTCTCTTTCTTTATGGGCAGATCGATGGGTTCCTGATACTAAACGTCCAAAAATGGCGGGAGTGATCGATGAAAAGGTTACAGAGATCGGTCTTCAAGTTATTCCGTTCAACAAGAAAGAAGAGAACAAGATTATAAAATTGTCTAAAAGACTTGCTAATTAACAAAGATTCATTTTTGACAACATTTTACGATTTACTTCTGTTACAAAGTTTAACGATAAATATCGAACTAATGACTTAAAATAGTCTCAGCATTGAAAGATATGAAACCTCTACTATTTCATTTATAAATATATATTTCTTATATCAGGAAGAAATAAAAGGCGATGAAAGATCACGTTGTTGAAATAAAGGATGTTTCAAAAATCTTTGTTACAAAATCCGGAGACCTCGAGCTTTTTACCGATGTAAATATCAACTTTTGCTCTTCCACTAGCTACGCTCTTATAGGTGAGAGCGGCGTCGGAAAGTCAACACTTTTGCATATCGCTTCCGGGCTCGAGAAGCCTTCTACCGGTAAGGTTTTCTTTGGCAAGAAAAATTTTTGGGATCTCAAGCCATCTGGTCAAGCTTTATTAAGACTTAACGAGACAGCGATTATATTCCAACAGTATAATTTGATTCCATGTCTCTCCGTTAAGGAGAATATTGAATTCCAATCTAGGATTAATAAGAAGCATAATAACGAATATATCAAAGCAATTATTGAAGATCTCCAAATTGCCAGATTGCTGGAGGAGTGGCCAGAAAATCTTTCAGGAGGAGAACAGCAAAGGGTAGCTATAGCAAGAGCATTAGCTGCTCAACCAAAAATTTTATTTGCGGATGAACCAACTGGTAGCTTGGATGAAAAGAATTCAAAAATAGTTTTAGACATGCTCTTAAACATAAATCAAAAATATAATACCAGCTTAGTAGTAATAACGCACTCGCTTGCCATCGCCTCAAAATTAGAAGTGTGCCTAGAGCTTAAATCAAGAAAAATATCAAAGAAATGAACCAATTTTTTCGAGTACTTAAAGTAATTGTCGCGAATTGGAAAAAAGCAAAAGGGCAACTCCTTTTCACTATCCTAGGTATAGCAATAGCTTCAACTCTTTGGTCGAGCGTAGACATTGTGAACAACCAAACCATTAAGGCACAAAAACGATCGATCGATCTCTTACAAACGGCTTTTAAGCCTATAATTATTGATAGGGAATTACCTTATGTAAGTCAGAACGATTATGTTCAATTGCGACTCAATGGATGGCTTGTAAACCCTGTGATACGAGCACCTTTAAAAAACACAAATATTATTGTAATGGGCGTTGATCTTTTAGCAGATGGAAAAAAAATACTACCTAGTGGAAAAATTCTTGCTGATAGCAATTTTTTAGAAATGCACGCAAATGGTGAGCCCCTACTATTTGGCTCTCGTAAAACTTTTGAGAAAATAACAAATCACATTTCTAATTTTACTAGGATAGAACTCGTACATCTACCCGAAGATACTTTAATAGGTGATATCACTTCCGTCCAGAGTCTACTGAATATGGAAGGAAGATTTACATACTTTGAGTATGTAAATAGAAGCTTGAACACTCTTGATAAGCTACCACTTAAAAATTTAATGCTGATCGACGATAATAGTGCTGGGGAATTCAGGTTTATCTCCGAAAGCTTTACCTTTAACATTAGAGCATTTGGATTTCTCTCCTTTTTTGTTGGAATGTTTATTGTATATACCAGCGTCGGAATGGCGTATGACCAGAGAAAAATCACTGTAAAAATTTTGAAGACAATAGGGATTGATAGAACTCTGATCAATTTTACTCTAGCGACAGAGTTACTTTTAATTTCATTATTTTCCGGTTCGATTGGAGCATTTGGCGGTTTTCTGCTGGCCCGAGAACTTCTTCCGGATATAAATAACACAATCTCAAATATTTATAATAGCCCTGTAGACGGAAAAATTGACTTATCAATTAGCTGGTACTTTTATAGTGTCTTGATAGCAGGACTAGGCACTCTATTTGCTTGTTCCAGGGCGTTGTTAAGGCTTGATAATTTAAGTCCAGTAGAGCCGACAAGTTATAAGAAACTCTACTCGAGGAAAAGGCTTTCTATCATTTTTTATGCAATCCTTTTACCTCTAACCTTCACTTTTTACTATTTATCAATAACGTTCAACATAAAAATTGCCAACTTCCTATTTTTGGGATCAGTAATTGTTATTGGTTGTGCTTTACTGCCTTTACTTATTAAGTTGTTTTTGTTCTTCGCTGCCAAAAAACTACCAGAACGATTTGCACTATCTTTTTGGCTGCTCAGAGATACTCAAAAATTTGGCACACTTCTTTTTGCAGGCTATATCGCTTTTTTCTTAGCTCTTTCAATAAATGTTGGAGTTCATGGAATGGTAACAAGCTTCAAATCAACTTTTGTCGAGTGGCTGGAGGATAGGATCTTTGCTGAATATTATATAAATATAACGAATGCGCGCCAGCTTAATAAAATACAAAGTATGGTTAAAAAATATGATGGGGAGGCTTATCCTATTATAAAAAACAAAGGTAAGTATAATGAAAAAGCTGTCGAGATCTATGGGTTCAATCCCTCCTCAGTTTATGAAAAAAATTGGCCTTTATTAGACAAAAAAAGAAATGCCTGGGATAGGATTAGAAATGGAGAGGTCATTTTTGTGAGTGAACAGTTATCTATCCGAGAAGAGATAAAATTAGACGATTTTTTAGAATTAGAGATTAATGACAAAAAAATTCGCATCCAGGTTGGTGGAATTTACGCAGATTATGGCAACCCACATAATCAGTTAATGATGCAACTTAAACTTTTTAAGACATTTTTTTCGTCCCAAATTCCGAGCACCATTGCAGTAAAACTTGACGAAACTAATCATTTGAATTTTCTAAATGAATTATCGTCAAAGATTTCAATTAATTCAGAAACAATTATCAACCCGCAGCAAGTGCGGAAAATCTCTCTAGAGATCTTTGATAATACTTTCAAGATTAGTTTTCAACTGGCCTTAATAACTTTATTTGTGGCTGCGTTCACGCTTTACGCTAATCTAATTAGTATAAATAAATTGAGGAAAAAAGATCTCCTTCCAATCTATTTGATTGGCTTTTCTGTAAATCAGGTTATACGTTTGGAGCTATTGAAGATCTTTATTTTAACTAATATGGTCTGTTTCCTTTCGATTGGGATGGGTGTAATAATAGCCTTTATATTGTCGGAGGTTATAAACCCAAATTTTTTTGGATGGAGGATTCCAATACAAGTTTTTCCAAAATATTGGCTACAAGTATGGATTACTGCCACTTTGGCTTCAGTTTTCTCGACCATTTTGTCTTTTAGAATGTCTAATAAGAGTGCTTGGTCAAATTTTGATAGAAAAATATTTAGACCATTATGAGACGCAAGATATTAGTATTTCTTTTTTGTTTTTTGCTGTTTGGTTATCATTCATTGGCTGATGAACATAGTAATGAATTTAATATTGCAAATCCAGGCTATCAGATTACTTTCCCAAAGGATCATGGCCCACACAAAAACTTTCGAATTGAATGGTGGTATTTGACTTCAAATCTAAAGTCTGAGTCCATAGAAAATTTGGGTATACAATGGACCTTGTTCAGGAGTAACCTCGCACCAATATTGAGCAAAAAACCTAATAACCTTAATGGCTTTTGGATGGCGCATAGCGCCATAACTACAGACACACTGCATTATTTTGAGGAACGTTTTGCACGAGAAGAAAGTGATCAAGCAGGTGTAAAACTAAATCCTTTTAGAGCCTGGATAGATAATTGGAGCATTACAGGAGACGATCAACTAGAAACTATACAATTAGAAGCTAGCAGTGTAGAGTTCGCCTTTTCATTAAAATTTTCGACTAAAACTAAACCAGTTCTACAGGGTAATGCCGGTTACAGCAAAAAATCTGAAACGAGTGCGGCGTCCCATTATTATAGTCAACCCTTCTATAGTGTAGAAGGATGGGTCACTTTGAATGGAGAACAGCATGTTGTGGAGGGAGTAGGTTGGTTAGATCGTGAGTGGTCAAGTAATCTGCTAAACGAGAACCAGCTCGGTTGGGATTGGTTTTCTTTACATCTCAATAATGGAAGAAAAGTAATGCTTTTCAAAGTGCGGCATGCTTCTGGCAATGATTTTCTGTCTGGATCATGGATTAACCAAGATGGAACCAAAAAGCCGCTCAATGCTTCTGATATCGAACTTGAAGAAACTGATTATTCAACTGTTGAGGGTAGAAAAATTCCAACCAAATGGAAAATTTCCCTTCTTAGCAGAAATAGCCTGACTATTAATATCGAGGCTCTAAATATCAACTCTTGGATGGGCACCAATTTCCCCTACTGGGAGGGGCCAATTGCAGTTAGCGGTGATTTATCAGGTGTCGGTTATTTAGAAATGACAGGATATTAAAAATACTACGCTGCTTTACCCTCTAAAACCTTGTCCACCTTCTCCTGAGCTTTTTTTTCTCCAATACCATCTACAGCGGCGATCTCCCTCGTTAATCGTTCTAAAGCGGCTTCGTAGAGTTGCCTTTCTGAATAAGATTGCTCTCTTTGTTCCTCGTTTCGATGAAGGTCCCTTACCACTTCTGCAATTAGAATGAGCTCTCCAGAATTTATTTTTTGTTCGTAATCTTGCGCACGTCGAGACCACATTGCACGTTTGACCTTTGCTTTACCACTAATTACCTGTAATGCTTTTCCGATGGTGTTTGGACTTGACAACTTTCGCATCCCCGTAGATTCTGCCTTATTTTTGGGAACTTTAAGAGTCATTTTATCCTTATCAAAAGTAATAACATACATTTTTAGCTCGAAGCCGGCGATTTCCTGCACTTCTTCGTCGACTATCTGCCCTACCCCATGTGAGGGATAAACCACAAAATCATTAATTTTAAAATCTACATCTGATAAGTCACTATCCATAAAAGCCCACCATTAAATTGAAAAAAAATGATGTACCATAGTTAATCAAAAATAGCTACTTAAAAGTTAATCTCCTTCTCCAGCTTTATCAGAGAAGAATTTTTCAAATTTGCCTGACTCACCTTCCATTTTGTCTGCATCTGGTAATGGATCTCTTCTAATTGTGATGTTTGGCCACTGCTCGGAATATTTTCTATTGAATTCTACCCACTCAGCAGCGTCAGGTTCCGTGTCAGGCTTGATTGCATCTGCTGGACACTCAGGTTCACAAACGCCACAGTCAATACATTCATCGGGGTGAATTACAAGCATGTTTTCTCCCTCATAAAAGCAATCCACCGGGCAAACATCTACGCAGTCGGTGTATTTACACCCAATGCACTTATCGTTGACTATGTATGTCAATCGGTTCTCCTTATAAAATCTACTATTATAATAGGATTTAATTATCGGAAAGGAAGTGTAATTTTTCTTTTAGAGCCTTTAAATTTCTTCTTATCTTTTTGTCAGGTTTATATCTTGTTCTGGCTTGAAAAAGTTTTGCGCCTTCCTGTCTATCTTCGAAAATTATTTTGTAAAAACTTTTAGCTTTTGCGGATGAAACTCTTTTTACCGCAATCTCTTTGACCAAGACTGTTTTTCTAACAAAGTTTTGTTCAATAATCAGTTGACTATCTAGATTTATTAAAGTGGCTGGCTTTGTTTTGGTTTTCACAGATAGGCGTACCAGACCTTTTTTAATGTTTAATGCTGCAATATTTCTTGTTTTGTAGAACCTTGCCGCCCACAGCCATACATCCAACCGACACTGGGATAAAGGTGGTTTTTCAGAGAGACTCAATTTTTAATTAAAACCTTTAACATCGAAAAAGGAGAGTCGTTTGTTGGCATTTTTTTTGCCCTATTCTTTTTTCTATTTTGCTTCGTTTTTTTAGATGTTTCAGAAGCTGACGTTAATTTTACTCTTCTGTTTATTACGTGTTTTTTAAACAAAACCTTATAGTGCTCATCATTCTTCTCAAAAGTTATAACCTCATTAACTTTCTCTGTTTTCTCATGTCTGATGTCAAATCGAAGGCTTCTGATGAGCTCTGTAAATTTATCTAACCCCAATCCAGTAATCGATAACATACCTGGTTGAATTACTATCCACTCATCTTTGGAATATTCTTTGATCATAAAAAACAGTCTTTCAAGCATGTCTATTCTTATAGCCCTATTGCCAGCCACAAAAAAGCCTGCAACCAAATATTGTTTCTTGGATATATTTTTGTCGTATTCAACTGTAACCAGACCGGCTGGGGGGTGAAATAATGTTGGCTCGGGGGTAACACAGAAAACATTAAATAGAGCAATTCTTAACCTTGATGCTTCCGGCTTAAGAAGCGTCATGTCATATATTGTTTTATATCCAAACCTTATGCCAAAATTTCTTAGTTTATCTTTGCTCTCATTATCAATGCTATTGAATTGCTCCATAACCTCAGATTTCATAAGAACGCCCAAATTATTAACAAAAATATGTGCAAACCCAGCTGCAGCGCCTCTCAATTTATTATTATTGGCAAGAGTCAAAAGATTAGGCATGAGTGTCTTAACCTTATTTTCAATAAAAATGTCGAGTTTTCTTTGAATTTTATCCAGGCTGCTTTTATCCAGCTCATCTGACTTGATCAGTTTAACTTTTGGGGTCAATATTTTTTGACTTTTCTCAAGCTGACCAACTTTGCTACCTCGCCAAATCACCTGCCCATTTACACGAAGCAAAATTTCACTTTCTGGTGCCTCATAAAAACTCGTTACTAAGCCAGTAAGGTGTCGACGCAAAAAAGGTCTCACCACCTGCATCAATTTTTTATTCTCCAATGCAGAATCTGCCCCAGAAAGATTAAATACAAACCCATCCATTTTACCAAAGAGATGGCCCTTGATATAAACGCAGCTATTGTCTCTTAACTCGAAATCTTTCTCATCAAAATTTTCTGCCATTCCCTTTTTTATCAATACAGACCTCCTTAGGTCAACAAATCGTTGTGTAAGTTTTAGATGCAAGGCATCGGAAAGCCTATCTTCAATATTTCTGGTGATCCCGATAAAATATTCGTTATCCAGTAGCCATTTGTTAATGTTAGCGACAAATGACCAAGTCCTGATAAACGATAATCTCTTAGATAAGATGTCTATAT
>CACLZW010000006.1 GCA_902611475.1 uncultured Alphaproteobacteria bacterium
TGTTTTTTATAATTTTCAATTGCTTGGTTAGCAATATCAATTATTGGTACCATTCGCTCTTTTTTTCCTTTGCCCTTAATCAAGACACTAGTATTTAAGGGTAGCATATCTGTTTTTATATCTAGTGCTTCCGAAATTCTCAGACCACAGGTATATAATAATAGAAAGATGGCTTGGTTTCTGGATATTATCCATTGTTTCTCTTTTTTGTTTTCGAAGGCTCTGAATAGTTTTTTTATCTCGTTGACAGTTATCGGTCTTGGAAGTTTTTTATCTTTTTTTGGAGAATCTAAATTTGAAATAGCTGCGTTGAAAATATTATGGGAGTTTTCTAACCATTGGAAAAAGTTTTTTAAGCTAGATATTTTTCTAGAAAGTGAAGAAGCTTTTACAGACCTATTTCTAAGGCTTAAAATCCATAACCTAATTTTATGAGAACTTATATTTGATAGATCAGATTTTAAAACAGGTTGGGATTCTTGAAATGAAAAATGAAGAAAATCTTTCAAGTCCAATGAATATGCTTTAACAGAGTTTTCAGAAAGGTTTCTCAAATTTATGTTATATGATGCCCACTCTTTTATTAAGGCATTTAACTCTATCTTCATTTGTATAACAAGCTTTCCAAGTGCTTGGATATTACCTGAGCAAAAAACTCTAAATAATCTGTTGACTGATCAACGGAAAAAGTGGACTTGTCGGCTGATTCAAAAAAAAGAAATCCTTTAAAGTCGCTATTAACTAAAAGAGAAATAATTGCTTCCGATTTTGTGCTCTCTTCTCTAGCAATTAAGTGCTCACGCTCTTTTTTTTTATCGTTAACTACATTTGTGAGGCGAACGGTTTTTCCTTTTGTAATTCCTATTTTCTGTGCAAATTTGATTATCTCCTCATTAGATTTCAAAATACAGTTTTGAATGTTGGAATTAGAGAATGTATTGTCGCTTACAACTATTTTTATTACATCTACTCGTAATATTTCTGTGGCTTTTAAACATAAAAATTTAAAAAGAGCGCCTATATCCCTTGTTTCAATAGTTTTTAAGCAACACTTATGAATTTTCTTAATTCCCAATTGATTTTCGTAAGCATGTTGAATTATTTGACTGTTGGTACTTTTTAACTTTTCTACTTTCTCTCCAAGTTTTTTTAGAAAAACATTTCTGATATCGATCAGATTTTCTTCATCAGGGAAATCGGAGTCCTTTAGAAGTGCAAGCAATAATTCCTTGTCCAGTAAAATTAAGTCTGGATTTTCTAATATTTTTTGTCGCTCTTCGGGAACTATTTCAATTTTATTCATATATTTTTTAAAT
Organism: uncultured Alphaproteobacteria bacterium; assembly: GCA_902611475.1. Taxonomy (GTDB): domain Bacteria; phylum Pseudomonadota; class Alphaproteobacteria; order Rhodobacterales; family Rhodobacteraceae; genus CACIJG01. The sequence continues at coordinate 1,317 of CACLZW010000006.1, forward strand.
AATAGATTGGCCAGTTTTTTCCCAGTCAGCCGTAAATTGGCTTAAACCAGAGTCAGTTAAGGGATGCTTTACAAGCTTTTCAAAAATATCTAAGGGAATTGTTGCAACATCTGCTCCAAAGCATGCGCATTGTTTTACATGATTGACTGTCCGTATAGATGCCGCCAGAATTTTAGTCGAAAATTTATAGTTTGAATAAATTAATTTTATATCTGATATCAAATCTATTCCTTCTAAGTTTAAATCATCTAAACGACCGATAAAGGGACTTACATACGCAGCACCAGCTTTTGCAGCTAAAAGAGCTTGTGAAGAAGAAAAACAAAGAGTCATATTCACACTTATACCTTTGTTGGATAAAGTTTTACACGCCTTCAATCCATCCCAAGTAATCGGAAGTTTAACAGTAACGTTTTCTGCTATCTCGGCAAGCTTTATTCCTTCTTGTACCATTGTATCTGAATCTAGCGCTGATACTTCAGCACTTACAGAGCCAGAAACTATTCCTGCCAATTCAGATATCACCTCGATCATGTTTTTACCTGACTTTAATATAATCGATGGGTTGGTTGTTACGCCGTCTATAAGACCGAGTTCACAGTACTTTCGAATCTTATCAACGTCTGAACCATCCAAAAAAAGCTGCATGAAATTTTATCCAATTTAATATATTTTCTTGGACTTTAGTCTATATGGTGATTTATTTCAAAGGAAGAGAAAAAGTGTAAACTCAGATAAATGGCATTTGAAAGACAGTTTGGAGTTATCTTCACAAACCCAAAGCTTCCAGTTTTGGACTACAGTACCTTAGATGACAATATTGGAATTGGCAGTTTGGTAGAGGTGCCCTTAGGTTCCAAAGTGGTCGTTGGCATTGTTTGGAGTGAGGGAGATACTAAATTCGATCATAGTCGACTTAAGAAGATTATTGGCACTGTTAACAAGATAAAACTGGAGCCTGATTTTATTGATTTCTTGAAAAAGACACATGCTTACACGTTATCTCCCCTCCAATCTTTCTTAAAAATGGCCGTTCAAAACTTAAAGTTTCATAAAGATCAAAAAATGCCTATTGCCTATTCGCTGAATAGCTCTAACTACTCCCAAGTCACAAAGCGTCAAAAGGAGCTTATAAGCTACTTCAAAGAGCAACCCCAGAGAATAGCTCAATATAAACAAATAAAAAGAGATCTAGGTGTAAGTTCTTCAGTTGTAAGAAGTTTGGAAAATAAAGGAGTGTTATCGAAAGTCACTGAAAATAAATATAAACAAGAAAAAATTTTTAATGAACCGATTACACTATCTTCTCAACAGAGACAAGCAGTGGCAAAAATAAGAGAAAAGTATGTAAAGAATGAGTTTCAGTCATGGCTATTATTTGGTGTTACTGGTTCAGGTAAAACCGAGGTTTATTTGAAGCTAGCAAGTGAGCGCATAGAAAAAGGAGAACAAGTTCTCATTTTATTACCTGAAATTTCTTTAACTGTCGATTTTAAACAACGTATTATAAAAAGATACGGAGCGCTTGCAGGTGAATGGCATTCACAACTATCTTTGAATGAAAGACGTAAAGTGTTTAAAAATGTGGTAAGCGGTTATTTAAAGCTTTTGATAGGAGCCAGATCAGCACTTTTTTTACCATTTAAAAACTTAAAACTTATAATTGTGGACGAAGAGCATGATTCCTCTTATAAGCAAGAAGAAGCCCCAATATATAATGCAAGAGATCTCGCTGTTTTAAGAGCTTCAACTTTGAAATCACGAATCATTCTATCTTCAGCTACTCCCAGTATCGAGACATGGCATAATTGTAGATTGGGTAAGTATCATAAAGTTGACCTTCCCAAACGTTTTGGCGAGGTTAATGAACCGAGAGTGACTTTAATTGATATGAATGTTGAAGAAACCCCAAAAAATAGTTGGATATCTGTTCCAATCATTGATCAGATAAAGATAAGTTTGGAAAAAAAAGAGCAAATTCTAATTTTTCTGAATAGAAGGGGCTATGCGCCAATAGCATTTTGTACAGCATGCAGAATTTCTTTGAATTGTAAAAATTGCAGTACAAAGCTAGTGTATCATAAGACAAAAAACTGTTACCTGTGCCATCTATGTGGATATAAAGTTTCAGAAAAAACGAAATGTGTTAAGTGTAAGTCGGATGAAAATTTTATACCTATTGGGCCAGGTGTTGAAAGAATTAGAGATGAGATTTCCAGATTGTTTCCCGATGCTTTGTCACAGATTTTTTCTTCAGATAGTTTTTCAAAGGGAGAAAAACATTTAGAAGATATGGATAAAATAAAGTCAGGGGAAATTAATATCATTATAGGTACTCAATTGGTAGCCAAAGGATATAACTTTCCTCATTTAAAGCTTGTAGCAGTAATTGATGCAGACATGGGTCTAAATGCTGGTGATCATAGGGTAATGGAGAAAAGCTATCAGGTAATTAAACAAGTTATAGGACGAGCAGGACGGTATGCCTCTGACGGGCGTGCGTTGATTCAAACTTGGATGCCTCGACATCCTGTTTTACAAGCATTACTAAAGGATAATGGAGAAATATTTCTTAACACTGAGTTAGAACAAAGAATAGAAGCTAATGTTCCGCCTCATGGAAAATTTATATCGTTGATATTGTCAGGAAGAAAGGAAAGCACACTTATAGATTTTGGTAAGGAATTAAAAAATCAATTTTATTCGCTAAAATTACAGGGCTTTGAGATTTTTGGCCCTGCTGTCGCACCAATTTCAAGAATAAAAAATAAAACGAGAGTAAGGCTACTTATAAAGTCGAATAAAATAACAAAAATATCGCAGATCGAAGTGCGAGACTGGCTGAAAAATATTACAGTTCCAAATAATATTTACTTTAGTGTGGACATTGATCCGTATAATTTCTATTAGTTCAGAAGAGTTATTATTTAAAAAGACTAATGAAAAATTCTGATATTAACATAAGGCCCCTATCCCATTTTTACAATATGCCTTTGTATGAAAGCGGAGAAAGTGTTATTAGAGGCAAAGAGAATGTAGTAAAGCTGAGTGCGAACGAGAACATGAATGGCCCATGTAATGAGGTTCTCAATCAGTTTGCATATTACTCTAAAAACATTTTCGAGTATCCAGATAGTAATCATTTTGCTCTACGACGTAAAATCGGCGAGATACATGATATAGATCCTAATAGAATAATTTGTGGAGCTGGATCTGATGAGATCATCCAATTATTATGTCGCTGTTTTTGTGAGAAAAATGATGAGGTTATTTATACGGAGCATGGCTTCTTAATGTATAAGTTGTCTGCTTTAGCCGCTGGAGCGAAGCCTATTGAGGTTAAAGAAAGAAATCGCACTGCATCTGTAGAGAATATTTGTGCAGCTATTACAGCCAAAACAAAGATGATTTTTTTGGCGAACCCAAATAATCCAACAGGAACTATGATTTCAGAAACTGAAGTCGAGGAGCTCCTAAATAAAATACCTGACAACATTTTACTTGTCTTGGATGGCGCTTACTCAGAATATGTGGATTCTTGTGATGGAGGAATATCACTAGCAAATAAATATGGAAATTTATTTGTGACTAGAACCTTTTCTAAAATATTCGGGCTTGGTGGATTGCGCGTGGGGTGGGGCTATGGTGCAAGAGATATAACAGATGTTTTGAATTCCGTTCGATCACCTTTTAACGTATCGTCTTTGGGTTTGAAAATGGCCGAATTAAGTATTGCAGATGTAAAGTTCGTTAACGAGCAAAGAGAGCTCAACAGAGTACATAGAGAAGCACTCCGAAATAAATTGCTTGGTCTTGGATTGAAAATAGATCAATCGTTTGCAAACTTTTTGCTCCTAAGATTTCTGAGCGAAGATCAAGCCAATACAATTGATTTATTCTTAAAGGGAAAAGGGTTTATTCTAAGAAAGGTGGGCTCTTATGGCCTTCCAAAATGCCTCAGACTTTCAATTGGTAACGAAGAAATATGCGAAAAGCTATATTTAACCCTAGCGGAGTATTTTGAAAAAAATGAAAGAGTTTAGAAAAATATCCGTTATCGGCTTAGGTTTAATTGCGTCTTCGATATGTCTAACTTTAAGACAAAAAGATCCCACAATTAAATTGCAAGGATACGATAAGGATAAAGTAGTAAGAAATAGAGCGAAAAAGATCGGTTTATGTAAAGTTGAAAGTAATTTAGATAACGCGGTGAGTGGCTCCCAGCTAATAATACTCTGTGTACCCGTAGGCCAAATGCAAGCTGTAACACAGAAATTAAAGAAAATTATTGAGCCCGGAACAACAATTACAGACGTTGGATCAGTAAAACTGTCAGTTATTGAAGAAATAGAGTCCAACATAGAGAGCGTTGGAGGTAAGTATGTTCCCTCTCACCCCATTGCTGGAACTGAAAGATCGGGGCCTGACGCAGGTTACGCCGGGCTTTTTGAAGGCCGCTGGTGCATACTGACGCCCACAAGAAAAACTAACAAGAGAGCATTGAGTAGTCTTGAGACCTTTTGGAAGTTTCTAGGTATGCAAACTAAAATAATGACACCTGAGCATCATGATCTAGTTCTTGCCGTCACATCTCATGCACCTCATCTAATTGCATACACTATGGTAGGGGTTGTTGATGACCTAGAAACAGTTACAAAGTCGGAAATAATCAATTACTCAGCAGCGGGTTTCAGAGATTTTACAAGAATAGCGGCGTCTGACCCAGTTATGTGGCGAGATATTTTTTTAAATAATCAAGATGCGCATTTGGAAGTATTAGGTCGATTTACGGAGGAACTATTTTCATTGCAGCGAGCCATACGAAAAAAAGACGGTGAATATTTGTTAAAATATTTTGAAAGAACTAGGAGCATAAGGAAAGGTATAGTAGCTGCCGGTCAAGATACAGGTACACCAAACTTTGGGAGAGACTAGTATTGTGTTGGAAACTGGTAAATAGGAATAGCGTTTATATAAAATAGACCTTTATCTAAGCTAAGCTTAATGGGAATTGCTTGTAGTTCATCAGTGCTTGTTGGATTGTTGATGATTAATAGCAAGTTGACAATATCTATAATCCTTTGAATTAATTCATTATCTGTTTTTATTTTTGAGATGTTCTTTGGGCTAAGTTTTAAAAGACAAGCTACATCTTCCATAGTAGTCAGTTTAAACAAGTTTATGGCAACCATATCTTTGCAACTTAGCTCAAAAAATCCAATATTCATATCTAGTTTTTCTAACATTATGTTTTCGAGTTTTATTGGCTTATAAGGTGCTTCTCGGCTTCTTATAACACTATTTAATATTGAACCTTTAAGGATTAACTTATTTGGCTTTTCAGGATCTTTTTCATAAACTTTATCCAAAATGCTAACTCCTAAATTATCCGCTTGGAAATAAAAATCTAAATTCACTTGATCCGCATCCTTTAGCGCAAAAATCACTTCCTTAGCTTCAAGTATTTTAGTGTTTCTATCGTCGGATAGTTGCCAATTTTCTTGTTCAGTGATTAACTTAAATTTACCAGAAAAAGGTCTGTCAGATATGCTTGCCTTCAATTTATTTGATGAGCTGTTGAATTTTGGATAGTCCATGCTGGTAACCATGGGTTTCTCTAAAAATAGAATAAAATCAGTAAAATTATAAATTAATCTTATGACTTCTAATTTTAGAAATTCCAATTTTATAGGAGTATTATTTAACCGGGATTGAAAATTCGATACTTTTATTCCAAATTTAAAAGGAAAGCCATAAGTTGTAATTTTTTCATCGCTTAAAGTTACTGCCCATTCTTTACTTAAATGCTGTTTAAGCGCTTCTTTTTGAATGTTTGCAGCTAGTGCCCATACAAAGTACAATGCAAATAAAAAAGCAAATAGAATTAAGGAAAAGGTATATATTTTTTTTTTCATGAAAATTTGGTATATGTGACTCTGATTTGGATTTATCAATGGTAATACTTTTTCAAGTGGCTAAGAACAATTAATATGACTTTAATAAATTTTTGGATAGATATTGGCAAAGAAGAAAAAATACTCACTCAAATTAGTAAAAGCTGAAACACAAGGGTTCAGCCAGCCTATACAACAAGTTGTATTAATGCTTATTTCATTATTGCTAGTAATGATAGGCAGTTATTTTATGTTTCCCTCCGTTGCACCTATTTTCTTGTCTTCACCATATTTAAATGGGGTCATTTTAACAGTTTTTTTCTTTGGGATTCTTTGTTGTTTTTGGCAAATATTTGTAATAATTGCAGCTGTAAATTGGGTTGAAAACTTTGCTCTGGATACGCCGGGTCATGAGTTCTCAGATCCTCCCAGATTGTTGATACCTCTCGCATCTTTATTAAAAGGGAAAAAATCAAAAACTATCCTAACTTCGAGTTCTTTAAACTCGATACTAGATTCAGTGGCAACTAGATTGAATGAGGCAAGAGATCTAACACGATATGTTATTAATCTACTTATTTTTTTAGGTCTCTTAGGAACCTTTTATGGTCTCGCGATTACAGTTCCAGAGGTTGTCAACACTATAAAAAGTTTAGTGCCAAAAGAAGGGCAAACGGGAATAGAGGTTTTTGATAATTTAATGGCGGGTTTAGAAGGTCAACTTGGTGGTATGGGCACTGCATTTGCCTCATCTCTTCTGGGTTTGGCTGGTAGTTTAGTAGTTGGTCTTTTAGAGCTATTTGCAAACCATGGCCAAAACAGATTCTATATGCAATTAGAAGAATGGCTTTCATCTTTCACTAGCATAGGTATTTTTGGAGATACCGAAAATGTCGATGAGACGACCAATGATGGCAAACTAAGTCCAATTATATCAGCAGTGGGGGCACAAATATCCGAGCTTGGACAAATGTTTGAAAAATCGATCGACAATAGTGCTAAAACAAATGAGCAAATAAATAGCTTATCTCAGGCTATAGAAGAGCTTGCAGGTTCAAAGGTTATCGGCTCAAAAACAGTAACTAGTACTGATGGATTTGATAAAACCTCTATTGAAAAGTTGGTTTCTTCTCAACAAGACCTGAATACATTAATAAAAGGACAGTTTGGGGAGAGAAGTACCCGAGATTTAGAGAACTTGACCCGTCTCAGGAATATTGAGGTGCAACTGTCAAGATTAGTCGATGAATTGGCTAATGCGCGTCACGATGCTCTTTCGGAACTAAGATCAGATCTAGCTCAACTCAGTAAAGCAATAATTGATTTGGCAAGGAATAGTGGTAAGGGTTAACTATGCTTACCAGAAGGAGTGGAGAGCGATTTACAGCTAATATATGGCCTGGATTTGTGGATGCTATGACGGCCATATTGTTAATCTTGATGTTTATTCTATCAATATTTATGATAGTCCAATCAGTTTTACGAGATACAATTTCCTCTCAAAAAATTGAGCTCGATGAGCAGGAAACGGAGCTTTCACAATTAGGGAATAACCTCGAGGATTTAAGAAACCAATTGGGGATGTTAAAAACTGAGAAGTCAAATTTGCAAATTTTATCAAGCGAGCAAAAGGCCAAACTGACTAGGCAAGAGGCTCAGTTACAAGAAAAAATAAATCTACTTACAAAATTACGAAATGATATGACAATTGCAGAAGCGAAGATAACAGACTTTAAATCCCAAGTTGCATCATTGATAGCTAAACGTCTAGAGCTTAACGAAAATCTAAAACTTGAGATGGAAAAAACATCAAGAGAGATTTCAAACAGAGAAGCTGCGGAGATGGCTTTAGCTGCTGCGAGAGATACCATTAGTCAAAAAACTTCTAAAGAAAAAATGATGGCAGCAGCTAACGAAGCATTAGAGCAATTAGTAAAAAAATTAAAATTTGAAAATAAGTCACTGGAAAACTTAACGGAGGAAAAGGACATTGAACTCAGTAGGGTCAAAGATAAGATGGAAGCGATTAATAGGGATTTGACTGATGCAGAGAAACAGCGAGTATTGGAACAGTATGCGATAAAAAATTTACAAGAAAGTCTAATGGAGAAGAAGGAAGAGTTAGCCCTAATAACCCTGACTATTGAGGAAGAAAGAAAAAAAGCGCTGGAAACACTTAAACTATTAGCCGCTTCAAGAGAAGCGCAACGGATCTTAAAAGAACGTGCTGATAAATTTGAGAAAAAATTGTCTGGAAATGATACCATCCTCAAGGAGAAGGATTTAGCTCTAAGGGAAGCAAGGCTGAGATTGAGTGTTGAGGAGGAAAAGGCCAAAGCTTCAATGCAAGAGGTAGCTAATCTAACACTGCAAACAAATTCCCTTAAAGAGAGACTTGAGGAATTAACAGGGATATTAGATACGACTATCGAAAAGGACTTTTCTAATAATGTAGAAATTAAATCATTAGGAGCAAAATTAAATGCTGCCCTAGCAAAAGTTGCATCTGAACAAAAAATAAGAGCTGAGCTAGAAGAAAAAGAGCGAAAAAGATTAGAAAATGAAACGAAGAACCTTCGAGAATATAGATCTGTCTTTTTTGGGAGATTAAAAAAGATTCTTGGAGACATTGAGGGTATTGATATCGTTGGTGATAGATTTGTTTTTTCTTCCGAAGTTTTATTTGATAGAGGTTCTGCTGATATCGGGTTGGAGGGTAAACTTCAGTTGGATACCATATCAAATGTACTTAAAGATATTTCGCAAAAGATTCCTGAGGATATAAATTGGGTTCTTAGAGTAGACGGTCATACCGATAAAACACCGGTTAGTCAGAACAGCATTTTTAAGGATAATTGGGAATTAAGCCAGGCTAGGTCGCTCTCTGTAGTTAAGTATATGATTAGCAATCACGACATAGATCCCAAAAGAATGTCTGCTGCCGGTTTCGGAGAGCATCAGCCGATTTCCTTTTCCGACTCAAAAGACGATCTTGCAAAAAACAGGCGGATAGAATTCAAGTTAACAGAGCGATAATTATGAGAGAATATTAGCTTTTAATTTCTTCGATTGTATTTTGCTTAAAGGGCTAAATGCTAAATCAAGCTTGTTTTTATTAACAGATAATTTTACTATGCCACCTTTTTTCAGCTCTCCAAAAAGCAATTCTTCGGATAGTGGCTTTTTGATATGCTCCTGAATCTTCCTAGCTATAGGCCTTGCCCCCATTTTTTCATCGTAGCCTTCGTCTGCCAACCATTTCAGCGTATCATCAGAGAATTCGATGGTAACATTTCTATCTATAAGCTGGCCTTCTAGCTGCAATATAAACTTTTCCACGACTTGCATAATTATATCAAGGGAAAGAGAATTAAACGTAATTACTGAATCCAATCTGTTCCTAAACTCGGGAGTGAACATTTTTACAATTGCTGCGTCTGCTTCCCCCTCTCTTTTTGTTCGATTAAATCCAATTGCTTCTTTCGCCTGCTCGCTGGCGCCCGCATTTGAGGTCATGACGAGAATTACATTTCTGAAGTCAACCGATTTGCCATTATGGTCTGTAAGTTTTCCATGATCCATTACCTGAAGTAAAATGTTAAATACGTCTGGGTGCGCTTTTTCAATCTCGTCCAGTAATAATACACAATATGGTTGCTGATCAACACCATCAGTCAGTAACCCTCCTTGGTCAAAGCCTACGTAACCCGGGGGCGCTCCTATGAGACGAGAAACAGAATGCTTTTCCATGTACTCTGACATATCGAACCTAAGCATAGAGATACCTAAAACATCAGCCAATTGCTTACATACTTCTGTTTTTCCTACGCCTGTAGGCCCAGCAAATAGATAGCATCCAATTGGTTTCTCAGGCTCACGTAAACCCGCTCTGGATAGCTTAATCGACGAAGAAAGCATCTCTATGGCGGTATCTTGTCCAAAAACAACTCTTTTTAGTGATTTTTCCAAATCTTTTAATACTTCTGAGTCGTTTTTTGAAATGCGTTTGGAAGGTATTCGCGCAATTTTTGAAATTATTTCTTCAATCTCCTTAACTCCAATTACTTTTTTCTTTTTATTAGACGGTAATAAGCTTTGAGCTGCGCCAGCCTCATCAATAACATCAATGGCTTTATCAGGAAGTTTCCTGTCATGAATATATTTATTTGCAAGTTCGACAGCAGTTTTCAGGCATTCATTTGAATACTTTATTTTATGGTGTTCTTCAAAGTATTGTTTGAGCCCATTCAAGATTTTAATACTATCCTCAGTAGATGGTTCAACAACATCAATTTTTTGAAAACGCCTAGCTAGAGCTCTGTCTTTTTCAAAGTGGTTTCTATACTCTTTATAGGTTGTCGATCCCATACATCTAAGTGTACCACTTTGAAGTGATGGCTTTAATAGATTTGATGCATCCATGGCGCCGCCTGAGGTTGCGCCTGCTCCAATAACAGTGTGAATTTCATCTATAAACAAAACTGCCTTAGGGTCTTTTTCTAATTCTTTCATAACTTGCTTTAAGCGTTCTTCAAAATCACCTCTATAACGTGTGCCAGCAAGGAGAGCTCCCATATCTAGCGAATATATAGTCGATCCTTTTAAAATGTCTGGAGTTTGATCAGAAATTACTTTCCGTGCTAAACCCTCTGCTATAGCCGTCTTACCAACACCTGGGTCTCCGACAAGTATGGGATTGTTTTTTCTTCTTCTACATAGAATTTGGATACATCTTTCAACCTCTAAATTCCTCCCGATTAGCGGGTCAATATCACCGTTTTTAGATTTTTCGTTTAGGTTTACACAATATTTAGAAAGAGCAGTTTCCTTTTCAGGGTTACTGTTGGTATTTTGAGAACTATCCTCTTGATCTCCTTCGTCAAGTTCCTTTTTTTCTTCATAGTTTGGGTTTTTTGACACTCCATGCGCTATAAAATTTACCGCATCATACCTTGTCATTTCTTGCTCTTGAAGAAAAAATGCAGCGTGACTTTCCCTTTCTGCAAATATTGCCACCAAAACGTTTGCTCCAGTTACTTCATTTCTTCCTGAACTTTGTACATGAATCGCCGCTCTTTGGATCACGCGCTGAAAGCCCGTCGTTGGAACGGCTTCACTACCTTCGACTTCAGTAACTAAGCTACCTAATTCATTATTGAGAAAGTTTTCTATATTATTTCTTAGTAAGTCTATATTTACGTTGCATGCATTTAAAACATTCGATGCGTCCCTTTCGTCAAGAAGCGCAAGTAATAAATGCTCCAATGTTGCCAGCTCATGATTTCTTTCATTTGCTAGCTTTAAAGCACTATGAATACTTTTCTCGAGTGAGCTTGAAAATGATGGCATCTTTATCCTTTCTAATTGAAGTCTTAGACTATATATATAACTATTAAAACAAAAATTCTAAAAAATTATCAAAAGTTGTCTTTTAGAGCCCGTATTTTTGCAAATCTAGAGACTGGGTCAGGCTCTACTGTCTCGATATTATCTAGAATTGATGGCTCACTTTCTCTAAGAAATGGATTGGTTTTTAATTCCTCTTCTAATGTAGAAGGAACTGTGGGAATGCCTTTTGCAATACTATCCAATGTTCTGATCCTTCTAGCTTTTAATTTCTCATTTTGCGGATCCACTGATAAAGCAAACTCTATGTTTGATTTCGTATACTCATGTCCTGAATAAATCATAATATCTTTGGGAAGTTGTTTGAGTTTTTTTAGGCTTTTCCACATGTCTTCCGGTGTTCCCTCGAATAATCTTCCACAGCCCATTACCATCAATGAGTCACCACTAAATAATGCTTTGTCCTCCATTAAACCGTAAGCAATGTGTCCTATCGTGTGCCCATCAACATCAAAAATTTCAAATGTTTTTGACCCGATTTTTAATTCTTTCCCTTCTTCTACTTCAACGTCTAGAGGTGGAAGCCTGTGTTTATCCCTCTTCGCCCCAATAACTTTTGGTGAATATTTAATTTTTAAGTAATTTATACCGTCTATATGGTCATTATGATGATGAGTAATAAGTATAGCGTCGAGGCTCAAGGCTTTTTTATCTAGATACGTTTCTATGGGCCCATGCTCAGGCGCATCAACCAAAATATTCTTGTTTGTTTTCTCATCTCTTATAAGATAGGCATAATTATCTGAGAGGCAGGGAATAATTTCAATTAAAGACATATTTAGCAGATCCTTATTTATCAACAAAGTTTTATACTAGCAATAATTTAACAGATTTAGCAATATTGGAAAATTAACAATGAGATTGGATGTTATTCAATTGAAAGAGTTTTACGGAGGCACCGAACTTGGTAGAACGACAAAACAATTAATAAACAGAGTTTTAGAAACGAAAGTTGATACCAAAAGCGGCTCTTTGACTATTGGCTTTGGTTTCGCGTGCCCATTTCTCGAGAACAAAATGAAAGATAGCGAAAATAAGAATTTTCTTTGTTTGATGCCGAGTGAGCAAGGTGTTATCCCATGGCCCGAAAAGTCTAAAAGTGTAACAACTCTGGTTGATGAAGTGTCTTGGCCAATAACTACGTCCGCAGCAGACTTAATTTTAATATCACATGGTTTAGAGGTTAGTGATAATCAAGATCTTTTGCTACAAGAGGTACTTCGTGTATTAAAAGACAGTGGGAAACTAGTTATTATAGTACCAAATAGAACAGGCTTTTGGGCAAGGTCTGATAGTACTCCCTTCGGGTATGGGAAGCCGTATTCGATTTCGCAACTAACTGCGCTTCTTCAAAAAAACCAGTTTCAGATTGATAGTATAACGCCTAGTTTATATGGTTTTCCTGCAAGAAAAGGCTATTTGCTTAAGTCTTTATTGCTGTGGGAAAAAGTGGGTAAAAAGCTAAATAGTTTCTTCTTGGGAGGTCTTCTTGTTGTAGAGGCGAAGAAAAATGTTTTCGCGGTCAAGAATGTAAAGTCGGCAAAGTCAGGGAGATATTTCACCTCCGTTGAGGTCCCTGTCTCTACAATGTCCTCAGCTTAATTTGAAAAATATAAAAAAAAATAAAAAAAGAGTAACCAACAACTTGTCATAGTTGGACTGGTCTGTTATTTAAAGATTGCAGTCGTTTTACAGTAACTAGCGTATAAAACCCAATTAAAGGTGATCTGTTTGCAAGAAATTAGCGAGATAAACTCAAAGCCATCAGCAAGGTATGCACTTGCCTTGTTTGCTTTGTGCCAAGAAGACAAGACTGATAATGAGATAGAAAAACACGTACTTAATCTTCTGGAGATATTGAAATCAGATAACGGACTAAATTCTTTTTTAAGAAATCCAACTTTTTCCTCAAGTGATCAGGAAAGTGTATTTGGAACTGTAAGTAAAAAAATAAAATTACCTCAGTACCTCCACAACACAGTTTGTTTAATGATAAAAAAAGGGCGGGGTTATGACCTAGTAAATTTTAGTGAGGATTTCTTAAAACTCTGTTCAGCCAATAAAAATGAACTCACAGTTCATATTAGAACTGCAAAAAAAGTAAGTGATGTAAAAATGGGAGCATTAAAGAAATCTATAGAAAAGATTACAAAACGTGTTGTAAGGCTTGAGTCAGAAAATGATCCTAATATAATTGCTGGAATTGAACTTAAAGTTGGATCATTTTTGTTTAACTCAAGTATTAATTCAAAACTTGAAAGTATGAAAAATATTTTGAAAAGAGGTTGATTACTATGAACATTCAAGCAGCTGAGATCTCAAAGATCTTAAAAGAACAGATAAAAAACTTTGGTGATGATACAGAAGTATCAGAGGTTGGAAAAGTTTTATCTGTTGGAGATGGGATAGCTCGTGTATACGGTTTAGACAAAGTGCAGGCTGGTGAGATGGTTGAGTTCCCTGGAGGAACAATGGGAATGGCTCTAAATTTAGAGATAGATAATGTAGGCGTGGTGATATTTGGATCAGACAGAGATATAAAAGAAGGAGATCTTGTAAAGAGAACTAGCTCGATTGTGGATGTTCCTGTCGGGATGGAATTGTTAGGGAGAGTTGTTGACGGACTAGGTAATCCAGTTGACGGGAAAGGCCCTATAAAATCGAAAATAAGATCAGTTGCCGACGTAAAAGCGCCGGGAATTATTCCACGAAAATCTGTGCATGAACCCATGGCAACTGGGCTTAAGTCTGTTGACTCTTTGATCCCTATAGGTAGGGGGCAGAGAGAGTTAATAATAGGGGACAGACAGACCGGTAAAACTGCAGTTGCAATTGACACTATACTGAACCAAAAAAGCTACAATGATGCTGCCGGACCTGATGAGAGCAAAAAATTATATTGCGTTTATGTGGCAATAGGGCAAAAACGATCGACTGTCGCTCAACTAGTAAAAAAATTAGAAGAAACAGGGGCTATTGAGTATTCGATTGTGGTTGCAGCGACGGCTTCCGACCCAGCGCCAATGCAATTTTTAGCGCCTTACTCAGCGACTGCTATGGCAGAGTATTTTCGTGATAATGGCAAACATGCTCTTATTATATACGACGATCTTTCAAAGCAGGCTGTTGCATATAGACAAATGTCGCTCCTTCTTAGAAGACCACCTGGAAGAGAAGCTTATCCTGGAGACGTATTCTACTTACACTCTCGTTTACTTGAAAGATCCGCAAAACTGAACGAAGATAATGGATCGGGATCATTAACGGCTTTACCAATAATTGAGACCCAAGGAGGAGATGTGTCCGCATTTATTCCCACAAATGTTATCTCAATCACAGACGGTCAAATATTTTTAGAAACAGAATTATTTTATCAAGGTATCCGCCCCGCTGTTAATACAGGGCTATCGGTCTCTAGAGTTGGATCTTCAGCGCAAACCAAGTCGATGAAATCAGTAGCTGGCTCTATCAAACTCGAGTTAGCACAGTATAGAGAGATGGCAGCCTTCGCTCAATTTGGGTCAGATTTAGACGCAAGCACGCAGGCGCTACTTAATAGGGGAGCGAGGCTAACAGAACTACTAAAGCAGCCCCAATACTCTCCCTTAACTAACGCAGAGCAAGTTATTGTAATATATGCAGGTACAAAAGGTTATTTAGATAAAACGCCAGTTAGTGAAGTCACAAGTTTTGAGAAAAGTCTTGTGAATTATCTAAGGTCTGACGGAAAAGCTGTGGTAGATGAGCTGACAAGTAACGACCAAAAAGTGGAAGGTGAAATTGAAAACAAAATCAAATCACTTCTAGACAATTTTTTAAAGACACAGATTTAGTAAAAAATTCAAAAATGCCCAGCTTAAAAGACCTAAAAATACGAATTGATAGTGTAAAATCCACTAGAAAAATCACTAAAGCTATGCAGATGGTTGCAGCCGCAAAACTTAGAAAAGCTCAGGAGTCAGCTGAAAGAGGTAGGCCATATGCTGAAAAAATGCGAGACATTGTGTCTAATCTAGCATCAAGTGTCAAAAACATTGCTGGAGACAATAAGTTTTTGGGGGATGGTAGTGATTGTAAAAAGTTTCTATTGATTGTAGCAACCGCAGAGAGAGGTCTGTGCGGTGGATTTAATTCTTCAATCGTAAAGTTAGCTAAGTCCAGAATAGCCGAGCTTACAAGCCAGAACAAAGAGGTAAAAATACTGACAATAGGGAAGAAGGGAAGAGAGCAGCTTAATAGAGAATTTGAGAGTCTTTTTATCGGCCACGTAGATCTAAGTAATGAAAAAAACATCACGATAGATACGGCTAGAAAGATATCAATGGATATCATTTCAAGGTTTGAAGACGGTGAATATGAAGTTGCGGAGATTTTTTATAATAAGTTTGCTTCCGTTATCTCTCAAATACCTAGCTCGTATAAACTATTACCCGTTTCCTTCAGTGAAAAAGAAGCTGATGCAAGTAATGTTAGCTTTAATTTTGAGCCTGACGAGGATGAGATATTGAGCGAAATAATACCCAAAAGCATCGCGACATCAATTTTCTCTGTACTTCAAGAAAATGCAGCCTCGGAACAGGGATCAAGGATGGCAGCCATGGATAATGCGACCCGAAATGCAGGGGAAATGATCGACAAGCTAACCATAGATTTTAACCGATCAAGACAAGCGGCCATTACAAACGAATTAATTGAAATCATTTCTGGTGCTGAAGCACTTTAAATTAAAAACAGGAGTTGAAGATGTCAAAGGAATTAGGAGTTATAACTCAGGTTATAGGAGCTGTAGTTGACGTAAAGTTTGAAAGCCATCTGCCCGCAATTTTAAATGCTCTTGAGACCGATAATAATGGTTCAAGATTGATTTTAGAGGTTGCTCAGCACCTAGGTGAAAATTCAGTTAGGACCATTGCTATGGATAGTACTGAGGGTCTTGTTAGAGGTACAACAGTTTCAGATACAGGTAGCCCTATAAGTGTACCCGTAGGTAATGCAACTCTAGGCAGAATTTTGAATGTTGTTGGAGATCCAGTCGACGAGAAAGGGAAAGTTAGTCAGAAGGAAACAAGGCCAATACACCAAGACGCACCTGAGTTCTCTGCCCAAGCAACTGAAACAGAGATTTTAGTTACAGGTATTAAAGTTATCGATCTGCTCTGCCCATACTCTAAAGGTGGTAAAATAGGTCTTTTTGGTGGAGCTGGTGTAGGAAAAACCGTTTTGATTATGGAATTAATCAATAACATAGCAAAAGTACACTCTGGGTTCTCAGTTTTTGCCGGGGTCGGAGAAAGGACTCGGGAAGGCAATGATCTTTATCACGAAATGATTGAATCTGGAGTTATAAATCCAGAAAAACTTGAGGAATCTAAGGTGGCACTAGTTTATGGGCAGATGAACGAACCTCCAGGAGCTAGAGCACGGGTTGGACTGACTGGTCTTACACTAGCCGAGCAATTCAGGGATCAATCAGGGACCGATGTCTTGTTTTTCGTGGATAACATTTTCCGTTTTACTCAAGCGGGTTCAGAGGTCTCCGCTCTTTTAGGCAGAATACCGTCGGCCGTGGGTTATCAACCTACATTAGCGACCGATATGGGAGCACTACAAGAAAGAATAACTTCGACTAAATCAGGATCCATCACTTCAGTTCAGGCTATTTATGTCCCAGCTGACGATCTAACAGACCCGGCCCCAGCGACATCCTTTTCTCATTTAGATGCGACAACAGTTTTGAGCAGAGCAATTTCTGAAATTGGAATTTATCCAGCTGTAGACCCGCTTGATTCAACTAGTAGGATATTAGACCCCCAAATAGTAGGTGAAGATCATTATAATGTTGCTAGAGATGTACAGGGTATTCTTCAAAGGTACAAATCGTTACAAGATATTATAGCAATATTGGGTATGGATGAATTATCTGAAGATGATAAATTAACTGTTGCTAGAGCACGAAAAATACAAAGATTTCTGTCTCAGCCATTTGATGTTGCGAAGGTATTTACCGGTTCTGATGGTAAACAAGTTCCACTTGATGTTACTATTGACAGCTTTAAAAGAGTTGTTGCAGGTGAATTTGATCATCTACCAGAATCTGCATTTTACATGGTTGGCGGTATAGACGAAGTTATAGAAAAGGCTGAGAAGACGGCTGCTGATGTAGCATAGATGCCTTTAGGTAATTGGAATGACAAATAAATTTGAGCTCAGTATAATATCGGCAGACAGTAAAGTTTTCGAAGGCAAAGTGGAAAACATTTTAGTGCCTGGAATGGTTGGTGACTTTTTAGTGCTTTCAAATCATGCCCCTTGCATCAGTAGTATACGTCCTGGTTTTTTGGAATTTTCTGAGGGAACAAGCGATAAGAAAAGATATTTTGTTTCTGGAGGCATCATAGAGGTTATTAATAACATGGTATCAGTATTAGTAGACTCCGCTGTTGCAGGTGATAAAGTTGTGGAGGGAGATATAACCAATCTTATCTCTGAAGTTAATGACAGATTATCTGCTGTAGATACTGTTAATAAAGATGATTTGGGACTAAGGAAAAATGACCTGGAGGAGGCATTGAAACAAGCCTAAATTTTAAAACTCATTATAAGGAAAATGAGAACTATACTTGTTTAAAGATATACGAATTGCGCTCATTTTCAGTGTCGTATTACTCGACATTATAGGCATTGGAGTTATATTTCCTATTATACCAGATCTATTGAAAGAGGTCGGTATAGATAATACTGCTAGTGCCGCTTTTTGGGGAGGTCTTCTTTCCTCATCCTATGCATTTATGCAATTTGTTTTTTCACCGACAATTGGTACATTATCAGATATTTTTGGCAGACGTCCGGTATTACTTACGGCATCAATATTGTTAGGAATAGATTATTTGCTGATGGGATTTGCTGAAAATATTTTGATCCTTTTTATTGGTAGAATCATCGGGGGCCTAGCTGGAGGAACTATAGCTACAGGTACTGCTTACTTGGCAGATATCTCAGATACCAAAGACAAAAAAAAGAACTTCGCCATCATTGGAGCGGCCTTTGGACTAGGTTTTATATTAGGACCAATTATTGGAGGATTAATGGGTGAGATAAGTGTAAGGGCACCATTTTTCCTATCAGCGCTTTTATCCTTTCTAAATTTTTTTCTATGTTTATTTCTACTTCCAGAAACTCTTAAGGTAGGAATAAAAAATAAATTCAGAATAAAAAAGTTAAACCCGTTCTTTAATATGTCTTATGTATTTAAAATACCTCTATTTAAAGGATTATTTTTTTGCTTCTTTCTTATCGCTTTTGCCAACACAGTCTATCCTGCGATATGGAGTTTTTGGGGAAGAGAAGTTTTCGGATGGTCTTCAGGAATGATTGGGTTTACTTTAGCGTGTTACGGCTTCTTACTTTTTGTAGTTCAAGCATTTGTAATTCGATTAAAGTTTTTTGATAAGCTTTCGACAAAAAACTTAACACTTTTTTCTTTAACCTGCGGAATTGTAGCGCTCGTTTCATTCGGTCTTGTACGAATGGAAATCCTAGTTTTTGCCATAATACCCATTGCAGCTTTATCTGAAATGGTTAATCCAACTCTAAAAGCATTTATGTCAAATGAAATATCTGAAAAGGATCAAGGTATTCTACAAGGTGTTTTAAATAGTATAGTTGGGTTTACTTCTGTTATCGGACCAATTTCCATGAGCTATATCTTTAGCATTGGAACTTCAAAGGATTCAATCATTTATAGTCCAGGCTCGCCATTTTTGTTTGCTGGATGTTTATTTTTTGCTTCTCTGGTCTTAATAAGGCGATTTTTAACTTAGATGTTTCCACTCAGTTTGAATATAGGCCTTCATAGATAGGTTTTAAAGACTCTTCACTAAATAGCGACGAGACAGAACTTTCGTTAGATATATTTAACATAGCATGTGCCAAGAGAGGCGCAGCGGTAATTATACGGATTTTGGGGCACCTTGATACAAATTCAGTTGGTTCAATAGTATCAGTGATAACCATCGAGCTAAGATTGGATTTAGAAATTCTGTCTATTGCTTCTCCAGAAAGAACACCGTGAGTTATATATGCATGCACTTCTTTAGCGCCCTTTTCCATTAGAAGTTCAGCTGATTTAATCAAAGTCCCAGCTGTATCACAAATATCATCAACTAGAATGCAGGTTTTGTCTGAAACATCCCCAATAATAGTCATGGAGTTAATTTCTCCGGGAGCACTCCTTCTCTTATCTACTACCGCTAAATCCACGTCAATTTTTTCAGCAAGTTCTCTTGCACGCGATACTCCTCCAACATCAGGTGAAACTATTGTGATATTTTTATTTTTTGCGAAGTTGTGTCTTATATCAATCGCGAATATAGGTGATGCATATAGATTATCCACTGGAATATCAAAGAAGCCTTGGATTTGGGCGGCGTGAAGATCTAATGTTAGCACTCTATTTATACCTGCTTGTGCAAGCAAATTAGCCACTAATTTTGCGCTAATTGGAGTTCTGGCTTTTGTCCTTCTATCTTGTCTCGCGTAACCAAAATATGGGATTATTGCTGTAACTCTACTTGCACTAGATCTCTTAAGCGCATCTGCAATTATTAGTAGTTCCATAAGATTATCATTTGCTGGATTCGAAGTCGACTGAACTATGAACATATCTTCGCCACGAACATTCTCGAAAACTTCTACAAAGACTTCTTGGTCGCTAAATCGTTCTACACGAGCTTTTACCGGCTTTACTTTTGTACCAAACAACAAACCAATTCTCTTGCAAATACTTTTTGCTAGCGAGAGATTTGAATTTCCAGATATAATTTTTAGTTTTCCGTTTGAGATCATTATTTGCGACTCTTTTTAATGGATTATCCTATACGTTTTTCATTTTTATGAAAGTAAAAGGATAACTTTGCTTTCGTCTTTTTTATTAACTTTTCAAAGTTTATTTATCTTCATTTCTCAGTAATTTCTGCTATTATATGATCTTCATAATTTTCAATATCAACTGACGTTTCTGAAACACAGTATTTTTGAATTGATTGATTTGTCCTATGGACACTCTCTTGGTCTTTACTTATTAGATGGTGCCATTGGGGCAAAGGTTTCCCATCGCTTATCAATCTATAACTACAACTTGAAGGAAGGAATTTAGAATTTTTGTGTAAATTGTATTTAGTGAGTTTTAAGCAGGCTTTAACATTTTTTTCTCTATTTGAGTAATCACTACACCTACAGTTCTCAAGTTCAAGCTTTGAGCACGAAATGTTGGTAATAAAAAGTTGCTTTTTATTAACTATTTTCAATAGACAGCACTTAGCGCAACCATCACATAATGCTTCCCATTCATCTTGATTTAACTGATCAAGAGTATATTTTTCCCAAAAAAATTTTCTTAGCTCAGTCATTAGCTAGAATACTTTCAATAGTTTCACAATCTGATTTCATCTGTAAAATTAATTCTTTTTCAGAGTTAAACTTTAGCTCAGGTCTTATAAATTTGACTAGTGAAATAGAAACATTTTCTCCATATAAATTTCCTTCGAAGTCAAATATGAAAACCTCAATATTTGGCTCATAATCGCCATAGGTCGGTCTTGAACCTATTGATGCTGCTCCTTTAAAAGTTCTTTTATTATCATGGGATAAAACTTTAATGAATACTGCATAGACACCATGTTTGGGAACAATTGTACTTCTTAACCCAATATTTATTGTCGGAAACCCGAGTTGTCGGCCTCTCTGAAAACCCTTTTCTACCACTCCCTCAATTTCATAATAGCGAGAAAGCATTTTAGTGACTTCATTAACGGACCCTTTGGCTAGTTTTTCCCGTAATACGCTTGAAGATACAACTTTACCTCCAATCATAAATGGATTGGCGATATGCAAATTGAGCTTGTTCTTTTCCTGGTACATCTTCAATAACTTGACGGAACCTTCTCTATTCTTTCCAAATCTAAAATCTGGACCGACCACAATAGTTTTTACATTTATTTTTTCTAGTAGCACAGTCTCTATGAAATCCCTTGGAGATAAGTTTGCTAATGAAGAATCAAAAGGCAGTTCAAAAAGAGCATCTATCCCAAAAGAGACTAAAAATCTTTCACGTGTTTCTGATTTCATTAGCTTAAATATCGGCTGATTTTTTTGAAAATATTGTCTGGGATGAGGTTCAAATGTAACTACGCCAACAAAAGAATTATTACTTTTTTCCTTTGCAACCTCAATAACTGACTGGTGGCCCAAATGCATACCGTCAAAGTTACCTATAGCAACGGAGTAGCCACTTTTCTCTTTTGGAATGTTTTCTATGCTTTTAAAAACCAACATAATGCTTCCTAGTCAAATTTTCTACTGGGGGCCAAGACAAGTGCTTCTCCTGCCAACACTACTTTTTCACCTACCTCACACTTACAGTCTAATGTAACACGTCGATTTGAGTATTCTATATGAGTTACTAGTACTGTGGTTGTAATTAATTGACCAGGGAGTACTGGTCTAATGAATTTTAGTGTTTGACTCAAATAGACGGTTCCGTGTCCAGGCAACTGTTCTGCAATTACCGCCGAAATCAAGCTTGCAGTGAGCATGCCGTGTGCAATTCGTCTGCCAAATATTGTTTGCTGAGCATAGTCTTTATCTAGGTGCACCGGATTTTGATCACCAGAGACTTTTGAAAATAATAGGATATCATTCTGCGTTATTTTACGTTCAAGCATTCTGCTCATTCCTATTTCCAAATCCTCTACACATATTGTTCCTTTTTGTACCCTGTTTTTCATAATTTATTTGGCGAGAGGAGTGCTAAATGATTAAAAAAAGCATAAGTCATTTTTTATCGGAAAAATTTGATGGCATAGTCTACGTGTACTTTGTTATTTTCTATGGTTTGATTTAATTTTCTTTCGTCAAGAATGGTATTATTTTTTTCTTCAATCAAATGCTTTTTTTTCAACAGCCCTCCAACTACTAGAAGTGAGTGAAGCTTTTCATTGTTAGCTCCTTTAATATCTGTTGTGAGCCCATCTCCTATACACAGGATTGACTTTTCTGTTGAATCACTAAATTTGTTCAAAAAAGAATAGACTTCTTTATAAATATTTTTATGTGGTTTACCGAAATAAATTACTCTCCCGCCCATTCCCTCATACATTGAGGCGATTGAGCCAGCACACATTTCTCTTTTATCACCGACATCGACAACCAAATCAGGATTTGCACATAATAGAGTCAAGTCTTTATCTATTCCGATCTCAAGTGTATTGCTATAGTCAGAGAGTTGGTCCTTTGCTGGATCAAATGGTTCGGTGCATACAATTAAATCCGCGTGAGCGATATTATCTATCTCAATTGAGATTTTCTTTTCATGGATCATATCTTTGTAAATACTATGATGCCGTTTTCCTCCTATGTGGAAAATTTTTAAGTGATTTTCTGAAATATTTTTTATGTAATTCGAGGTAAGCTCTCCAGACGTTAAGAGCATATCGTAGTGAAAGTCTTTGATACCAAGCTTTGCTATTTGATTTTCGACGTTTGCAATTGGCCTGGGGGCATTCGTTACCAATACTACTTTGCCATCTGAGGCTTTGAATTTCTCAAGAGCTTTAAGAGCTTCTGGAAAGCTTTCTACGCCATTGTGCAAACATCCCCACAAGTCGCAAATGACTGCATCGTATTTGCATGATATTTCGGAAAAGGTTGCTATTACATTTGTCAAAAGAAGTAAACACCCAAATATTTTTTTCAAGTTTCGTCTTTTGAGGTGATAAAATATAAAAATAAAAAAAGCAAGAACCTCAATTATTTAAAATTTTTTAAAAAAAATTGAAAAAAATTGATGAGAGATATTGACAAGCAAAAATTCTTGCATAAATAAGATCGCTAGGCGGGGATGTCTCTTCCAAGAGACTATAACCTTTGATTTATATTTTTATATGAGGAGATTCTTAATGGCTTTTAAACCTTTGCACGACCGTGTTGTGGTTCGTAGAGTTGATAGTGAAGATAAAACATCTGGTGGACTGATAATTCCTGACTCTGCACAAGAGAAACCAGCAGAAGGCGAAGTTGTTTCAGTTGGAACTGGTGCAAGAGATGATTCCGGTAAGTTGATTCCGATGGAATTAAAATCAGGTGACAAGATCTTGTTCGGGAAATGGTCTGGAACTGAAGTAAAGATTGATGGTGAGGAATTACTTATCATGAAAGAAAGTGACATATTGGGTATAATTTCCTAAGAATTTTTTAATAACACTAATTGAGGAGCCAAAAAATGGCAGCAAAAGAAGTAAAATTTGAAATAGATGCACGCACAAGAATGTTAAAGGGTGTAGATATATTAGCTAATGCAGTAAAAGTAACACTTGGACCAAAGGGAAGAAACGTTGTAATAGACAAGTCCTTTGGAGCACCAAGAATTACAAAGGATGGCGTCACTGTCGCTAAGGAAATTGAACTTGAAGATAAGTTTGAAAACATGGGAGCTCAGATGGTGAAAGAGGTAGCTTCAAAAACAAACGATACTGCCGGTGATGGGACAACCACTGCTACAATATTATCTCAAGCAATTGTTAGAGAAGGTCTTAAATCTGTCGCTGCGGGTATGAACCCCATGGATTTAAAAAGGGGTATTGATGCAGCCGTGACAAAGGTAGTGGAAGAAATTAAGGGAATGTCGAGACCAGTAAAAGACTCCGCTGAGGTTGCTCAAGTTGGTACTATTTCAGCCAACGGGGAAGCAGAAATCGGAAAGCAAATCGCGGACGCCATGCAAAAGGTTGGAAATGAAGGGGTTATAACTGTCGAAGAGAACAAGGGTCTTGAAACTGAGACAGATGTAGTTGAAGGAATGCAGTTTGATAGAGGCTACCTTTCACCTTACTTCATCACAAACGCTGATAAGATGATTACCGAGTTGGAAGATTGCTTGGTTTTACTACACGAGAAAAAGTTGTCTTCCCTTCAACCAATGGTTCCGCTTCTTGAGACAGTAATTCAGTCAGGAAAGCCTTTACTCATCATAGCTGAGGACGTAGAGGGTGAAGCTTTAGCGACCCTGGTTGTAAATAAGCTTAGAGGCGGTTTGAAAATTGCCGCGGTGAAGGCTCCGGGTTTTGGTGATAGAAGAAAAGCTATGCTGCAAGACATCGCAATACTGACAGGTGGCCAGTTGATATCAGAAGATCTAGGGATGAAGTTGGAAAATGTAACCATGGACATGCTTGGTACAGCCAAAAAAATCTCAATCAACAAGGACGATACTACCATAGTGGATGGCGCTGGCGATAAGTCTGAGATAGAGGCAAGAGTCGCTCAAATTAAAGCCCAGATAGAGGAAACGACATCTGATTATGACAAAGAAAAGCTACAAGAGAGACTTGCAAAGTTAGCAGGTGGAGTAGCAGTTATCAGGGTAGGAGGTGCTACCGAGGTTGAAGTGAAAGAGAGAAAAGACAGAGTAGATGACGCTCTCAACGCAACCAGAGCTGCTGTGCAAGAAGGCGTAATTGTCGGAGGAGGTACTGCTTTAGTTCAAGCTGCAAAGAAGCTCGATAAAGTCAAGACTGAGAATTCAGATCAGGAGGCTGGTGTAAAGATAGTAGCTAGAGCCTTAGAAGCACCGTTACGACAAATTGCTGAAAACGCAGGTGTAGATGGTTCAGTCGTTGCTGGGAAGATTCGAGAGTCCTCTGATATGACACATGGCTTCAATGCGCAAACTGAAGAGTATGGTGACATGTTCAAATTTGGAGTAATTGACCCTGCAAAGGTAGTGCGTACTGCGCTCGAAGACGCTTCATCAGTGGCCGGATTGCTTATAACAACTGAGGCAATGGTTGCCGACAAACCAGAGCCTAAGTCAGCAGCCCCAGCTATGCCCGACATGGGCGGCATGGGCGGCATGGGCGGCATGGGCGGCATGATGTAAGTCTTGAAGTGTCCAAGTTAATTACTAATTAGAGGGGGGTTAACCCCCCTTTTTTTTTATTAAATTTATGTGACCCATTTTTCTTCCAGGACGAGAGTCTTTTTTTCCATAAACATAGACTTTTGCTAACTCATTGCTTGCTAGATTACTAGTCACTTTTCCAATTAAGTTGTACATTATAATGTCGGAATGCCTCTCGGTTGATAGCAGAGGCAAGTCCATAATTGCTCTGATGTGTTGCTGAAACTGGCTAGAGTAGCTCCCGTCCATTGTCCAATGCCCAGAATTGTGTACTCTTGGAGCAATTTCGTTAACATAAAGTTCTTTTTCCTTTAAAAAAAATTCTACTCCCATAACTCCGACATAGTCTAGATTGGCCACTATTTTTCTTGCAATGGTTACAGCGTCATTTTTAAGCACTTCACTTGTTGACGAGGGTAAAGTTGTAGTTACCAAAATCCCATTCTTATGTACATTTTCTCCTGGTTCAAAAGTCTTAATATTACCCTCTTTATCCCGCACTATTATTACGGATAACTCTCTATCAAAACTAATAACTTCCTCAGCGATAGATGGAAAAAGTTTTTTGCCCATAAAATGGTTGTTAATATCATCTAGTGTTTTGACTAATATTTGTCCCTTCCCGTCGTAACCTAGCCTACGTGTCTTGATAAGAATTGGTTTCTTTAGTCTAGTAAATAGTTTTTCAATTTCAGAAACTTCATCAATTCTATAAAATTGCGTAGTTTTAATACCTAACGAATTAAGATAACTTTTTTCAGTTAAGCGGTCCTGAGAGATTTTAAGGGCTTTTACAGAAGGCCTCATGTTGACAAAAAGATCTAATTTCTCCAAAGCTTTTGTGTCTATGTTTTCAAATTCATAAGTTAGAACGTCTACATTTTTTGCAAAAGCGACTAGGTTCTCATTGTCATCATAGTTTCCAAATATTATTTTGTTAGCCACTTGTGCCGCAGGACAGTCTGTATCAGGGCAATATACATATACATTAAAACCTAAGTCGGCTGCAGCAGTAGCAAGCATTTTTGCTAATTGCCCTCCACCAAGAATTCCAATGGTCTTATTCGGGCTCATTTTTTACTCGGTTTGTTGTATCAGTGCGCCAATCTCGGATTTTCTGACCAATAACCCTATCGGTAACCGCTAAAACCTGTATAGCGAAGATAGCAGCATTGAAAGCACCTGGAGAACCAATTGCCATGGTTGCAACAGGGTAACCTTTCGGCATTTGTACTATTGAATAAAGACTGTCAACTCCTCTTAGATCGGTCGCGTTAATAGGTACTCCAATTACTGGGATATCAGTTTTTGAAGCAATCATTCCCGGTAAATGTGCAGCACCTCCCGCGCCAGCGATCACAACTTTTATTTTCCGCCTCCTCAGCGAATTAGCGTACTCGTACAACCTGTCTGGAGTTCTGTGTGCAGACACAATTTTTTTTTCATAGGAAACATCAAGCTTTCCCAACAAATCGCACGCCACTTGCATGATTTCCCAATCTGATTGACTCCCCATTACTACGGATACTTGTATATTTTTTTCAATTTCCATTATTGATCTCGCTTAGATATTTCTCTGCATCTAAAGCGGCCATGCATCCCATTGCAGCGGACGTTACTGCTTGCCTGTAAACATTATCCACTAAATCCCCAGCGGCAAAAACTCCAGGAATAGAAGTTTTTGTAGTTCCTGGAACAGTAGACACATAGCCACTATCAAAAGTTTTGAGCTGATCTTTAATAAGATTTGAAGCAGGGGAATGTCCTATTGCTACAAAGACCCCTGAGCAAGTAATTTCAGATAATTTCTTGTTCAAAGTATCTCTTATCTGAATTCCTGTTACGCCTAAAGGATGATCTTCTCCTAATATGTCAGTTACTTGCTTATTCCATATGATTTCAATTTTTTCATTCTCAAAAAGACGTTTTTGTAAGATTTTTTCGGCTCGTAACTCATCTCTTCTATGGACTAAATAAACTTTGGAAGCAAATTTTGTTAAGAATATTGCCTCTTCAACAGCCATATTCCCTCCTCCTATTACCGCGACTATTTTGTCTCTATAGAAAAAACCGTCACATGTTGCACACGCCGAAACCCCAAAACCTTTATATTTTTCTTCATTATAGAGTCCAAGCCAATTTGCTTGCGCTCCTGTTGCTAAAATTACTGACTCAGTCAAATATTGTGAACCACTATCTGTTTCTACAAAGAAGGGTCGTACAGTAAGATTTACTTTTGAAACATGTTCGGAAATAATTTTGCATCCCAGATTACGAGCATGATCTTCCATATTTTTCATTAAGTCTGGCCCAAGTATTTCTTTCTCTCCGGGCCAATTCTCAACCTCGGTAGTTATCGTGAGCTGTCCACCTGGCTGTATTCCTTGAAAGAGGATTGGTGATAACATAGCGCGTGCAGCGTATACAGCAGCTGTATACCCTGCTGGACCTGAACCGATTATTAAAAGTTTAGTTTTTTTTGGAGACATATTATCCTCAAATTTTTTTATAGATTACAAACAAATTATTGAAGCCATGCGGCCGAAGTCTCTCTCAGATTTATGATAGGCCCTTCTATTTGAAAAAAATAATTCAGAATTTTCGTAAGTACACAAACCCAAATTATGTATATCATAAACTCCAAGAAGATTAAATCTACTTTCAATAAATAAAGTAAGATCAAAGAAATAATTACCATCTTCTTTGATAAAAAATTTTTCGAAACATGGATCGGTCTTCATAAAGCTCTCAACAAAATCTAATTTTACTTCATAGCATTTTTTAGAAATAGTTGGACCAATTGCAACGGAAATTTTTTTCATATCGACGCCAAGATCTTTAAGAGAATTTAGTGCATTTTCACAGACTCCCGCAAGAGCACCTTTCCAACCTGCGTGAATAGCCAAGATGAAGCCGCTTTCACTTTCATGAGCCAAGATAGGAGAGCAATCGGCGGTTAGTATTCCGATACCAAAACCCTTTAGATTGGTTATGACTGCATCTACTGGCTCGTAACTTAATTTGTCAAAGTCAGCTTTTTTATCAATAAATACCACGTTGTTTGTATGCTGTTGGTTTGGAAAGAAAACTTTTTGACTTGAAATGTCAAGCGCATCCAAGACCAACGCCCTGTTTGCATAAATATTGGCTTTGCTATCGGTCGTATTTTCTGACAGGTTCAAACTCGAATATATGCCTGTGGAAACTCCACCGGATCTACCAAAAAAACTATGCTTAACAGATTGCAAGTTTTTGCTTTTAAACATTTTGACCATTTCAGTTCAGGCCTTCTAGATTTCTTTTAGTTTTTGTTATCGCAATAACTTTAAAAAGGGAACCCATTTTATCAGGATCTATTAGTCTCTTTATTTCGGAGTTGACTGTTTCTGCTATGGCTAAGCTGACATTTTTGGTTAGGCTTTTTAAGCGTTCCTTTATTCCAAGTTCGAGCAGAAAACTTCGTTGTTCTTTAATCGGTGAAACATACAAATTTTTTTTTAAAGCTATTTCTTTAAGGAGCCTGAAATTAACGTGTGAACTTAAGTCATTTTGACCTGGTTTTTCCAAAACACCTAAAAATTTATGCTTGTTTACGGCTTGAAGGGTGTCCCCAATACCCGAAATGTTTCCATAATCGACTAAAAGCAAAACACCATCATATTGAATTAAATGATTGCAAATATTGGAAAAAATCGAGATGGTCTGTTCAGAATATTCAAGCGTATCTCCTATTTTAAAATCTGAAAAAATACTGTCACTAGGTACCCAGATTTTATTATCTAAGGTGAAACATAGTTCACCATTTTCTATTGCTATTTTTTTTTCGTGCCAGCCTTCGTTACTTCTCACATATTGGTTTATAGGAAGGGCATCAAAAAATTCATTCGCAATAATTATTTGTGGTTCTAAACTCAAGCCTTTGATATCTGATATCCACTTAACATTTTTATTTTTGAGATTTTCTTTCTGGAGAGTTATTAGTCTCTCGGATTTTTCCAAAATTGTAATCTCAAGGTTTATTTTATTATCGGTAACCTTATAAATAGTTCTAATGGCGTCCTTTAGAAGTGTTCCTCTACCAGAACCTAGCTCTGTTATACATAGACGTTTTTTATTTATAAATTCTTGGTAAAAACTCAATGCCCATAGCCCTATAAGCTCACCAAATGTTTGAGAGATCTCTGGAGATGTAATGAAGTCACCATCTCCCCCTAATACTTGATTAGATGTGTAATATCCATTTTTATCATCCCACAAGCATATTTCCATATATTGTGATATGCTTATTGGACCACTTTTTTTAATTAAATCTTTTATTTTTTTTTCAATTTGCATCAAGATTTCGCTTGGTGATCAAAAAAATCATTAAAAGTCCAAAAATAATCATTGGAATTGTGAGAAGTTGTCCCATTGATATTCCTACACCTGGGAAAAGCTCGACTATATATCCATAGGGATTTTCATTGGTTATGAAAAAAGCGTCAGGTTCTCTTAGAAATTCAATTGAAAACCTTATAACACCGTATCCTAGCAAAAAAGAGCCAAAAATGATGCCTGGTTTTTTAAGCGCTTTATAGAAAAAAACAAGATAATAAAAAATAAGCATCAAAACGATACCTTCAAAGAAAGCTTCATACAATTGCGACGGATGCCTGAAACAGGGTATTTCATTTGAGCTTGGACAAAATTTCCCTTGACCTTTTGTAAACTGGATTCCAAATGTTGAGGTTGTTGGTTTGCCCCAGAGCTCGCCATTTATAAAATTTGCAATTCTGCCAAAAAATAATCCGGGAGGGGATGCAAATGCGATCAAATCACCTAAAGACAACAAGCTAATTTTTTTCCTCATGCCAAATAGAATGCCAGCTATTAACACTCCTAAAAAGCCTCCGTGAAATGACATCCCACCTTCCCATATATACAAAGTTCTAATGGGATTATCAAAATAGTATGCAGGTGCGTAAAAGAGACAATACCCCAACCGACCACCTACAATGATACCCAAAATCATGTAGGTTATTAGATCATCTACTTCAGATCTCGCAATAATACTCTTATTGGCAAACCACAGGTCTTTATTTTGCACAAGCTTTGCCATAAATAACCAAGCTAAAAGTATACCGGCTATATACGATAAGCCATACCATTGTACATTAAGATGCAACCCAAATAAATTTAAAGTAAAGGCGGTCTCACTTATATTTGGATATTGAAAGATTTTTTCCTCCAAAAAAATAAAATTCCAATTATATTTTTTTTTAACGTTAAAATATAAAAATTTAAAGGAGAATCGATGCAAATTAAAAACCCATTTATTGATAATCTTTCTAAAGTTATGGCGGATGCCTTTGGAGCAGCACATTCGGCCAAAAACGAAGCAGAGAATGTTTTCAAGACCTGGTTAGATGGTTGGTTAGCTGACAGGGACTTTGTTACAAGAGAAGAGTTTGAAGCACTTAAGCTAAGTGTGGAAGAACTGAGGAATAAAAGTAAGCCGTCTTCAAAAAGAAAGAAAAATTTAAAAAGCTAATATTTACCAGATATAGTGGAGATGAGGCTTGAATCCCTAATTGTAGTAGAGATTTCTAAATTTTGTGGGTATACTGACAGAAAAAGAGGAGCAGTAACCCCATGACACGAGCAACGTCAATTATATTTTTAGATGAAACGCATCCAATAGATGCCTTGGAACTAATAGCGCATGAAGAAAGTTGGGAATTCGCTAGAGATGATGATAATGAGATAATCGTTAGGATAGACGGAGGTTGGAAAAAGTATACTATCAGTGCTAGCTGGAATGTATCGCGAAACCTCTTTAAAACGATTTGTACATTTGAAATGATCCCACCAAGAAAAAAACTGGTAAAGCTCTATGAAACTATCAATTTAGTGAATGGCAGTGATGTTGATGGTAGCTTCACCTATGATAATGTAGAACAATTAATGAATTACTCTACTAACATATTATTTTCGGACGAATTAATTATCTCCAATACAGAGCTAAGAGATTGGATAAAATCTTCTGTTGAAACAGCGGAAAAATATTATCCGACCTTCCAAAAGAGCTGTTGGGGAGAAGTAATGCCAAAAGATGCTATGTCGGCAGCTTTTGGAAAGATAGCAGGTTACGCTTAGGTAAATATAAGTGACTGCAGAAAACAAAATTAATCAACGAATTAAAATTATTGGTTGTGGCAAGATGGCATCTGCAATATTAGATGCGTGGTTAAAAAAATTAATATCGCCCGAAGATATTTATGTGGATGATCCGAAACCCTCAGACTGGCTACTTGAAAAAAAGAAACACGGGCTGAATATAAATACAAAAGCAGATGTACCATTTGATTATTGCTTTATAGGAGTAAAACCACAGTCTCTAGATGAGATTAAACTAAAGCTAAAAGGGCTTTCCAAAAAAAACGTCACTTTTGTTTCAATGCTTGCTGGGATTAAAATAAATAGACTTGAGGATATAATTGGAAAAGATGAGTCGATTGTAAGGATAATGCCTAACTTACCCGCAGAGATACTAAAAGGTGTTACAGCAGTTAAAGAGAATAAAAGGGTTGATCCAAAACAGTCAAAGAATTTGGCCTTATTATTAGAGGCCTTTGGAGAAACAGTAAAATTTGTTGAGGAGAGAAAATTTGATGCTGTCACGGCAATTTCAGGTTCCGGCCCAGCCTACATTTTTCTTATTGCTGAGTTGATGACAGAGGTTGGTATTAATTTGGGTCTTTCTTATGATGAAGCTTTTAAATTGGTAAAGCATACAATCGATGGTGCTGGAAGCTTAATAGTCAATTCATCATTGAAGCCCCAAAAATTGAGGGAAAATGTGACCAGTCCTGGTGGAACGACTCATGAAGCACTGGCCGTAATGATGAATAAGGATAACGGTCTGCCAAAGATTTTCGAAGCAGCAATAAAAGCTGCAGCACAAAGATCAAAAGAACTAAGTAAATTTTAAGCTTTTAATTAATGCTTTAAATCTGAAATTTTGATACTTTTAGAAATGGCGGATTTTTTTGATACAGATTTAAGAGTTGGAGAGATCGTTAAAGCTGAAATTTTTAGGGAAGCTAAAAAACCAGCATTTAAACTATGGATAAATTTTGGGGAAGAAATGGGGATTAAGACTTCATCTGCTCAGATTACGTCTCTCTATACAACTCAAATGCTTATAGGAAAGTTGGTAATAGCTGTAACAAATCTGGAGCCTAAACAAGTTGGGCCATTTATTTCGGAGGTCCTTGTACTTGGTGTCGATGGCAAAAATGTTGGTGATATTATTTTAATAGCACCTGAATATAAAGCTCTTATTGGTAATAGGGTTCATTAAGAGGGACGAATTAAATGAAACCAAAAATAATCGTCACTAGAGATATACCTGATGAAGTAGAGTCAAAGTTAAAACAGTATTTTCGAGTTTCATTCAATCGTGAAGATAAAGTATTTAGTAACGATATATTAGAAAAAGCAATGGAAAATGCCGATGGAATCGTTTGTACTGTAACAGATAATATTACAGATAAGCTTCTTACTCTTCCCAACAAGAAAGTGAAAATAATCGCAAATATTGGTGTGGGTGTGGATCATATAGATTTACAATCAGCCAAACAAAATAATGTTATCATCACAAATACTCCCGACGTATTAACGGAGGCTACTGTTGATATAGCTACACTTTTACTTTTGTCTGTTACACGAAATGCATTTCTAATGGAAACAATGTTGCGACAGGGTGAATGGAAAGGTTTTTCTTTAACAGGGAACCTGGGAGTCGGTGTTCGCGGAAAAACTCTTGGACTTGTAGGAATGGGAAGAATTGGTAAAGCTTTTGGAAAGCGTGCACATGAGGTATTTGGAATGAAAGTCCTTTACTATAATCGTTCCCCAGTTACGGATCTTAAATTTGAGGCAAGTGTTCGTTTTGACTTAGATGCATTGCTGGAAGAAAGTGATGTAATTTCTTTGCATCTGTCTAGCGACAAGGGAAATAAGAACTTTATTTCAAAGAACAGAATGAAGAAAATAAGGCCCTCATCATTTTTAATTAATACATCAAGGGGAGATGTTATTGACCAGATGGCACTTATAGATTTGCTAGAAAAGAAAAAACTTGCCGGTGCTGGTTTGGATGTCTTTCTTAATGAGCCAAATGTTCCTCTCAGACTGAGACGCTTATCAAATGTTACTTTGTACCCTCATATAGGATCGGCCACACATGAAACAAGAACAAAAATGGGAATGCTGGCAGTTGAAAATTTAATAGCATTTTTTAATGAAAAAAAGGTTATCAACCAGTTATAAGCTGTGAATGATATTTTTGTATAGCCCTTACCGACATCTTGCCCCCGATATTTTCTTTAAGGCTATGGATTGTAGCAATAATTCCACGAGATGTAGTATAGTAAGGGATCTTATTATTTAATGCTAAATATCGAATGTCTTTGCTATCTTCCAGCGATTGTTTGCCCTCAGTAGTGTTCATAACAATATCTATCTTTTTATCTTTCAGTAAATCCGAGATATTTGGTCGTCCCTCATAGACTTTCTTTACAGGTGAGCTATCAACTCCCTCCCTATCTAAAAAGGATTTAGTTCCCTTTGTTGCAATAATTTTAAAACCGATCTTCTCAAGAATTTTACATGCTTCACCCATCTCTTTAGTTTTATCTTCATTTCTAATTGATAAAAATACCGTCCCAGATTTAGGAAACTGCATGCCTGCGGCAATCTGTGATTTGAAAAAAGCTCCCTCGAAGCTGTCCGCAATACCCATGACTTCTCCAGTTGAACGCATTTCAGGGGTTAAAACGGTATCGCTACCGGGTAGCCTATCAAAGGGTAACACAGCTTCTTTGACAGCCACATAATTCAAATCTTTTCTATGGAAAGATAAACTGGATAGTCTTAAACCTATCATCAATTTTGCTGCTAGATTAGCTAGCGGTATTCCAGTCGTTTTAGATATAAATGGAATTGTTCTGCTTGCCCGTGGATTTACCTCCAATACAAATATATCGCTTTCTTTTACGGCAAATTGAATATTCATTAACCCTATAACGTCCAATTCTTTGGCAAGAAGAGAAGATTGATATTTTATTTTCTCAATTATTTCCTTTCCAAGAGAGTGTGGTGGTAGAGAGCAGGCACTGTCTCCTGAATGAACACCTGCCTCTTCGATATGCTCCAAAATCCCTGCAACAAAACAATCTTCTCCATCGCTGATTAAGTCTACATCAACCTCTATCGCAGCACCCAAATAGCTATCTAACAAAAGCGGAGTTTTACTACTAATTTCTATGTTTGACTCTAAATATTTATTCAATTGCATTGGGTCATGAATTATTTCCATTGAGCTACCCCCTAAGACAAAAGAGGGCCTAGCAATTATTGGATAACAGAGGGACTCAGCAGCCTTTATGGCATTTGATTTTTTACCAACCGTAGTATTTTCAGGTTGTTTCAGTTTTAACTTTTCAATGACTTCTTTGAAGAGTTTTCGATCCTCCGAAATATTTATTGATTTGGGTGTTGTTCCTAAAATTTTAACACCCCTTCTATCAAGATCATCGGCTAGTTTGAGCGGCGTCTGCCCTCCAAACTGCACAATTACCCCAATCAAATTGCCCTTTTTCTTTTCTTTTTCAATTATGTTCACTACTGACTCAAAGTTTAAAGGCTCAAAGTAAAGTTTGTCAGAGGTATCAAAGTCGGTGGAGACAGTTTCGGGATTACAATTAATCATTATAGTTTCAACGCCTTCTTCACTAAGCGAGAAACAAGCATGACAGCAACAGTAATCGAACTCAATGCCTTGACCTATTCTGTTGGGACCACTGCCAAGAATTATTACTTTGTCTTTATTTGAGGGTTGAGCTTCACATATTTGGGTAGTAAAAGTGGACAAGTCATAGGTAGAGTATAGATATGCGGCCTCGGACTGGAATTCGCCACCACAGGTATCAATTCGCTTATAAACTGGAAGTATACCGTACTTTCGTCTCTTATCTTGAATATTATCCAAAGGAGTAGACAACAATTCAGCTATTCTTTCATCACTAAACCCTCTAGACTTTGCCTCTCCCAAGACCTCCTGAGTTATTTCTGGGCCAGAGCTTGAGATACTTTTTTCAAATAGAATAAGTTCCTCGATTTGATTTAAAAACCATTTGTCTATTCTTGTTATTTCGTATATTTCGTCAGTAGTGAAACCAATTCTGAAAGCCTGCCCAATAAGAAATATTTTGTCAGGAGTATTGATGGATAATTTTTTGTAAAGCGCAGGTTTATCCATATTGGTATGAATGATTGCAAGCCCAGAAGTTTTATTTTCAAGAGAGTTCAAAGCTTTTTGCAGACTTTCTTGGAATGTTGCCCCAATGGCCATAACCTCTCCAACCGATTTCATTGAAGTACCAAGCTCATTTGATATCGACGGAAACTTTTCAAATGCGAAACGAGGTATTTTTGTAACAACATAATCGATCGTTGGCTCGAAGCTCGCGGGGGTAGTTTTTGTTATATCATTCTGCAACTCATCAAGTGTGTAGCCTATGGCTAGTTTCGCGGCAACTTTAGCTATTGGGAATCCTGTTGCTTTCGATGCAAGGGCAGATGATCTAGACACACGGGGATTCATTTCAATAATTAGCATTTCTCCATTTTGTGGGTTTACTGCCCATTGAACATTAGACCCGCCAGTTTCAACACCGATCTCTTTTAAAACTTCTAAAGAGTTGTTACGCATTTTCTGAAACTCTTTATCGGTTAGTGTCATCGCCGGTGCTATGGTTATGCTATCACCTGTATGGACTCCCATAGGGTCAAAGTTTTCAATAGAGCAGACTATAATTGCATTGTCATTTTTATCTCTTATTACTTCCATCTCAAATTCTTTCCAACCTAGGAGGCTTTGATCGATAAGAATTTGATTAGCTGGTGATGCGTCTAAACCATTCATACAAATTTCTCTGAAGTCATTTTCGTTATAGGCAACTCCGCCACCTTTGCCTCCCAAAGTAAAACCGGGCCGAATAACTGCCGGCAAGCCAATTATATCTAATGCTTTTACAGCTTCATCCAATGAATTAGCAATTTCAGATTTTGGGCTCTTTATTCCAATACTTTCCATTGACTGTTTGAAGAGTTTTCGATCTTCCGCTTTTTCTATTGCATCCCTATTAGCTCCGATAAGCGCAACATTACAATCCTTGAGCGTTCCTGCTTTATCCAACTCGATCGCAATATTAAGCGCTGTTTGTCCACCCATTGTTGGTAAAATAGCATCTGGTTTTTCTATCTTTATAATTTTTTCTATTACTTCTGAATTTATTGGTTCTATGTATGTAACATCGGCAAGTTCTGGATCTGTCATAATTGTGGCGGGATTTGAATTAACTAGAATTACTCTAAGACCTTCTTCTTTGAGTGCCTTACATGCTTGAGCACCGCTGTAATCAAACTCGCAAGCCTGTCCTATAACTATGGGTCCTGCACCTATAATTAAAACTGACTTAATATCAATTCGTTTTGGCATTTAAATTTTTTCTTTAATTCGTGAAACTATAAGTGTACAAGAATTTATAAACATAACCCTTTTTAAAACTGTCACTAATAAAATCAATAAGTTTTTGGTTAGTGAATAGGTAGAATAGATGCATTTGTACAGATCACATAACTGTAATGAATTACGAGCAGGAAACGATGGGGAAATCGTAAAGCTCTCTGGTTGGGTTCATAGAGTACGTGATCATGGAGGCGTGCTTTTCATTGACCTAAGAGATCATTTTGGTCTTACCCAAGTTTTAGCTGATCCTGATAGTCCCGTATTAAAAGATGTAGAAAATGTGAGAGCAGAGTGGTGCATATCAATAGAGGGAACTGTGAGAAAGAGAGATAGTTCTTTAATAAATGAAAAATTGCCCACAGGGGAGATTGAGGTTTTCATAGAAAAAATTAATATTTTAGGGGCTTCAGAGGAACTTCCTTTACCTGTTTTTGGAGATCTTCCATATCCAGAAGAAACAAGACTAAAGTATCGTTTCCTCGATTTAAGGAGAGACGGAATACACCAGAATATAATATTGAGATCCAAGATAATCGAGTTTATACGAAAAGAGATGTGGGAAAACGGTTTCAACGAATTTCAAACGCCAATAATATCATCATCTTCTCCGGAAGGAGCGCGAGATTTTTTAATTCCCTCACGATTACATCCTGGAAAGTTTTATGCGCTACCGCAAGCTCCTCAAATCTATAAGCAGCTGATAATGGTTGGTGGGTTTGATAAATATTTCCAGATTGCACCATGCTTTCGAGATGAAGATCCCAGATCGGATAGATCTCCAACTGACTTTTATCAGCTAGATATAGAGATGTCTTTTGTCGAGGAACATGATGTATTTCAATTGGTAGAAAAAGTGTTTGTCAAACTCTTTGAAAATTTTTCGGACTCCTATGCAGTTAATAATAACTTTCCTATTATTAGTTTTGGCCAATCTATGGAGTGGTATGGTACTGATAAACCAGATTTAAGAAATCCAATAAAAATGATGGATGTTTCCGAGTTTTTTGTTTCTTCAGGGTTTAAAATCTTTGCCGATATTTTGACGAAAGATGGAACACAGATCAAAGCAATACCAGCAAAAGGTGGAGGCAGTAGGAAATTTTGTGACAGAATGAACATGTTTGCGCAAGAGCAAGGACTACCGGGTATGGGCTATATCTTTTGGCGGTCAGATGATAGTGGTAATTTAGAAGCAGCGGGACCAATAGCAAAAAACTTAGGCGAGGAAAAGACAGAAAAATTAAGAAATTTTCTCAGTCTTGATAAAGGAGATGCAGCCTTTTTCTTGGGCGGTTTACCTGCCCATTTTAATGATATTGCTAGCAAGGCTAGGGACATCGTTGGCATCGAACTAGACATTACAAATTCAAATTCTTATGAGTTTTGTTGGATCACTGATTTTCCAATGTATGAAAGAGATACAGAGACAGGAAAAATTGAGTTTTCACATAACCCTTTTTCGATGCCTAAGACCGATTTATTGAGTCAAGATATTGATCCTTTGAGTGTATTGGGGATGCAGTATGATTTATCGTGTAATGGGTATGAGATTTTGTCCGGCGCAATTAGAAATCATAAACTAGAGAACTTGTTTAAGGCGTTTGAAATTGCGGGCTATACAAAAGAGGAGGTTGAGAGTCAGTTTTCAGGTCTAGTAAATGCTTTAAAATATGGTGCCCCTCCTCATGGAGGATGTGCTGCTGGCATTGATAGGATAGTAATGCTTTTGGCTAAGGAAAATAATATAAGGGAAGTTATAATGTTTCCTATGAACCAAAAAGCAGAGGACCCTATGCTTGGATCCCCTAGAAATCCAACCACAGA
This sequence comes from uncultured Alphaproteobacteria bacterium, assembly GCA_902611475.1. GTDB lineage: Bacteria > Pseudomonadota > Alphaproteobacteria > Rhodobacterales > Rhodobacteraceae > CACIJG01. The sequence goes on from CACLZW010000006.1 coordinate 39,970, forward strand.
ACAGTTAGATGAACTCAAATTAAAAATAATCGATCACGATTTATAAATTCATTTAATAGAATAGATTGATTACAAAACAGGTCGGTATCCAAAGAATAATAGATACTATCGTGGTAATAGAAAACTTGCGTTTAAGATTAGGGTTTACTGGAGATGAAGGTGCGGTCCCTTCAATGATATTTCTCTCATCATTTTGTGTGGTAATATTTATTGGTAAGATGATAAATAAAATAATAAACCAGTAAACTGATAATAATACTATTGCAGATGTTATTGTCATTGTTTGACTTCTTCTAACTCGATTAGAGTACCATTAAAATCCTTCGGGTGCAGAAAAATTACTGGATTACCATGCGCACCAATTTTAGCTTCTCCATCGCCTAATACAGTTGCTCCATCTTTTTCTAGGTTCAAAATAGCACTATTTATGTCCTCTACTTCAAAACAAATATGGTGTATCCCACCTTTTTTATTTCTCTCAAGAAAGTTTTCTATTGGGCTTTTTTCTCCTAGTGGTTCTAGCAACTCTATCTTGGTATTTGGTAATTCAATAAAAACTACCTTAACGCCATGATCTATTTGATCGATGGGAGGGCTTATTTTTACTCCTAGCATATTTTTATAGGTTTTCACAGCCTCATCTAATTTGGGTGTTGCTATAGCGATGTGGTTTAGTTTTCCAATCATTTTTACACTTTCTTATCGTAGTTTTTCAAAAAATTTTTATAGATATCTTTTAGTAAAACAATATCATCGACCCCAGTATTTTCATTAATTTGGTGCATAGTATCGCCAACTAAACCGAATTCTACAACTGGGCAGTATTCCTGCACAAATCGAGCATCTGATGTGCCGCCTCCAGTGGAAAGTTTACAATCTACGCCTGCTATTTCTTTTATCGAAGTAGTTAACATTTCTGAAAGTTGACCTGGCTCAGTCAAAAAGCTTTCACCAGAACATTTATACTTAATTTCCAGAGTCGCATTAGTTTCTCCATTATACTTGGCAACAAGCGAATCTATTTTTTTTGTTAGCGATGAGCATGAATGCTGATCATTGAAACGCACGTTAAAGTTTGCATAAGAATTCGCCGGTATAACATTCAATGCTTCGTTATAAGTATCTAATGTCGAGATATTCAAGCTAGAGGGCTCAAAAAATTCGCTACCTTCGTCTAGCTTAAGAGATTTTAATTCGCTGAGAAAGTGAATTAGTGCTTCGACTGGGTTAACTGCCTTATCAGGATAAGCTATATGACCCTGCTTTCCTTTACAAACTATAAATCCGCTTAACGAACCACGTCTGCCAATTTTTATAGTGTCGCCCACCAACTTGGAGGAGGTAGGCTCACCAACAAGACAGTGGTCAATAACTTCATTATTTTTAAAAGCCCACTTCAAAAGTTCTTTTGTACCGTATTCGGCGTGACCTTCCTCATCACTCGTGATTAAAAGTACAAAAGAGCAATTAAGCTCTTCTTCCTCAATGATTTCTTTAAGAGCAATAAGAAATGCGGCAACAGAGGATTTCATATCTACTGAGCCCCTACCAAAAATTCGAGAGTTTCTAATATCACCACCGAATGGATCGCTATCCCATAAATTTTCCTTCCCTGGTGGTACTACATCGACATGACCATTAAAGGCCAGGGTTCTTTTAAAGCCTGACTTTGGAGACCACCGCGCAAAAAGGTTTGATACACCTTGGGTGGATGAAATTGTTGTTTGGAAACCTAGTTGCTCAATAAATGAAGCAATAAATTCTAGAGACCCACCATCGTCTGGAGTAATTGACCTAAAACTAATAAGTTTTTTTGTCAATAATATTGGATCATCTATCAATTTAGTCATGATTAGTCTCTTAATAAGTCATTTATAGAAGTTTTACTTCTTGTTTTTTCATCGACCTGTTTGACTATTACCGCGCAATAAAGGTTTACTCCTCCTTTAGACGGAACAGAACCTGAGACAACAACGGAGTAAGGAGGTATTTCTCCATATGTTGTTTCACCAGTTTCTCTATTAAATATTTTTGTAGATTTTCCAATAAATACACCCATGCCCACTACAGCTCCCTCTCTGACAATACAGCCTTCTACAATCTCTGATCTTGCTCCAATAAAGCAATTATCCTCGATAATGGTAGGTGATGCTTGCATAGGCTCCAATACACCTCCTATTCCTACTCCACCTGAAAGGTGCACATTTTTTCCTATCTGAGCACAAGATCCAACTGTTGCCCAAGTATCGACCATTGTGCCATTATCGACATACGCGCCTAGATTTACAAATGAGGGCATTAGAACAACATTTTCACCAATAAAGGCTGATGCTCTAACTACAGTGTTAGGAACGGCTCTAAAATTCTTCTTTTTCCACTCATTTTCACCCCAGTCTTTAAACTTGCTATCTACTTTATCCCACCAGGTTGAATTTTGTGGCCCGCCTGTTTGTAATTCCATTTCTCTAAGCCTAAAACTTAATAGAACTGCCTTTTTGGTCCATTGATTCACCACCCATTCACCTGAGGCCTCTTTTTCTGCCACTCTCAAAGTACCGTTCCCCAGTAGATTTAAAGTTTTTTCTACGGCCTTTTTAGTTATCCCTACTGTTTTTTCATTTATTTCGTCTCTGCTCTCCCATGAGGTTTCGATTAAGTCTTCTAATTCTTTATTCTCCATAATATTTCCTTCAATTATTATTCATATTTTAACACAAATTCTCTTATTTCACTTTGCTGTAAAGGGTGAAAATTATCATCAGATACCGTTAAAATACGCATTTCACCTTTTTTATCTTTCCAAAAAGTCATACCCTCCAAATTGTCAAACTGATTAGCCGTTGAGGTAAAAACAATTATTGGCTCTGTATTATCAAACTTATCTAAAGAAATTAACCTAAATCTCGTTTTAAAACCTTGGGTCCATGAGAATTTGCGTTCCAGTATCAATAAAAGCCCCATAGGTAAAATCTCTGCGTCGGTAACTAGAAAGTTGTTCTCTATTTTTACATATTTTATAATTTCCCAGTTATTATTTTGTAATCTGAAAATTGGGAAATCGGAAATGCCTAAGGGAGGTTTTTCTGGTATGGCTATCAAGCGATTTTCATTATCAATTGCTAGAGCCTCTATACCCTTATTTATAGATAATTTTCTGAACATAGGGTGTTTAGGAACAAAGATACCTTTGCCCTCAACTTCTGTATGCATCATTATTCTGTGATTTGACTCAAATGAAATATAATAATTATTGTTTGCATCCATAGCGATTGACTCGCTGTCTGTATTACGACCATTCAAATGTTCGCCCTTGCTAGACAATATTCGGCCTTTTTTGATTACCGAAAATCCGGTTAAAATGTCATTATCGTCACGACTTAATTCCAGAACAAAAAAAAACGACTTATCAGTGACAACTAAAGCCTCGGTTCCCGCATTCTTAATTATAACGCCAGAAAACCCACCATAATCTTTTTCGTTTCTATCAATATTCAAAAAACCAACTTGTTCTAACTTCCATTTCTTAACATCAGCTTTAAGTGTGGGTATGGCCCCAAAAAGAATGATTAGGATAAAAACGATGTTTTTCATTACACTAAATTTTTAACATTTACAAAACGTAGTAAATACCACCCTATAAACAATAAAATAATAATCGGCACTAAACCGATTTGCTGTGACCCACTCGCTAAAGTGAACCAAGTAATTAGAGCCGGAGCTAGAAATGCTGTTGCTCTGCCTACAAGAGCGTAGAGTCCAAAAGTTTCGGTTATTTTTTTTTCGTCAACTAAGAAAATTAATAACGTGCGAGACGCAGATTGGATAGGTCCGCTTACAAACCCAAGCAAGCCGCCGGCTATATAAAATATAATATCTGGAGTATTCGACTTGGGGTCCAAAGGTAATCCGTAGAATTCTGATCTACTTAACCCGAATATCACAAGTGTAACAATTAGAAGTCCTCCAAGCATAACACTAACACAAAATTTAGAGCCATACTTGCTGTCCAAGGCTCCGCCCCAATACGCTCCAATTGTGCCAGTTGCTGCTGCCAAAATTCCAAAAATTCCGAGTTGCACGGTATTCATCTCTAAAACGCCAGCTGCATAGATTCCACCAAAGAAAAAAATTCCATTCATAGCATCCCTGTAAAACATTGAAGCCACTAAAAACCAACCTAAAGAAGGTTGATTTCTTATGTTAATAATATTTAAATATAGGTGTTTAATCGCTTTTTTTACATTTAGTTGAGATGGTGTTGTCATCTTTACATCGGGCACGAACGCAAAAAATGGAATCATGAATAAAACATACCAAAAGGCTGTCAATGGCCCCACAACTCTCGTACCCTCTCTGTGAGCAGCGTCTAATCCCAATGCTGGATTGCTACCTAGTAATGTCAACCCATTTTCTTGTTCAACGAATAGGCCCAACATTATTACAAGAGATACTAATCCTCCTAAGTAACCAAGTCCCCATCCCGCTCCCGATAGCTTGCCAAGCCTATCTGGTTTTTCAAGACTCGGCATCATAGCATTGGTGAAAACTGTCGAAAAATCGGCTGCAATAAAACCAACAGTGTATGCAAATAAAACCCAGAATGTATTCTCGAGGTTTGGCTCTGCGTACCACAAAGAAAAAGTGGAAACCACAAAAAAAACAGAAAATAAAAGGATCCACGGCTTTCTTTTCTGAGTTTGATCCGCTAGCGCCCCTAAAATCGGCGAGAAGATAGCAACAACTATTCCAGAAACTGTCACGGCCATCCCAATCAATGCTTGGCCCTCAACAGGGTTTTCTGCAACCGCCTGCACAAAATACGGACCAAATATAAAAGTGGCAATTAAAGTATGTATAGGCTGGCAAGCCCAATCGTACAGCATCCATGAGTATAACTTGAGCTTATTTTTCATTTATGGCCTGCAATTTGTTTATATTTTTGGTTTTATTTTATAAATTATTAACTATCTTTACAATGTAATACAATTTTTATGGGAGTTTATTTTTGGTATCGTTACTTCAAATTGTTCACATGTTACTAGATGTCTTGAAGTACATCATTATAGCTCAAATAGTTTTAAGTTGGCTCATAAACTTCAATATTCTCAACATTCATCAGCCACTCATTAATCAGATTTGGCGTGGCATAAACCAAGTGTTGGAACCGTTGTATGGTCCAATAAGACGTCGCATGCCCTATACTGGTGCAATCGACTTTGCTCCTTTGATTGTTTTTATAGCTATTTTGGCACTACAGATAGTCATAAGAAATAACATCGGAAACTTCTACTAGTCTTTTTTATTCCTGCGCGCCAGTTCGCGTAGGCGAAGTGCCTTAAGCTTTATGAATCCTTCAGCATCAGCTTGATTATAGTAACCTTCGTCGTCTTCAAAAGTTACTAATTGTTTGGAGTATAAACTCTTTGATGATGATCTGCTTACAACTTGAGCACTTCCTTTGTACAATTTTATTTTTACAGTTCCTTCAACACTATCCTGGCTTTTATCAATTAGGGTCTGTAAGAGATATCTTTCGGGGGTAAACCAAAGACCATTGTAAATTAACTCAGCGTATCTTGGCATTATGTCATCTTTCAGATGTGCTGACCCACCATCTAGCGTCAGGCTTTCAATTGCTCTGTGAGCTTGTAAAAGTATAGTTCCTCCTGGAGTTTCATAAACGCCGCGCGATTTTATTCCCACAAATCTATTTTCAACTAAATCGAGCCTCCCTATTCCATGCAGTCTACCAAAATCATTAAGTCTCTTGAGCAAGTTTGCAGGTGAGTATTCTTTGTCATCAATTTTTATTGGATCTCCATTTTTAAAGTTGATACTTATGTAGTCGGGTTTATCAGGTGCTTTTTCCGGATCATTGGTCCTCTGATACACATACTCAGGGGCTTCATCTTCTGGATTTTCCAAAATTAAACCTTCTGAAGATGTATGTAATAAATTAGCATCCACTGAAAAAGGGGGTTCCCCTACTTTATTTGCGGCAATAGGAATTTGGTGCTTTTCGGCAAAATCGATTAATTTTGTCCTACTACTTAAGTCCCATTGTCTCCAGGGTGCAATAATCTTTATATCTGGATTAAGAGAGTATGCTGCTAATTCAAATCGTACCTGATCATTTCCTTTTCCTGTAGCACCGTGACTTATTGAGTCTGCACCGACAATATCAGCAATCTCTATTAACCTCTTTGAGATGAGCGGCCTTGCAATAGATGTTCCCAGTAGGTATTGACCTTCATAAACTGTATTGCATCTAAACATTGGGAAAACATAATCTTTAACGAATTCCTCAGTGAGATCTTCAATAAAAATATGTTCTGGTTTAATTCCAAGTAACAGAGCTTTATCTCGAGCGGCCTCTAGTTCCTCGCCTTGTCCAAGATCAGCCGTAAAACAAACTACCTCATAGTTTAACTCAGTTTGTAGCCACTTCAATATAACTGATGTGTCAAGCCCGCCAGAGAAAGCAAGAACTACTCTTTTCTTTTGTGCCATATAAGGCGTCCTTTCCTTACAACAATTTCTGTGATTGACAGTGTTTGTCTATCTATCCAAACTTAGAACACAGTTTTTAAATTGTGTAAAATATTATTAACAAGATCAGAAAGGTTTACCATGATTGAAGAGATTACCTCATTTAATTTTAATACCACGCCTAGAATTATTTACGGTCCTAACGTGGCAAAAAACGCGGATCCATTTTCTGAATTAATGGGTAATAGAATTCTTCTTATTACTGATAAAGGGTTATCCAAGTTGGGACTTTATGAGGATTTGTTTAAACATCTTGAAAAGTATGATGCAAAAGTAATGGTATTTGATAACGTAGAGGCAGATCCATCGTTAAAAACTTTGGAAAAGGCAATAAATTTTGGAAGAGAAATATCTTGTACCGGGGTTATCGGATTTGGTGGGGGTTCTTCAATGGACGTTGCTAAGCTAACGGCTTTAGTTTTGGGGTCAGGAGAAAATTTAGAAAGTGCATGGGGGGTGGGGAACGCTACAGGCCCGAGATTACCTCTATGTTTAATTCCGACCACTGCTGGAACTGGGTCCGAGGTTACTCCTGTTTCAATTATCACTGTGGATGGTGATGAAAAAAGAGGGGTTTCTTCGCCGATTATCCTTCCAGACTTCGCAGTATTAGATCCTGTTCTAACCTTAGGATTGCCGGCATCAACTACTGCTGCCACCGGAATTGATGCAATGGTGCATGCAATCGAAGCCTATGCATCAAAAAATAAAAATAACAATCCTATGTCTGGCATTCTTGCAAAGGAGGCATTGGTGCTCTTGGGGAGTTCAATTAAAATGGCTGTCTCAGATCCAAAAAACTTAGAAGCGAGAGGAAAAATGTTACTTGGATCAATGTTAGCTGGAATGGCTTTTGCAAATTCTCCAGTAGCTGCAGTCCATGCTCTAGCTTATCCACTTGGGGGGAGTTTTCATATAACCCATGGATTATCGAATGCTCTTGTACTTCCAGGAGTGCTACGGTTCAATGCAGTAGATGTGTGGGCAGCTAAAAAATATGCAGAGCTTTATCCTTTTCTTTTTCCAAGTGAAGAGATGGGGAATAATAACCAAACGAATGCATCGTTGTTTATCGAAAAACTGAGTGATTTATCTAAAGAGTTGGGACTACCCCAGAAATTGCGAGATGTTTCAATTCCGCAGGATGCCTGCGCGTCAATGGCTAAAGACGCTATGAAGCAAACGAGGTTGTTGGTAAATAACCCAAGAGAGCTTACTGAGCAAGATGCTTACGATATATATACCTCGATTTGGTAAGATCGCATGCGATTAGCGTATAGTCGTTTTGGAGAGGGTAACGCGAGCAACGTCGTTATTTTGCATGGGTTGTTGGGATCAAAAAGAAATTGGTTTGGTATCGGAAAATCTCTTGCAGATCTTGGGTTCCACGTCTGCCTTGTTGACCTTAGAAACCACGGTGAGTCAGATTGGAGTGATAAGCATACTTATTTTGATTTAGCAGAGGACGTAAAAAACCTTCTTGAGAAACTTGGAATAACAAGGAGCTTTCTGATAGGGCACTCTATGGGCGGCAAGACTGCGATGGTCTTAGACAAACTCTATCAAGGTTTTATATCGAAGTTAGTCGTAGTAGATATAGCACCAGTAAATTATCCACCAAATTTTGAAAGTTATTTAAGAGTTTTATCGTCGCTTGATCTTGGCAGCTTCAATGCAAGATCCAAAATTGATACAAAGCTTTCTGAATATTTCGAGGAAGTAAGTTTCAGATCTTTTCTGATGCAAAATTTAAAAATGGACAAAAAAAAAAATTTCTATTGGCGAGTTAATTTAACATCCCTAATTGCGAATATTGTTGCCATAAGTGAGTTTCCAGTTATGAATGGTGTCTCTAATACAAAGGCTCTTTTCTTATACGGTGATTCATCGGAATATGGTGTTGAAGATCATAGGGGTATAATTAAAGAAAGTTTCCCATTAAGCGAGTTTGCTCCTGTAGCTAACGCCGGGCATTGGGTTCATGTTGAAAAACCCATAAAATTTATAGAAATAGTTACAAAATTTTTAAAATCGGATTAATATCTAAAATTATGGATCAGAAGAATGGATGATTATTTAGTAAAATCGATTAATAACTATGCTATGAAAAGAGGCATCGCACGCACTAAGGAACAAGTTCATTTCTTTATCAAATTCGATGGGAAAAAATACCCAATATCCTATTTTGATGAGAACGTTTTAGAAGTTGAAACAAGTGTAGTTCCAAATTTGCGTGGTTTAGTTGATATTTACAAGCTTGATAAATTTTTTGCGCAGGGTTTATTGGTGATGATGGAAAGCAATGAGTATATCACCAAGTATGAGTATAAGAGATATACTCCCTCTAAGACAATGCAACCCTCCGATTACGTATTTCAAGGTATATGTAAAGCTGAGGGGAATTAAAGCGCACATTGCTAGATAAGGAAAATCAAAGAGTTTATGTGAATGGAGAATTCTTTTCAAAAAAAGAAGCTAAAATATCAGTATTTGACAGAGGTTTTTTATTCTCTGATTCCGTTTACGAAGTAACTGCTGTCCTTGATGGTTACTTAGTAGATTGGAAAGAGCATTTTGCAAGACTTATTAGATCATTGAGGCATTTGAACCTTGAAAATAATTTTCAAGAAGAAGAATTTTATCAAATTCAAAAAAAATTAATAAAAGAAAATCAGCTTAAAGAAGGGCTTTGTTACGTTCAAGTCACGAGAGGCATTGCAGATAGAGACTTCAATTTTGCAAAAAAGTCATTATTACCTACAGTTGTAATATTTACACAAGAAAAACAAATTTTAAATAATGCAACTAGTAAAGTGGGCATAAAAATCATCACAGTGCCTGACGATAGGTGGCGTAGAAGAGATATAAAGACTACTCAACTTCTTGCGCAATCATTAGCAAAAACGCACGCGGTCCAAAAAGGTGTGGATGATAGTTTACTTGTTCAAGGTGGTTTTATAAATGAGGGCTCATCAAGTAATGTATTCATTTTTAAAGAGGAACACATTATTACACCAAGTTTGTCAAATGATATCCTAGGAGGTATTACTAGGTCTTCGGTGATAAAATTTTGTCAAATAAATAATATCGAAATCAAGGAGCAAAAGATCAATATTGACGATTTGATGAATGCGCAAGAGGTTTTTCTTACCTCAGCTACTGGTTTCGTGCTCCCCGTTGTTGAAGTAAATGGAAAACGTGTGGGAAATGGATCAGTTGGAGATATTGTTAAAAAAATCCAGCGAATATATATAGAACAGATTAAAGCGAAACTTTCCTAGATTTTTGTAAATCAAGCTACTTCTGGAATTTTTTTTTCCATTCATCATAAGGCATACCATAGACATACTCTTGAGCCTCCTTGATTGATAAGGCTTCATCTGATCCGCTAGCTGCCTCATGCATCCATTTGTACAAACAATTTCTACAAAACCCTGTTAAGTTCATTATTTCTATATTTTGTACATCAGTTCTACTCTGCAAATGAGAGATTAATCTTCTGAAAGTTTGGCTTTCAATTTTTTCTAAGTTTTTACTATTCATTTATCTCACTCATAAATTAAAAAAAAGTTTTTTATTTCTTATAATTCTCTATTCTACAGAAAAAATAACAATATCGTGCATATAAATGAAAAAGCAACTCCATAGAAACCGTAAAGTAAAAATATTAGCCACCCTGGGCCCTGCCTCAGACACTAAATTGGAAATTAGAAAAATGTTTTTAGCCGGGGCGGATATTTTCAGATTAAATATGTCCCACGGTGATCACTCAGCTGTGGAAAAGAGACATAATATTTTAAGAGATTTAGAGAAAGAATTTTCGAGACCAATATGTATCCTGGCCGATCTACAGGGTCCAAAGCTAAGATGCGGTGATTTTAAGGGTACAAAAACAAGTTTACAGGCGGGACAACAGTTTTGTTTTGATCTAATAGAAAGGCTGGGAAATAAAGAACGAGTTTGCCTACCGCATCCCAAGATATTCCAGTCAGTAAAAAAGGGAGATAAGCTTCTGATTGATGATGGTAAAGTTGCTATGCAAGTAAGTAAAGCATCAGAAAAAAAAATAGAGTGCGTTGTTTTGAATGATGGAATTATTTCAAACAAAAAAGGGGTTAACTGCCCAGATAGTATTTTAGACCTCGCTCCTTTAACAGAGAAAGATAGGCAAGACTTGGAGTTTGTTTGTGGTCTTGGAGTAGACTGGATTGGCTTATCTTTTGTACAGAGAGCGAAAGATGTAGACGATGTAAAAAAGTTATTAAAGGGAAGGGCAGGCATTATTGCAAAAATTGAGAAACCTGCTGCAGTAAAAGTTTTCGACTCGATTATTGATTCTGCTGATGGAATTATGGTCGCACGAGGAGACCTTGGTGTTGAGTTACCAATTGAAGCAGTACCACCTATTCAAAAAAGACTTGTAATGAAATCACGTCAAATGGGCAAGCCTGTAATAGTAGCAACACAGATGATGGAAAGTATGATTTATTCGACCACACCAACCCGAGCTGAAGTTTCGGATGTCGCGCAGGCAATATATGATGGTGTAGATGCAGTAATGCTGTCTGCCGAAACAGCAATAGGCACTCATCCAGAGAAAGTTATAGAAGCAGTAGATAAAATCGCTGTTGAAACGGAAAAAGACCCGCTCTATTTCCACAATTTGGAAACTTCGAGATCTGTTTCGAAAGAAGGGGTTTCAAATGCAATAACAGTTGCTGCGAGAGAGGTAGCTGATAACATAAACGTGAAGGTTATTTGTTGCTTCACCCATGGTGGAACAACAGCTGAACTTGCATCTAGGGAAAGACCTCGAGCACCAATAATTGCCTTAACTCCATATATAGAAACTGCAAGAAAACTTACTTTGTTTTGGGGGTTGCATTGTGTGGTTACCACACCTGTAGATCGATTCAAGAGGGCAGTGATAAATGCTGTTAAAGCCGCAAAGTTATTCGACTTTGCTTCAGGGAAAGATCTGATCATTGTTATTGCAGGAGTGCCATTCAATACACCTGGATCAACAAACATATTAAGGGTGGTATCTTTAGAAGAAAACTTTGATGATTTTTGAGAAAAATATAAAGAAATGCTTGTATAGTTATTAGAATATCCCTATAAACACTTTGGAACAGTGTGTTGAGAAAAAAAATGCCTAAGATGAAGACAAAATCAGGTGCTAAAAAGCGATTTAAAATTACGGCGTCAGGGCGTGTTAAGTCTGCGCAGGCAGGAAAAAGGCACGGTATGATAAAAAGATCAAGCAAATTTATACGAAACGCGAGAGGCACAACAACTTTGTGTAAGTCAGACGAAAACATAGTTAAATCTTACATGCCTTATTCCAGGTAGGAGGGTTATTAGTTGACTAGAGTTAAATCAGGAGTAGTAACGCACGCAAGACATCGGAAGGTGGTTAAGGCGGCTAAAGGCTACTACGGTGCAAGAAGTAGGAATTTCAGAACTGCTAAACAAGCTGTAGACAGAGCTATGCAGTATGCGACCAGAGATCGTAAGGTTAGAAAACGTGTCTTTAGAGCGCTCTGGATACAGAGGTTGAACGCAGCTGTGAGGCAAATAGACAGCAAACTCAATTATTCGAAGTTTATACATGGACTGGATAAAGCTGGCATCAATCTCGATAGAAAAGTTTTAGCGGATATTGCGGTACACGACCCCAAAGCTTTTGGACAGATAGTATCTCGTGCGCAAGGCGCGCTAAACTAGCAACATGACCGATTTCATTCGGTACAAAATGTTCTTATGATAAATCTTAGATCTATGTATGGAGATTTCAGTAGAAAATATAAAGTATTTGGAGTTAATTAAGACAGCTCAGTCTGTTAATGATCTTGAACAGGTTAGGATAAGCCTGCTTGGTAAAAAGGGGGTGATTACTAACCTATTGAGATCATTGGGTCAAATGGAAGCTAAAGAACGACAAATAAAATCTCCACAGTATAACAATCTCAAGCAAACTCTAGAAGAGGCTATTAAAGAGAGTAGGGAAAGACTACTGAATAAGGAGATTGAAGACAGAATAGATACTGAATGGCTTGATATCTCGCAAGACCCCAGAGAGATGAATTCAGGCCTAATACACCCTGTAAGCAGAGTTACAGAAGAAATCATATCAATTTTCTCAGACCTAGGATTCTCGGTAGCTGAAGGACCCCAAATTGAAAGTGACTGGTACAATTTTGATTCACTAAATATTCCCCCCAATCATCCAGCTCGTCAGGAGTTTGATACTTTTTACATCGATCCCGGTGATGAGAGCAATAAAGGAAATTTTTCACCTAACGTACTAAGAACCCACACTAGCCCAGTACAAGTAAGATTTATGGAAAAACATGGAGCACCTTGTAGAATTATTGCACCCGGACGAGTATATAGATCGGATTACGATCTCACCCATACTCCAATGTTTCATCAGATTGAAGGTTTAGCGGTAGGTGAAGATATCTCTATGTCAAACTTAAAATGGGTTTTGGTTGAGTTTTGTAAGGCTTTTTTTGAGTTAAATAGCATAGACTTAAGATTTCGTGCCAGTCATTTTCCTTTTACAGAGCCCTCGGCGGAAGTTGACATAAGGTGTTCCTGGGTTGAAAATTCCTTAGTTGTTGGTAAAGGAGATGACTGGATGGAAATATTGGGCAGCGGAATGGTACACCCTAATGTCCTGGAGGCTGCTAACGTCGATAGTAAGAAGTTTCAGGGATTTGCTTTTGGAATGGGTATAGATAGGCTCGCGATGCTAAAATATGGTATGCCAGATCTTAGATCATTCTTTGATAATGACATTAGATGGTTAAAACATTATGGCTTTGCGGCAGAAAAAAGTTCTAATCTCTATGATAAACTTAGTGGATAAAAATTAGAGTAGAAGTTTTAATATGAAGTTTTCTTTTTCATGGCTTAAGGATTATCTAGAGACAGATTTATCTGTTGAGAAAGTAGGAGAAGTTCTCACCGATACAGGGCTAGAAGTTGAGTCCCTAACTGACCCAAGAAAGCGTTTGGGGCAATTGTCTGTAGGAGAAATACTAAAAGTTGAAAAACACCCTAATGCTGACAAATTGAAAGTATGTGAGGTTAAGTCAAGCACTGGAATATTAAAAATTGTTTGTGGTGCACCAAATGTTAAGAATGGAATGAAAGTGGTTGTTGCTAAGCCAGGTGATTTTATACCTGGATTAAATGTCAACCTAAAAGCCTCAAAGATCAGAGATGTAAAAAGTGAGGGAATGATGTGTTCAGAAAGGGAATTAGAAATTTCAGATGAACACGATGGAATTATAGAGCTGCCCTCCGAGACTGAAGTGGGGACGCTTTTTTCTGAATTAGTTGGAGATGAAGAAATAGTTTTCGAAATCGCAATTACCCCAAATAGACCTGACGCACTAGGTATTTATGGAATTGCCAGGGATCTATCGGCTAGTGGTATAGGAAAATTACGTGACAGTAAGACACCCTCTGTTGAAGGGATTTTTAAGCCAAATTTAAATATTAATTTGGACAAAGAGGTGTCTTCAAAAGAATGTCCCCTTTTCATAGGCCGATATTTACGAAACGTACAAAATGGCGAGTCTCCACAATGGCTCAAGACGCGTTTAATAAGTATTGGGTTAAATCCAATCTCAGCATTAGTTGATGTTACAAATTATCTCACATTTGATAGAGCAAGACCTCTACATGTTTTCGACGCTGATAAACTATCTGGTGATTTAACAGTAAGAAGATCTGTTGAAGGAGAGAAATTTCATGCTCTTGATGATAAAATATATGAGTTAAATGAAGGAATGATTGTAATAACAGATGAAAAAGAAATTGTATCTCTGGGGGGTATAATAGGAGGTTTGAAAAGTGCTGTATCGGACGAAACAAAAAATGTATTGTTAGAGGCTGCTTACTTCGATCCGATATCAATAGCTGCAACAGGTAGAAAACTCCAAATAAATTCAGACGCTAGATATCGGTTTGAAAGGGGTGTGGATCCGAGCTTTACCTTATCTGGATCACATATTGCAACTAAGATGATTTTAGATTTATGTGGGGGCGAAGCTTCAAATATTATTATCTCGGGGTCAGTGCCATCTTTTGAGAAAAAAATTATTTTCGATCCTAAAAAAGTCAATCAATTGATAGGAATAGAAGTAAGCAAGGCAAGACAACTTGAGATATTAAAGTCTCTCGGTTTTTCAATAAAGGAAGTGGGAAACAAATTGGATATATTAGTTCCTGCCTGGAGGCCAGATGTGCATGGCGAGGTAGATATAATAGAGGAGGTCGCAAGGATAAATTCATTAGCAAACTTGCCCAGTATTCCGATGGCCAGGAAAGAGGGAGTATTAAAACCCCTTTTAACTGATAGACAGAGCAGGCAAAACCTTGCTAGAAGGGTTTGTGCTTCCATGGGATATTTGGAGTGTTTGTCATATAGCTTTATCGACAAGAGGTCAATTGAGCGATTTAGTAGCAACACATCAAAGGAGATTACTCTTATAAATCCAATTAGCAGTGAAATGACGCACATGCGACAGTCGCTCTTACCAGGCTTAATAAAAATAGTAGAGAAAAATCAGGCTAAAGGTATTAAAGATCTTGCAATATTCGAACAAGGATATTGTTTTGAGAGCAATCAAGTTGGCGATGAAACCTATCAAATTTCTGGAGTCTTGTCGGGTATTAAAAGTAACTTCAATCTTTACAAGGAAATTAGACCTTTTGATATTTTTGATGTAAAAAAAGATCTATTTAAATTATTAGGATATTTGAACCTAAAAGTGGACAACCTTAAACTTGAAAGAGATGCTCCAGAATTTCTTCATCCAAAAAGGTCAGCCAGGGTTATGCTTGGAAATAAAATAGTCGCAATCTTTGGTGAAGTTAGCCCACTCATTGCTAAAGATTACGCTATTAGAGAACGAATAAATTGCTTCACTATCCATCTAGATAATATACCCTTCCCAAAGAAAAAAAAGATTACCAGAGATGCTCTTTTTTTGAGTACTTTGCAACCAATTGAAAGAGATTTTTCTTTTCTCATTGATGAAAAGACTGAGTATGGAGCACTAAAGAAGGCGATTGTTTCCCTCAAAAACCCTTTGATCGACAAAATAAATATTGTCGATGTCTTCCAGGGGGAAACTGAAAAAAAACAGAGTAAAAAGTCTCTGTCAATAAGGATTAAATTTCAGCCTTTAGAAAAAACTCTTAATGATGCTGATATAGAGCAAATGTGTAAGGATATAATTAGAGAAGTCAGTGAAAAAGTTAATGGAATTTTAAAGTCATAATAAATGTAATTAGTTATATTCGATCTTGATTATTTCATAGTGTTTTGCCCCTCCTGGCGTATTAACCTCCACTTCATCTCCCTCCTCTTTACCGATTAGCGCTCTAGCGAGTGGTGAGTTTACGTTAAGAAGGCCTTTCTCTAAATCTGCTTCAGCCTCTCCCACGATTTGATATGTAATCTCTCTTTCAGTTTCTTCTAGAAATAGAGTTGTCTTAGCTCCAAATTTTATAGGACCATTAAGCTTAGAAACATCAATTACTTCTGCTAGTGAAATTATAGCTTCCAATTCCTTTATTCTACCTTCAATAAACGATTGCTTTTCTCTTGCAGAATGGTACTCAGCATTCTCAGATAAATCACCTAACTCCCGTGCCTCAGATATGGCTTTAATAATATTTGGCCTATCATCTGCCTTGAGTTTACGTAGTTCTTCTTCGAGCCTATTATAGCCGTTTTTAGTTAAAGGAATTTTTTCCATATTATTTCACACAAAAAAAAATAATAACATTTTTATTTGTTTTTTTACACCTTTATTAAGAAAAAACTATATGTTATTTAATTGGTAACATAGAGAAAGTATTCTGAGATTAAAAGGTAAGATATGAGAGAGAAAATTGACTATGATTTGGTTATTGTTGGGGGGGGACCAGCCGGTTTGTCAGCTGCAATTAAAGCAAAGCAAATTGACCCTGAACTTAACATTGTTGTTCTAGAAAAGGGATCAGAAATAGGGTCGCATATTTTATCAGGAGCAGTCTTGGACACGTCAGGTATAGATTTACTGATACCAGACTGGAAAGAAACTGATATTCCAATTCGCACAAAAGTTAATGAAGATAACTTTTATCTTTTTGGCCCAGCTGGGCAGGTCAAAATCCCTAATTTTTTACTTCCCCCGCTGATGAATAACCATGGAAATTATATCGTATCTATGGGCAATGTATGTCGATGGTTAGCGGGGCAAGCAGAGAGTCTAGGTGTAGATATATTTCCGGGTATGGCCTGCAGCGATTTGGTTTTTGGTAAAAGTGGAGAAGTTATTGGAGTTATTGCTGGCGAATTTGGTTTAGATAAAGACGGAAATAAAACAGAGGGATATGAACCTGGTATGGAAGTCCTAGGTAAGTACGTTCTACTTAGCGAAGGGGTGAGAGGCTCTTTAACTAAAATTCTTATCGGAAGATATAAATTAGATGCGCAAAGCCAACCACAAAAATACGGTCTTGGAATGAAAGAGATTTGGGAAATAGACCCTAAATTTCATAAAGAAGGAAAAGTAATGCACTCCATGGGATGGCCATTAGGAGGCAACGCAGGAGGTGGATCATTCTGCTATCATGCAGAAAATAATCAAATTTACCTAGGGTTTGTCGTTCATTTAAACTACGAGAATCCTCATGTCTTTCCATATATGGAGTTTCAAAAATTTAAACACCATCCTATGATTAAGGGAATGCTAGAGGGAGCTAAAAGGATATCCTACGGAGCGAGGGCTATAACTGAAGGAGGATATCAGTCGATTCCGAAGCTTGCTTTCCCCGGTGGGTTAATACTTGGGTGTTCTGCAGGTCTAGTAAATGTTCCACGAATAAAGGGAAACCATAATGCAATGATCTCCGGAATCACTGCAGCAGAGATAGCATGCAAAGCAATAAAAAAAGGGTTACAAAATACGGAACTGAATGAATATGATAAAGAAATAAAGGATGGAAAAGTTGGTTCAGATTTAAAGCCTGTGAAGAATGTCAAGCCCATTTGGTCTCGTTTTGGTTTATTAGCCTCATTGATAATTGGTGGAATAGACATGTGGATAGCAAACTTAAGCGGGATGAATATTTTTGGCACTTTGAAACATGGTAAAAATGACGCAAAAAGCACCAAGCCAGCAAAAAACTTTAAAGAAATCGAGTATCCAAAGCCAGATGGAAAGATTAGTTTTGATAGACTAACAAATGTGAGCTTCTCTGGAACAAACCACGAGGAAAACCAGCCCTGTCATCTGTTTTTAAAGAATAAAAATATTCCGATAAAAAAAAATCTCCCATTATTTGCTGAGCCTGCTCAAAGATATTGTCCAGCAGGAGTCTATGAAGTTCTTGAGAAGCGTAAGAATTCTTTTACATTTCAAATAAACTCACAAAATTGCGTGCACTGCAAAACATGTGATATTAAGGATCCGAGCGAAAATATAACTTGGAAAACACCTCAAGGGGGAGATGGTCCAAATTATCCAAATATGTAGGTTAATTGGTATGCCACTGCTTAAACCTTTAATTGTAGCTTTTTTTACACTTTGGCATTTTTCGGTCACCTTTGTTCTAGCTAACTCGGGCTCATATATTGCTGGGCAATTTGCTGAAAAAGAAGGCGATTTCAAAAATGCCTCCTACTATTATATAGATCTCATTTCTAGAGGAGATTCTGGAAGAGAAATTATCACGAGAAGTATTATCTACGCAGCCTTGGCTGGAAATTTCGAAATTGCGACAGCAATATCGCGAAAAGTTGATGACCTTCAACTTAATTACCCTGGCGCAAATTTAATTATTTTTGCTGAAGCTGTAAAGAAGAGAGAAAATTCAGAGATATTAAGAGCATTCGAACGCCACAAGAAAAGTTTTCCTGATATTTTTAAGATAGTTACAGAATTTTGGATCTTGATTATTGATAACAAAAAAGACGAAGCTTTTAGTTTGATCAATTCAATAAGTATCAACAACGAAGCTCAACTTCAAATTATTAACTATAATCAACTATTAGCATATGTATATTTTAATGAATATGAGCAAGCTAAAACACTCTATGAAAATATGGAATTCAGTAATTTTCTTTTTGACTCCGAGTCTGCTTTAGCTTTAGTTCAATACTTTCAAAAATATAAAGAAAGCGGAGTGTCTGAAAGCATAATACGCAAGGCTCGGTCTGCTAGTGATAACGCGTATTATATACAAGCCCTCAAAAACAAGCTTTCTAATGGTGAGGTTAGTGATTCTATTAGAATAACCCCTTACAAGCAGATAGCTGAGGTATTCTTTAGATGGTCACAATCTATCCAGCGAGGAGAGGAAAATATTATCAATAAGTCGTTTTACTTATCCCTTGCAAATTTCGCAGATCCGACCAGCTCATTCTTGAAATTTAATCTTGCTACCACACTTAGCGATACTGGGAACTATGGTCTATCCAAAGAAATTTTAGATAACTTTTCAAACGACGATGTTTTCTTTATGGATAGCATTGTTGAAAATTCATTTGCTATCGAGCAACTGGATAGTAATGAGTCAGCATTAGAATATATTGAGCAATTTATAATTGATGGATATTCAAACGCTAGGTTATTGAAAACTTATGGTAGCCTGCAACGGAGTATGAGCTTGTTTCAGGAAGCCACCAAGTCCTATACTAGAGCAATAGAAGTAGCAAAAAGAGAGAAGTATACTGAGGCTATTTGGCCAATCTTATTCTTGAGGGGGATTTCATTCGAAAGGTCAAAGAATTGGGTTTTAGCTGAATCTGACTTTATAAGTGCTCTAGAACTGAGCCCAGATCAACCACAGATTCTCAATTATATGGGGTATAGCTTACTAGAACGGAAAGAGAAATTAGATCAAGCTTTGAAAATGATTATAACTGCAGCTGAGAAGTCCCCAGATAGCTATCATATAATTGACTCTTTAGGTTGGGCATACTACAAAAAAGGAGAGTTTGGAAAAGCCTTGTCATATTTAGAAAAGGCGATGGGAATTGAATCTACAGACCCAATAGTAAACGATCATCTAGGGGACGTATTATGGATGTTGGGTAGAAAAAGGGAGGCTAAATTTCAATGGAAAAAGTCACTCTCGTTCAATCCTGAGGCTGTGGATCAAAAAAATACAGAAGATAAATTAAAGTTCGGACTAAATGTAAGATAAAGAAGATTGGGATCGTTGGAAGATATTACTAGTGAGGAAAAGGGATACGCCAAGATTAACCTTGCTCTTCATGTCACAGGAATTCAAGAAGATGGTTACCATACTCTTGATAGCATAGTGGTTTTCACAGATGTATTCGACAGGCTATTTTTTAAAGATTCGTTAAAAAATGTGGTAACGTTGACAGGAGAATTTTCTAAGTCAATAAATGTTCGAGAAAACTCGATATTACAAGCATTAAAACTATTTGATAATGGACTCACAGATCGTTTTTCTATTAATCTTGAAAAAAATCTGCCAATAGGTGCTGGTTTGGGTGGTGGCTCAGCAGACGCTGCGGCAGTGATAAGATTTATAACAAATAATAGCAAGCACTTATTGCCCTCTTCTAAGGCTTTATCAAAAATTGGAGCAGACATTCCAGCTTGTGTATTAAGTGCAGCATCGAGAGTAGGAGGAATTGGGGAGATTGTTCAACCTTTAGATATTTCAGAAATTAATTTATGGGTTGTTTTAGTAAACCCAGACATATTCGTATCGACAGCCAGCATATTCGAAGAGGTTAATGAAAAATATAATCAACCATTAGAGTCCTTTATTGATTTTAATAGCACGGATCAATTTATAGACTATCTTAAGAGGCAGAGAAATGACCTTCAAACTATCGCAATCAACAAACATCCAGAAATCAACGAAGTACTCGATACCATTGAGGAAACGGAGGATGTTTTGCTTTCCAGAATGTCCGGTTCAGGATCTACTTGTTTTGGTCTATACAGAAACCAAGATATTGCAAAAAAAGCGGTAAGTTATATCAGTAAAAAAAGTGATAAATGGTGGATTAAATTTTCTAAAATAAATTAAGATACTCTATCCAAAATTTCTTGAGCGAGCTCTATCATCAAGGTCTTAATTTCTGAGTTTTCTATTATCTGTAAAGCGTTTATGGATCTTTCAGTCCATATTAAAGCCTGATTTTTTGTATAAAGTAGAGATTTGCTGCTTTCCAAGATTTCCAGAAGATCAGTGAGATCACTATGATTTGGTAAAGGCTTTTGAAAAAGCTCTTTTATAAATTTCTTTTTAGCTTTGGAAGACTTTTCATATGCATGAATTATTGGGAGAGTTATTTTTTTTTCGAAGAAATCGTTCCCCCTATTTTTCCCCATTTTATTCTCATTACCCAAGTAATCTAAGAGATCATCTATGAGTTGGAAACTGGTTCCAATACACTCCCCATACTCTTGAAGAGCGTCTACGTGTAAATGGCGCGCGTTAGTTATTTCTGCTCCTGCCTGACATGCCGCTGAAAAAAGAGCTGATGTCTTACCTTTAATTACTTTTAAGTAGTCTTCTTTTGACGCATCAAGTTTTTTTTCAATACCAACTTGTAGAATTTCGCCCTGTGAAATAATAGAAGAGGCGTCTGACAAGGTTTTCATTATTCTCAAAGACCCAGTTCTAACCATGAGCTGAAATGCCCTTGAAAATAGATAATCTCCAACTAGAATAGAATACTTGTTTGTCCAGATTATATTTGCTGTCTTTAAACCTCTTCTTTTTTCACTACGATCAATTACGTCATCGTGGAGCAGAGTAGCTGAATGTATGTATTCAATAGCAGCTGCCAAAAGGGTATCCTTGTCTCCCTGATAGTCAAAAAGTTTGGCAACAGTCAAAGTTAACAGTGGTCGAATTCTCTTTCCACCAGAATTAATTAGATGAGAAGCAATATCCCCAATAATTGTAGTTTCTTTTGAGCTAAGATTTTCCTCAATCACTTGGTTTGTAACTCTAACTTTTTCAGACAGTAAATCGGAAAGTTTTGATATAGAGGTTGTCAAATTATATTTTCCAGTTGGTGTTATAACTAATAGGATTTGTGTTTATAAAAACTATTGGCAATTGAAAAGATAAATTATAAAAATTTTTTATGAATTATAGTGATAAAGAATTAACAAAAAATAAGTTTTTGGGCAACAAATTAGAAATACTCCAGTTTTCTGAGGGCTATAGAGGGAATATGGATTCCGTTTTAGTGGCAGCATCAGTTGCCGCAGAAAGTGGTCAAAAAGTATTAGAGCTCGGTTGTGGAAATGGAGTAGCGTTGTGCTGCCTATTGTATAGAGTTAGTGGACTAGAAGTCTTTGGGGTTGAAATGGATAAAAGTGCAGCCGACCTTTGTAAACGAAATGTTGATCTTAATAAGTTTAAAGCTACGATTTTCAACATTAATATAGCAAATACCACAAGAGAGTTGAAATCTGTATCATTTGATCATGTTTTTATGAATCCTCCATATTTTAAGAAAAATTCAGTTAAGAAGTCTAATACATTAAGTTCTTATCAGGCTAAAGTTGAAAGCATGCCGCTATCTGCATGGTTTTCAGTAGCAAAGAATAGGTGTAAACCAAACGGTAAAATTACGATTATTCAAAGAGTGGAAAGGCTTCCCGATATAATCAAATGCTTAAACGGTTACTTTGGTCAAGTAACCGTTCAGCCGATTAGTTCCTTTAAACACACCAGTCCTAAAACGGTAATCGTTCAAGCAACTAAAACTAGTAGTGCTCCCTTCAAATTGTTAGCCCCAAAAATAGTACATCGAATGGACGGAATATCAGGTAAGACGGTTTACGAAGATGAGTTTGAAAAAATCCTTCGTTATGGCCATCCTCTCCCATTAAATTAAGTAGTGTCCACCATTAGCTGAAATTGTAGATCCAGTAATAAAACTAGAATCGTCAGCAACAAGAAACTTTACACAACGAGCAATATCGTCAGGTTCTCCCAAATGCCCTACAGGGATTTGACTCTCAGTTGCTTCAATAGCTGTCTCACTCATCGCTTTAACCATATCTGTATTTATATATCCCGGGCATATCGCATTTACAGTAATTCCTTTCCTAGCTCCTTCAAGGGCCAGTGATTTTGTGAAACCGAGTTCTCCAGCTTTTGCTGCTGAATAATTTGCTTGTCCTAACTGTCCCTTCTGTCCGTTTATTGAAGAAATATTTACAATTCTTCCAAATCCTCTTGCTCTCATCCCATCCCAAAGAGGGTGTGTCATGTTAAAGAGACCGTTTAAATTTACATTGATTACATCGCGCCACTGTTCTTGTGACATTTTGTGGAACATACCATCCCTAGTAATACCTGCATTATTTACCAGAATATCTATTGCCCCCAGTTCATCTTCAACACTTTTTATTCCGGCAACGCATTCTTCATAATTAGCGATAGACCATTTGAAAATAGCTATCTGATTTTCTTTAGAGAATTTTTTGGCTACCTCGTCGTTACCCGCGTAATTTGCTGCAACCTTGTAACCAGATTCTTTAAGTTTGATCGAAATGGCAGCACCTATTCCTCTAGTACCACCGGTTATGAGCGCAACTCTCATATTAAAGCTCCCATTAATGTGAATTTCATACGTGTAATTCCTTTAATTTTAATTATTTTATTAGTCAATACAAACACTCTTCATGTAAGAACTTTTTACGCTTAAAAGGTAAATTTCCTATTATTTAAATCAAATAAAAGCGCTCATTTCGTCTTTAATAATTTTTTAAAAAATAAGCGAACATCTGTTGTATCCCAATCAATATCTCCTATAACACGGCCAATTTCTATACCCATAGGATCAATTACTACTGTTGTTGGAAGGGCAGTAACGCCATATTTTACAGCAATTCTCCCTTTTGGGTCTCTATATTTTTTGAGATTAATTAAATTATTAACATCAAAAAAAGCATCAATAGCTTCTTTCGAGTTTCTTCCTGATGCTATGGTTATTATTCGGATACCTTCATGTTTCATATTTTGGGCAAGACTATTAAGTGACGGCATCTCTTTTTTACATGGAGCGCACCAAGTGGCCCAGAAGTTTATTATCAGAATATCTTCTTTATAACCAATCTCAACAATATCTCCATTGGCATCCAAAACAAGGGGGTTTGAAAGCATCACTGTGCCCTCTGAAAAAATAAATTTTCTTAGCTCTCCCCTTATAATATCTTTAGTTTTTTCCGCATATTTACTCTCAGCAATAGCTGAAATTGAAAAAAAAAGATTTACGATAAGTATTAAAGGCCCTAGTTTTAGCATTGACATCGTGTACATGATCTATGATGTAGTGGTGGAGTTAAAAATGTCTAATAAGAAAAAATCAAATGAAATGTGGGGAGGGAGGTTTTCTGAGAAGTCTACTGATCTTCTTACAAAAATAAATTCTTCGATAGATATTGATAAACGACTAGCATTTGAGGATATTTTAGGTTCACAAGCCCATGTTGAGATGCTCGCTAAAATGAATATCATAACCAAACAAACAAAAACAAAGATATTGAGCGGATTAAAAAAAATAGAGAAGGAGTTAAAAAACGGTGATTTCGTTTTTGACAACTTGTTAGAAGACATTCATATGAATATAGAATCGAGGTTAGGAGAAATAATAGGCTCAGAGGCAGGTCATATACACACCGCCAGGTCTAGAAATGATCAAGTCGTTACTGACTTTAGACTGTGGATAAGGAAAGCTATTGAAGAGATAGAGTTTGAACTATCAAGACTCCAGATGACCATCCTAAAAAAAGCAGAGCAAAATATAGCAATAATTTTCCCAGGTTACACTCATCTGCAGGTTGCTCAACCCGTAAGATTCAGTCATCACTTACTTGCCTATTTAGAAATGTTCGGGAGAGATTTAGAAAGATTTAAGCAAACTAAAGAGAGATTAAATGAATGCCCTCTGGGGGCAGCTGCTTTGGCTGGAACTTCTTTCCCGATTGATAGGTTTTATACAGCAAAAACGCTTGGGTTTAGTACTCCAA
The DNA here is from genome assembly GCA_902611475.1 of uncultured Alphaproteobacteria bacterium. GTDB lineage: Bacteria > Pseudomonadota > Alphaproteobacteria > Rhodobacterales > Rhodobacteraceae > CACIJG01. The sequence goes on from CACLZW010000006.1 coordinate 64,566, forward strand.
TGAGAAATAGTATGGATGCAGTGTCTGACAGGGACTTTGTTTTAGAATTTTTATCTGACTCTGCCATTACCATGGTACATTTTAGTAGATTAGCAGAAGAACTTATTCTTTGGGGATCGATAGAGTTTGACTTTATTTCGCTACCCGATTCTCTCGTCACGGGCTCTTCAATAATGCCACAGAAGAAAAATCCTGATGCTGCTGAACTTATTCGTGCTAAGACTGGTCGAGTTAATGCGGCGCTTCTATCTCTCCTAACAGTAATGAAGGGCCTACCTTTAGCTTATGCTAAAGATATGCAAGAAGATAAAGAGACCGTTTTTGATACTTTTGATACTTTAATACTTGTAATAAAAATAACTCAGGAACTCATAGAAAATATGAAAGTTAAGAAAAAAAATATGTATGATGCAGCATCAAAAGGGTTTTCTACAGCAACTGATTTGGCAGATTGGTTTGTTAGGGATTTAGGCATGCCATTTAGAGAGGCGCATGCGTTGACTGGAAAATTTGTGGAAGTGGCCTCTGAAAAAAATATAAAACTAAGTGAATTGAGCTTAGATGATCTCAAAAAGGTCAATCAAAAGATAAATAAAAATGTTTTTAAAGTTCTATCCCCTGAAAACTCTATTGAGTCGAGAAATAGTTTCGGTGGAACAGCATCGAGGGAAATAAAGAGACAAATTAGATTTTGGAAGAGAAGATTAAATGAGTAAGTGGATGTTTTATCTTGTAATAATAGTATTTTGCCTCAACGTTTCGGGTTGTGGTGTGAAATCATCACCATTTTTGAATAAAAAAACCAACGTTATTAAAGATGAATAAATATATTTCTTACAAACTGGATCAGCTTTTCGTAGAAGATGTAGCGGTAAGCGAGATAACAAGCAATTTGAGAACCCCATTCTATGTTTATTCACGTACAAGTATAAAGGATAACTTTGATCGGTTTACGAGATCATTAAAAGGATTGGATAGTATAATTTGTTACTCCGTAAAAGCTAATTCAAACCTCTCCGTTTTAGAAACTATTGCCAAACTTCGAGGCGGCGCTGATGTTGTTTCACTTGGAGAATACCATCGTGCATTAAAAGCAGGTATTGACCAAAAGAGAATTGTATTTTCTGGAGTAGGAAAACAGGATTTTGAAATTGCTGAGGCACTCAAATCTTCTTTGTTACAGTTTAATATAGAAAGTGTGTCTGAATTGGAGTCGATCAATAAAATAGCGATTAGTCTCAATAAACAGGCACCAATTGCTTTTAGGGTCAATCCAGACATAGACGCCGGCACACATGAAAATATTTCGACAGGTAAAGCTGATAATAAATTTGGTATTCCAATTGACAAGGCCATAGAGGTTTACCAGTATGCGAACACACTTGAAAAAATAAAGATTGTGGGTATTGATGTACACATAGGGAGCCAAATAAGTAACTTAAATGCATTTCGTCAAACATTTGAACACTTAGCAAAGCTCATTCGCGAGCTTAAAGATATTAATATTCATTTAGAAAATATCGATATTGGTGGTGGCTTGGGCATCAAATATACAGATGATGATTTAGAACCTGACCTGCAAGAATATAGTGCCTTGGTAAAAAATATATTAGGAAATTTAAATTGTAGAATTATTTTTGAGCCAGGCAGATTTATAGTAGGGAATTGTGGTATTCTAGTAACAAAGGTTCTCTATAAGAAAACATCTCAAAACAAAAATTTCCTTATTACTGACGCAGGTATGAATGACTTTTCTCGAACTGCGTTATATGGTGCTGCTCACAAATTAATACCATTATCTAAAAAAAAGAGTGGAAAGACCGGAGTATTTGACGTTGTAGGGCCTGTCTGTGAGTCAACTGATACTTTTTTAAAAAACCATTATTTAGAAGGAGCAGAAGCAGGAGACTTTTTAGCTTTCTTGGACGTCGGCGCATATGGGGCAGTTCTGTCCTCTGAGTACAATACAAGACCTTTAGTCCCGGAGATTATGGTTTATAATAAACGTTATGAACTCGTCCGGTCTAGACCAACGTATGAAGAAATATTTGACAGAGAAGCTATGCCAAATTGGGAATGAAATCTAGTATCTTCTCAATAGTAATTAAAATGATATCTTTGAACATTGTGGTATAAAGGCTAATTTGTGACAAAATCTCAGGTGCGAACGGTACTTCTCTAAGTATATCCTCTGGAAACAAAATAGTTAGGTTATAGGTAAAAAAACTAATTATTAGTACGAGCGATAAAGTTACTAATAATCTTCGCCTTTTTGGCTTATTCTCTTTCGGTACTGTCTCTTTATTTTCGAGGTTTGGTTGCTTAGCCTTCTTTAAAAGTTCAGATGACTCTTTTAGCCTTCTCTCGATCTCTATTTCCTTGACATCTCGTTCTTCAATTTCCTCGTTAGAAGGGCTCTCTTGGTTACTTCTAATTTTTGGAAATGTTTTGGAAGGACCCTCTTCCGCAATCTCGTTACTTTCCTCACTTGTCTCAAATTGAAAAATATGGTCAGTCTCGGTATTATTTTTCGAGTCAATTCTATTTCTAAGATTACCAAAACTATTTTGAACTTCCTCAAGAGCTAACGAGTTCAGCTCCATTTTTCCCGCTTCTGTGTTTGTGTTCTCAATCACACCATCACTTTTAGAAGCCAGTGAGTCGTCTACAAGATTTTTTGATTGTTCAAGCTTTGCAAACTTGTCGACCCAGGAGCTTCCACATTCAATACAAATAAACTTAACCGTCTTAGTTAGAGACGATCTCTCATTTACTTTGTATTCAGCATTACAATCAGGGCAGAAAACGTGCATAAATTAATATATTTTCCCTTGTCAACAGTCTGTGATAATAAAGTGAAAGTATAAATTTTGAAATAAAATTCTGAATTATTAGTAAGAAAGTTCGATAAATGAAGGGTGGACTAAAAGATATCAGCACTGGGTTAATCATTTATACTCTTCTGGGAGTGATGGGAGTATTTCTACTACCTTATGCCAGCACATCCAAAGAAAATACTTTGAAGGTAATCAAATTATACTGTCGAGTAGTTTTTTGGATTTTAAAAAAAGTTTATAATATACAAATTCTGGTAAAAGGTGTGGTGCCGGATAATAAAGCTTCAATAGTGTGCTCAAAACACCAATCTTTTTTAGATGTTTTGATTTTGTTAAACGTGTTACCTGAGCCAAAATTTATAATGAAATCTGAACTATCGTGGGTTCCAATTCTTTCGACATATGCAAGAAAAATTGGATGTGTAAATGTTAAAAGAAACGATAAGTCAAGAAGTTGGCATGCTTTAAAACAAGCAATTACAAAGGAGGCTCGAAATCAGTCGGGTCAGTTAGTAATTTATCCTGAGGGCACAAGAACTATACCTGGACAAAAAGTAGAATATAAGAAGGGTGTTTTGGTCTTATTCTCTAGTCTTAATCGTCCCCTATATTTGGTTTCAACGAATGCGGGTATCGCGTGGTCAAAAAATGGCATATTCAAAGAGAATTCTAATGCCTCGATAAACTTTATAGAGAAAATAAATTATTCAAAAAAAGGAGATCATAATTTAAATTATATAAAGAGCAAGATAGAGGAAGACTCTCAAAAACTTTATGACGAAGAAGTCGCTAAAGGTTAGATAAAGAACCCATATTTATATATTTATCTGACCGTTGTTTTTTGATTATTTGTCTGTCAATTTTTTGGAAAGCAATAATTTCTTCCATGAGGGTTTTCTTAACTTCCTTTAAAGCTTTGTTTCTGTCCCTGTGCGCACCACCTAAAGGTTCCTTAATCACTTTGTCAACCACACCTATTTTTTTAAGGTGTTGAGCAGTTAACTTTAGCGCATCTGCAGCCTCTCTCATTTTATCGGAATTTTTCCAAAGAATAGAGGCACACCCTTCTGGAGAAATTACAGAATAAATAGAGTGCTCCAACATAATTAATGTATTTGCGGACGCCATCGCTATTGCACCACCGGAACCCCCCTCACCTATAATAATTGAAATTATTGGAACAGAGACTTCTAAGCAGGTTTGAGTGGACCTAGCTATAGCTTCGGCTTGGCCTCTTTCCTCAGCACCTTTACCAGGATATGCGCCCGGAGTATCAATAAATGTTATTATTGGGAGACCGAACTTGTCAGCAAGTTTCATAAGACGAGCTGCCTTTCTATATCCTTCAGGTCTAGCCATCCCAAAATTTCTCTTCAATCTACTCTCTGTAGAATTACCTTTCTCATGTCCCATCACCACTACTGGAGTATCTCCTAATCGACCTAGACCTCCAACTATTGCAAGGTCCTCTGCAAAATTTCGGTCACCGCTTAAAGGAGTATAGTCACTTATTATGTAGTTGATGTAGTCTGTGGTATGCGGTCTCTCAGGATGTCTAGCTACTTGACACTTTCGCCAAGGACTCATGTCAGCATAAAGATTACTGAGTATATCCACGGTTTTACTCTTTAATAGCTTTATCTCATTTTTTATATTTTTGCTGCTCGAGCTATCTGGTAGACCCTCAAGGTCTGATATCTTGCTTTGAATTTCTGCAAGATCTTTTTCAAAATCCAGATAAATTGTCATTAACTTGTATTTTTTATTTTATTATGTTGATCAATTAACACCTTCGCTTGTTTTATTGAGGCTATATCAATTAATTTTCCATTAAAAACAGCTGCCCCAGCACCTTTAGCCTCCGCAGCTTCCATTGCGCTGATGATGCCTTTTGCATTCTCTATTGCTTTCTCAGAGGGGGTAAATACTTGATTTGCAAGTTCAACCTGTGAAGGGTGAATGGCCCATTTCCCTGCCATACCGAGGGTAGCAGACCTTTTAGCTTGAGCAATATAATTTTCTTTATCAGAAATATCTCCAAAAGGGCCATCTACTGGCAGAATCCCATTAGCCCTACAAGCTGCAATCATAGCAACCATAGGATGATGCCATGGGTCCATTAAAAGTTTTTCACCATTTTCGGAGTTCGTATAATACCCTTCTTGAGTTCCGCCAATATTAGTAGTTTGCATTCCCATTGAAGCCGCATAATCTGCAACTCCAAAACTCATTGCTACTAGACGGTCACTGGCCAATGCGATCTCATTGATATTTTCAATTCCAGCTGCTGTTTCAATAATTATTTCGAATTTCAGACTTTTCTTTCTCTTATTTTTCTTTTCCAAAGCAGTAACGAGCGCATCTACCGCATATATGTCGCTGGAATTACCCACCTTCGGTATCATAATACAGTCTAACCTTTCAATTGAATTATCGACTAATGACAAAATGTCATCGACCCAATACTCCGTATCCAATCCATTTATGCGAACCGACAGAGTCTTATCGGACCAATCTATATTACTTATAGCCTCTGAAATATTTTGTCTCGCTTCAACCTTGCTAGGAGGTGCCACACTATCTTCTAGATCAAGATTAATGACATCAGCCTGAGAGGAAGCCATTTTTTCGAAAAGTTCTGGTCTCGAGCCTGGGCCAAATAGCTGGCATCTATTTAATCTTTCAGGAATAGGTGGCTGTATTAAAAAACTCATTTCAAACCCTTCATTTTTTTTAACTTTTAATGATTTTTATACAATACATCTTAACAAGTAAATCAAAAAACTTACAAAAAAGTTTTAGTTAATCTGTTGATAGCTAAATCTAATATTTCGGTCCTGCAAGCTATATTAAACCTTGCAAATTTCCCAGAATTTTTGCCAAAACCACTCCCGAAACTGGGGGCCACTCCAGCCTCTTTTATAAGCATATCTTTCAATTCTAACTCAGTAATATCTAATTGACCAAAATCCACCCACGCAAGATAAGTAGACTCCAAATCAAAGACTTTCACGTTATTAAGCAATCTCAGAGCGTTAGTAAAAAGTCTTTTGTTTTTCTCTAAGTAATGCATAAGTTGGTCCAGCCACTCCTGTCCTCCACTATAAGCTGCTTCGGTCATTATCATACCGAACCTATTTGGTGTTTTACCGAAGGCTGTATGTTCTCTATCATAGATTGAACGAAGCTTAGGATTTGGAATTATTGTTGTTCCAGTATGGCACCCCGCGATGTTAAATGTCTTAGTAGCTGCTGTAAATATAAGGCTTATTTCTTCCGCTTCAGGAACTGCTTTCAGAAAAGTGGTGTGGGGTTTATCTGAGTAGGTTAAATCGTGATGAATTTCATCCATGAAGATAAGAATTTTATTGCTACGACAAAACTCCGCTAAAGTGGATAGCGTTTCCGTACTCCAGATTTTTCCACCTGGATTATGTGGGCTACAAAAAATAATAATTTTTTCTTTACCGGATAAGTTTTTGTCTAGCTCATTAAAATCTACTTCATATTGGCCTTCGACTATTTTCAAAGGAATTTCTTTTGGTACTCGTCCATTGTTTTTGATTGTATTAAAAAAAGAGTAATAAATAGGGGAAAAAAGTAATATTTCATCGCCCGGTTTCGAGAACGCTCGCAAGCCCATGCCAATTCCGGAGTTGACGCCGTGCACTATCGAACACCATTCTTCAGAAATATCCCAATCATGCCTATTTTTCATCCACGTTTTTACTGAGTTAATGAAAGACTTGTTGTTGCCATAGTATCCAAAAACGCCGTGTGATACTTCTTTTTCAAGTGCTTTTATAACAGACTTTGGAGGATTAAAATCCATGTCAGCAACCCACATGGATATGCACGTGTCTTTACTCGTACCGTATAAACTTTTTAACCCGTCAAACTTTGACAGGTTTGCGTGTCTATTATCTATATATTTGTCAAAATTAACTATCATTTGGCTGATGGGTCATGTATAAGAATTTATTCAAATATAGTCCAGTACTAATACTTGTTTTAAATTCAAAATGGCAATTAAAAAAATATTACTTTACCCAAACCCTCTATTGCTTAGAGAAAGTTCTAAAATAGAAAAATTTGATGAAAGCCTAGTAAGCCTTTCTAGGGACCTTATCGATACTATGTATGATGCAGACGGTGTTGGGTTGGCTGCTCCGCAAATAGGTATAAATAAAAGAATATTTGTAATGGATTGCTCTCGAGAAGATGAAGGAAAGGATTGTAGAATTGTGATTAACCCAGAGATAGAGTATCAATCTGAAGAGATGGGCTCATATAAGGAGGGATGCTTGTCTATCCCTGGAATCACAGAGGAGATATCAAGGCCAAAAGTTATTAACGTGTTGTATCAAGATATTAATGGGGTTTTGGAAAGAAATACATATGATGATCTGTGGTCAACTTGTTTTCAGCATGAATTAGATCATTTAAATGGGAAGCTCTTTATAGATCACCTTCGTCCCATGAAAAAGATCCTAGTGAAGAATAAAATGAAAAAATCTTCTAAAAAAGAAAAAAAGGAATAAAAGTGAAGATTGTATTCATGGGATCATCGACATTTGCAATTCCATCACTCCGGAGTTTAAAACAAGCGCAATATGATGTGCAGGCGGTATATAGCCAACCCCCACGAAAAGCAGGTCGGGGTAAGCGGTACAAGGAGGTTCCACTAGCAGAGTTTGCATTCTCTCAAGGTCTAAAGGTAGAGCAACCACAGACATTCAATGACCCAGATGTATTAGCTGTCTTAGAGAGTTACAATCCTGATTTTCTAGTAGTGGTAGCATATGGACTGATTTTACCTAGGAAAGTATTAGAAATCCCAAAAGAATTTTCAATAAATGTCCATGGCTCTTTTTTGCCTTTTTGGCGGGGAGCAGCCCCTATAAATCATTCGATTTTTAATAAAGATCCTTATACTGGAGTAACCATAATCAAAATGAGTGAAGAGCTAGATGCCGGGCCTATCTTGCGTCAAGAGAAGGTAATGCTTGATCATTCGGAAACTTTTGGGTCGTTGTATCGAGTTTTGAGCGAAATCGGAGCGAAAAATCTGTTGAAAACACTAAATAACATTAATTCAAACGAGGAAATATTACAAAATGAAAAGTTTGTTAGTTATGCCCCCAAGATTACAAAATTGGATGCAAAGTTAGACTTTAATAGTCAAGCCTCTGCCTTAGAGGCTAGAATTAGGGGCTTAGCGCCTAAACCAGGCGCCTGGTTTGAATATAAAAAAGAGCGCTTCAAAGTATTTAGCGCTAAAGTAGTGGAAGGTAACGGAAAAGCTGGCACAATTATTAATGAAAATTTGACTATAGCATGTGGGAAAAAAGCATTGAATATTCTTGAAATTCAGAGGCAAGGTAAAGACGTGATGAGCGTGAGTGACTTGCTTAGAGGCTTTAAATTCAAAAAAGGTGATAACGTTAACCAATCAACTCATTAAATGCCTCTTCACGCCCCTTTACAGCGAGTGAGTCGGCTTTCTCATTTCCGAGTACTCCGGCATGACCCTTTACCCATACCCACTCAACATTTTGATTTTTTGTCAAATTCAATAGTTCTTCCCATAATAAACGATTAGCAACTGGTTTTTTAGAAGCTGTACTCCAATTATTTTTAATCCATCCAAAAATCCATTTTGTTATTCCGTCTATAACATATTTACTGTCGGTGAAAATGGTAATTTCGACGTTTTTTCTTTTTAAGCTTTCTAGAGCTTGTATAGCGGCTGTTAGTTCCATTATTTGATTAGTTGTTTCTTTGTTTTTTCCATAGAGGACTTCTTCTTTTACGATTTCACCTACATTATTTTCAGCTACTAAATAAACACCCCATCCCCCAGGTCCTGGGTTTCCGCTACATGCCCCATCAGTATAAGCTTTTACTCTCATCTTTTAAATTCGGAAACCCATGAAAATTAGTAAAAATACTACTATAGTTGTCATTGGAAATCGTAAGTTAAGCCACCATTCGGGTAAAGTTTTAAATTTATACAATTTTCTTTCAATCTCTAAAACTATAAGAAACCCCAAAGCAATTACAAAGCTTTGCATGAAGGGTACAGCAACTGATAAAAGTGCTAGTAGTACTGGCACAATACTAAACCAAAGTAAAAATACTCTTTCTCTATCAAGTGATGAGATGTAGAACACACAACCACTCATAAAAGAAAGAATAAATCCACTATAGATTATTGCAATCCTAATCAATTCTTCTTTCAAGCTTTCACTCAGACCGATTTTAAAGGTCGAAGCAAGTCCCACTAATATCGGAATGAGCCCGAGAAAACTTGCAAGCATTACGCTTTTTGGTACTCTATGGAACATTTTACCTCAATGCGAGTGGGACTTTAAATTCAATAGTCTCTTTTTTCGTAGTATCATAAACCAAACTCGTATCAAACTTTTCTTGAATGCTACTTATTACCTCTTTAACCAGATGATCTGGCGCTGATGCTCCTGAGGTAATCCCTATGGAATTGGCTTCTTTAATTTTTACCCAGTCAATTTTTTTATGATCCTCAATTAAGTAAGACGCTTTACATCCACTCGTTTTAGCTACATCAACTAGTCTCTGAGAATTAGATGAGTTTTCTGACCCCACAACCAACATTAAGTCGACGTGTTTTACAAGTCGCTTGACCTCCTCTTGTCTATTAGTAGTGGCATAGCAGATATCTTCTTTCTTTGGGTTTTCTATTGATGGGAACTTTTTGTTTAAAGCTTGAACTATCTCTTTGGTATCATCTACAGATAGAGTTGTTTGAGTAACATAAGCTAACTTTGGATATTGAGATGGGTCCATTTTCTCCACGTCTGCCGTATTCTCAACCAACAAAACCTCGCCTTCCGGCAGTTGACCCATAGTACCAATTGTCTCAGGATGTCCACGATGCCCTATCATTATTATTTTATAACCTTTGTCATAGTATCTTTTGATTTCATTGTGAACTTTCGTTACCAAGGGACAAGTAGCATCGACAAATAGCATTTGCCTTTTTTCTGCCTCCTCCGGGACCGCTTTGGGCACACCATGGGCAGAAAATATTACAGGTCGGTCTACAGGGCACTCATTCAACTCCTCAACGAACACAGCTCCCTTTTTTTTTAGGTCGTGAACAACATGTTTGTTATGGACTATTTCATGCCTGACATAAATAGGTGATCCCCATTTTTTTAACGCCAGCTCTACCATCTCTATAGCTCTGTCAACACCAGCACAGAAACCCCTTGGATTAGCCAGATGTATCGTCTTTACACTTGTAGTTTTAAGCGCATTCGTCATGAGTAAAGCGTATACTTTTTTTTATAAAAACACTATCTTTTTAAAAAGCGAGAGAAAATGAATAATTATATTGTTGTGTTGGGGTCTAATTTATCAAGTAAATTTGGCAATAGTGCTGAAACACTTAAAAAATGTGTGGATGAAATAAGATCTAACCCGAGTATAGAGTCTTTATTAGAGAGCAAATGGTATATTTCTGCAAGCTTTCTGAATAAGAGAGAACCTAAATATGTAAATGTTGGAATTAGAATTAGCACAAAACTTAAACCCATAAAGTTATTAAATTTTACCTCTGGTTTAGAGAATAAATATGGAAGAAAGCGCCAAGAAAGGTGGGGACCTAGAACCTGTGATATCGATATTTTACTATGCGATCAATTAATTTTACCCAACAAATTGTATTTTAATAAATGGCGGAATTTGAATTTATCAGACCAGATAAGGCTGGTGCCAGATGAATTAATTTTACCTCACCCCAGGTTGCAAGAAAGGACATTTTTCTTGAAGCCCTTAAATGATCTTCAACCTGATTGGAAACATCCATTTTTAAAGGTGAAAGCAAAGGAAATGCTTGACAGTCTTCCACCCTATGAACTAGAGAGTATACAGGATCTAAAACTCTAAGAACTAAAAAGGTATTCTTATGGCACGCGTTACTGTAGAAGATTGTATAGATAAGGTTTCAAACAGATTTGAACTAGTTTTACTTGCTGCGCATCGAGCAAGAATGATTTCTGGAGGGGTTGAACCCAGCCTGGACCGAGATAATGATAAAAACCCAGTTCTTGCACTCAGAGAAATAGCCGTAGAAACAGTTACTTTTGATGAGTTAATGGAGTCTACTATCGAGAGTCACCAACGGCAAATAGAGGTTGATGAGCCAGATGATGAAGATTTGTCTCTTCTCATTAGGGAAGATCAAAGGGGTAAAGACGATAATGCTGATGATACAGCGAATGAAGATTTGCTCAGAGCTCTTATGGATGCTCAAACATCAGAGGAAAAATAGAGTATTTATTTACCTTAACAATAGGTGAACGACTTGTTATCTGCTGATGAACTTATTGATGCTATAAAGGAATATAATCCAAGCACAAACGTAAATTTAATTGAAAAAGCATACCATTTTGGACTAAATGCTCACGCCGGGCAAGTGCGAAAGTCCGGTGAACCTTTTTTTTCACACCCAGTTCAGGTCGCTAAAATACTCTCTGAGCTCAAACTAGATGACGCTTCGATTATTACAGCTCTATTGCACGATACTATAGAAGACACAAATAAGTCTTTTAGAGATGTATCTGATTTATTTGGAAGTGAAATTGCTAATCTTGTCGATGGTGTGACGAAGCTTTCAAATCTCGAAGTTGCTTCATTGGAGAGAAAGCAAGCCGAAAACTTTAGAAAATTGATTGTTGCAATCAGCAAAGATTTAAGAGTTCTTTTGGTTAAGCTCGCAGACAGATTACATAATATGAGGACCATAAGAGCAGTGAACAACGATAGGCAATTAGTAAAGGCTAATGAGACTATGGATATATATGCTCCTCTAGCCGGTAGAATGGGAATTCAATCAATTAGAGACGAGTTAGAGGATCTAAGTTTTCGAATATTGAATCCAGAGGGAAGGAATTCAATAATTAGACGATTTCTTAAGCTTAAAAAAGAAAGTGATGATCTTATTCCAAAAATCATCAATGATATTGAAAATCAACTGGCTTCAGTTGGCGTCAAAGCAATAGTTTCAGGCCGAGAAAAAAAACCATATTCCATTTGGCGAAAAATTCAGGATAAGCAACAAGCTTTTTATAAACTATCCGACATCTTTGGATTTAGAATAATTACAATTAATGAAAATGATGTTTATACTGCATTGGGTGCAGTGCATAGCCGCTGGTCCGCTGTGCCGGGACGATTTAAAGATTATATTAGCCAACCCAAATCCAATGGTTACCGTTCCATCCACACTACTGTTTCAGGCCGAGATGGGAAAAGGGTTGAGGTCCAAATTAGAACTAAAGAGATGCATGATGTAGCTGAAACTGGAGTTGCAGCACATTGGTCTTATAGAAACGGGGAGAGATTTGAGAATCCATTTGCCGTTGATCCTTCAGGCTGGTTTAGGAGAATATCCGAAGAATTTATTTGGGTAGAAAATTCTGACGATTTTATCGAACAAATGAAATTAGAAATGTTTCAAGACAAGGTATTTTGCTTTACTCCAAAAGGAGAGGTGGTCAAGTTGCCCAGAGGCGCAACCCCTCTAGATTTTGCATACACTATCCATACTTCCATCGGAGATAATTGTGTAGGCTCCGAGGTAGATGGTATAAAAGTTCCATTGTGGACTAGGTTAAGGAATGGGCAGTCGGTAAAAATTGTTACTGCAAGTGGTCAAAAGCCCAGTGCAAGTTGGGAAGAAATGGTTGTAACCGGCCGAGCTAAAGCTGCAATAAGAAAAAGTATAAGAGAAGAAAGAAGAGGTGAAAATATAAAACTAGGAAAAGAAATTGCTAGAGTATCTTTAGAAAGAATAGGAAAAAAACTCACAGATAATGCAATTAAAATTGCTGCTGAAAAGTTTGGATTAAAGGATGAGGATAGTGTTTTGGCAGCATTGGGCTCAGTACAATTTACGGGTTTCGATTTAGTAAATAACCTTTATCCAGAATTAATAAACACAAAAAGTGCACCTCTTTCACCTGACCAAGATTCAATTAACTTTATCGGGTTGTCGCCTGATAGTAATGGAAGTCCAGCGCCCTGTTGTTTACCTATCCCTGGAGATCCAATAGTGGGAATTGCTCAAAAAAAGAGAGGAGTAGTTGTGCATGCTATTGACTGTGCACTATTAGCAGCCTTTGAATCAAAACCTAATCTTTGGTTAGAGGTAAGGTGGCCTTCAGGTACAAATAAGCCCGTTCATTCAACTAGCATTGAAGTAACTATGGTTAATAGTGTGGGTGTTTTGGGAAGAATCTGTACTTTGATTGGAGAACAGGGTGCTAATATTTCTGATTTAAACTTTGTAATGCGGAAACCTGATTTTTACAAAACAGTATTCGAACTAACTGTTAGAGACTTAAAGCATTTACACAACATAATCACATCTATACAGGTAGACATGGATGTCTCCGAGGCGTCAAGATATAGAACGAATAATAGTTACGCTAAATAAATAAAAAAAAGAGAGACGAGTTGTTTAAAAGAAGAGAAAGAAGATCGATTTTTAGGTTTTTTTATGAAGTAATTTTTTCCTTAAAAGGGATTTCGAGAGCAATAGAATATGTTGGGATAAGATTAAAGAGAATACCTGACACACCCCATAAAATATGTTTGGGTATGAGTTGTGGAATATTCGCATCGTTTACTCCGCTTTTTGGGCTCCATTTTCTTATTGCTGGATTATTAAGTTATTTGCTGCGAGCAAACGTATTAGCATCCTTAATTGGAACTTTTGTTGGAAACCCGATAACCTTCCCAATAATCACAGTATTTAATTTACAGCTTGGAGAATGGATTTTAGGTAGTAGTGAATATTCGAGTGATGATGGTGGGAAGATTTTTGAAGGCTTTTTAGACTTTATTTTTCTGATATACAAAAGCTTTTTTACTGAGGGATCAATAGGGGATAACAATGTGCCAAGAATGAATGAGTTCTTGAACGGTGTTTTTATACCATATTCATTAGGTGGATTAATTTTAGGAATTTTTATTGCAGTTGTATCTTATTTCTTGCTAAGACCTCTTGTTGCAACATATCAAAAAAAGAGGAGTGCTCTCAAGGCAAAAAAGTTTAAGACAAAACTGATGAGGAAAAGACATGGGACTAAATGAAATTAGACTAGGTGTAAATATTGACCATGTTGCCACTGTAAGGAATGCTAGAGGTACAAGCTACCCTGACCCACTTATGGCAGCAAAAATTGTAAAGGAAGCGGGAGGAGATGGGATTACAGCACATTTGAGAGAAGATCGAAGGCATATAGTTGATCAAGACATAAGTCGGCTAAAACAACAAAACATTCTACCTCTGAACCTTGAAATGGCTGCTACTGACGAGATGCAAAAAATTGCTTTGGATGTTATACCAAATGCTGTTTGTTTGGTTCCTGAAAAAAGAGAAGAACTAACAACTGAAGGTGGTTTAGATGTTTTTAAGAAAATTTCAAATTTAAGGTCCTTCATAGAACCTATTAAACAAAAAGATATTAGAGTCTCTTTATTTATCGAACCAAGTGAGAAACAAATTGATGCTGCAAAAAGTATTGGTGCCGACATTGTTGAACTCCACACGGGGTATTTTTGTGAGCTATATGAAAGAAACGATAAAAACCATATTGAAGTTATCAAAACAATAGAAAGAGCAGCAAAATATGCCTTCAAACTAGGATTGGAAGTTCATGCAGGCCACGGGCTGACAACGGGGTCCGTTGGCTATATTAGTAAAATTTGCGAAATAAAAGAACTGAATATAGGGCATGCAATAATTAGTGACAGTATTTTTATGGGACTCAGGGGTGCAGTCGAGATAATGAAACAAAAAATAAAAGAAGCTAGATTATATAGGGCGTAGCAGTGATATTAGGTATTGGTACCGATCTTGTAAATATTGAAAGGGTTAGAAAAGTACTCGATCGCTTTGGAGATCGATTTGAGAAAAGGGTTTTTTCTGAGCTAGAAATCCAAAGGTCAAGAAGAAAATATGATCCTTCATCTTCCTATGCAAAAAGATGGGCAGCTAAAGAAGCCTGTTCTAAGGCCCTCGGGATAGGCTTGAGAATGGGTATATCATGGAAAGAAATGCATATAGTAAATCTTAAGTCTGGGAAACCAGAACTCATAATTGAAGGAAAAGCGAAAGACTTTCTCAAACATATGACTCCAGATGGTTATAGCTCAAAAATAAATGTCAGCTTAACGGATG
>CACLZW010000007.1 GCA_902611475.1 uncultured Alphaproteobacteria bacterium
TTGGTGCTCATGACTATAAATTTTTCCCTGAAGCACGTTACAATACAGAACGTATGCGTCACAAAAATTTGCATCAAGCTCTATTGCTCTCTTACAGTGTTCAATAACTTTATCACCTAATGTTGTTCCAACAAAATCTTGAGTATTATAAATGTTAAGACCTTGAAGATACTCATCCCAAGCACCAAAGTTTTTCTTCCCTTTAGTGCTTAGCTTTACCTGCTCCTGATCCTTTAAAGCAGGAGAAATTAGTGCGGCTACATCTCGTGATACTTCATCTTGAACTTCAAAAATGTCTTCAAGCGACCTATCCCATCTTTTTGACCAAATTTGTTTATCATCATCTGCTGAAGTTAACTGTGCAGTAATTCGAACTTTGTTTCCGGCTTTTCTAACACTCCCTTCAACTAAATACCTCGCTCCCAGTGCTTTCGATATTACATCAGATTTCTCAGTGGAGTTTTTAAAAGAAAAACTAGAATTCCGCGAGATAACGGGAAATGTTTTCCACAATGAAAGGTTGGCAATTATATCCTCTGTAATTCCATCTGCAAAATACTCCTGCTCTTCATCATTACTCAAATTTTTAAATGGAAGAACGGCAATGGCTGGGGGTTTGCCGCCATCATCTACATCATCAAGTTTCTCTTCTTTTTTTGCCTCTCTTTTTTCTAGATTATTAAGCGCTAAATCGAACGCATGAACATCTGTATTTTTTACTCGTTGCTCACCAATATCATTGAACAAAAACTCAGTCTTTTGATTCACAAAATCATGTATGCTTTTTGATAAACATACCCCACCAGGTTGCGAAAGTGCCTCTAAACGCGCGGCAACATTTACTCCGTCCCCATAAAGATTATCGCCTTCTACTATAACATCACCCATATTTATACCAATTCGAAAATGCATTTCGCTATCTTCAGATACACTAGAATTTCGTTCAGAAATTAACTTTTGAAATTCAGATGCACAAACCACTGCAGAAACTGCACTTTGAAATTCTGCAAGGACCGAGTCTCCGGCTGTATTAAAAATTCGGCCTCCATGCTCTTTAAACAAATTATCTAGTATTTCCCTGCATGAACGAAAACTTTTAAGAGTTTGGTCTTCATTCTTCTCCATAAGCTTACTGAAACCAACAACATCTGTTACAAAAATAACAGCAATTTTTCTATCAATTTTATTTTCATTCATTTTTTTTAACCAAAATAAGTAAGATTAAAGCTTACTACAAATATAGAAAAACCCAAGAGGATTAACAACAATCCAAACGCAACCTCCACAAAAAATATCTTATCCTTATAAAATTTAAGCAAGCTTTTTAGAGTTACTAGAAAAACAATGATAACGTAGACACTTACATCAATAAACCCTGCGATAATTGCCATAAATATGTGAATAGAAAAATTTTGCTCAGGAGACAAAAACTGACTAAATAAAGAAGAGAAAAAAGCCAGTATTTTTGGATTCAGAATTGCGATACCAAAACCATCTCTAAAATGATTTAATGTAATGCCTGATGACGATGTTTTATATTCCCCAAAATTTGATAAATCTTTTTTTGATAGCCCTTCCTGGAGTATTTGAAAGCCTATCCACAACAAGAATAATGCTCCTAAAATTTGGACAAACGAAAATATCTTTGGAGAATTAATTAATATAAAACTTAAGCCGATCGCTGAGACAAGTGCATATATAAAAATGCCTAAGCCATGGCCTACTGCGGCGTAAATGCCTGCGCTTCTACCATCAGCAACTGCATGACGTAAAATCACTATCAAGCTAGGACCTGGAGAAGAAGCACCCATAAGGCAAATTAAAATAAGATATAACCAGCTTTCAATACTCAACTTTTTTTCCTATTTTTTTATCAAGAGCAACCCTATAGGACTTCAAAAACCATTCAATAAATAAATCTTTATCTTCTAAAATTTCAGAGGGAATCGCCCAATTTGACAGGGATATATCTTTCCCATTTTTCTTGTATGTAAATGGTTTTGAAAAAGCAGACTTATAATCATTTATATTTGACTGATCAACTTTCATGAAAATTTCTGAACGCAGGATCAGTGCAACAGCCAGCTCATTTTTAAATAGTCCATACCCACCAAACATTCTTTTAAATGAAATGCCTTCTTCGTCATCTAAAAGATCCAAAATATGTTCGAGAGTTTTCTGATTTGACATCTAAAGTTTAATAAATAGTTTTTATAAAGTTTTCTTAGTGTTTTTTGATTTATAAAAAATAAAGATTCCAGCAAGGATTATAAGAGATCCGCCAAAAAGTGTACTAAATTTAGGTATCTCATCAAAAAAAATAAACCCCATGACACTAGCCCATAGTAAGGCGGTATATCTAAATGGAGAAACAAATGTTACTTCACCATACCTCATGGCAGAAACTGAGGCTATATAACCTATAGAAACAAATATAGCTGTATAAACTATAAATAAAGAATTATCTACTTTTCCAAAAAGATCGGTGTCTTCACTTAATAAAAAGCTAACTACTGTCAGCATTAGTGCACTATAAAAAGCTACTACATTTGATGGTATATTTTTATGCAATCTTACAGTTAATAGATCACGTGCTGACAAACAAAAAACCGCAACTAAAGCATGAATTGTAAAGAAGTTAAAATCCGATGCTCCCGGGCGAATAATTATAACTGCACCAAAACATCCAACCAAGACAGCAATCCATTCGTATGTCTTTGGTGATTGGCGTAAAAAAATGAATGATCCCAAAAGAACTATTAGAGGAATTAATTGAAGAATAGCATTAGCATTAGCTACATTCATGTTGAATAGAGCTGCCAGAAACGCATACGTCATGATAACTTCTAAAGTCGATCTAATTGTTATTACAATTCGGTCTCTCCATTCTTTAATAAAAAAGGATGCCTCACTCATATAACAGTAAGAAAAAAGAAAAAAGGTTACTAACAGTCCTCTTAAATAGGTTGTTTGAAACATTGAGATTTCCGATGAAAGAAATTTCATGAAAATATCACTCATTACATAGCAAGCTGCCGCGAGAGAGATTAAAAATGCTCCCTTAGTGTTTTCACTTATCAACTACAAACAACCTTTCAATTAATAAAGAAGCGGTGTAAGTCCTAAAACTAAAAGTTAGAATGTAGAGTTCACGCAGGAATTACCTTTCCATCATAGGCAAAACAATACCCATTGTCATCCACAGAAAGGTTTTCAACAACATTCATCATCATCTTAACAGACTTATCCGGCGAAATGGTTTCAGTAGTATTTTGAAATTTTTCTGTAAAGCTTGTTTTAACTGTACCCGGATGAAGTCCCACACAAATAGCATTTTTATTTCTCCTATTTATCTCTATAGAAGAAGTCTTAATGATTTGATTTAGAGCAGCTTTAGATGACCTATAGGAAATCCAACCCCCAAGTCTATTATCCGTTATGGAACCCACTCGGGCAGATAGATTAACGAATACACTAAATTTTGTCTTATCCAATTTTTTAGAAAAATTTTTTAATAATAAAGCGGGCCCTATTGCATTAATCGTCATCATATCAATCATTAATTTTTGTTTAACCACATTAATCGTTTTCTCAGGCCCCTCTTCAGTAGTTTGCAAAACCCCTGTTGCATTGATAATCAAATTGAATGAACCTTCTATTGATTCAGAAAGTTTAAATATTTTTTCTTCATCTGAAATCTCAAACCCATCAAAGGATCGGCTTATCTTTACCACATTTTCTGAACCGAGCTTACTCTCCAAGAACCTGCTAAACGCTTGACCTATACCACCACTAGCACCAAATACCAAAGCCCTTCCACTATATTCATACATGACTATCTAACTAAGCTCCTAATTCGGCCTTTATTTTGTTAGCCTGCAACGATAAAATCGACATGTCTTTTACCATTTGACCAGGTCTATCCATGGGTTTGCCTTCATATCTAGGTATAACATGAAAATGCAAGTGAAAGACCTCTTGACCTCCATCAGCCTCACTAAATTGCTGTATAGTTATACCCGTTGCATTCATTGCTTTCTTGGATGCAATCGCAAGCTTTTTCACCACTTTAATAACTGCACATAGACTTTCATTATCAATATCCAGAATATTCCGAACACTCGCCTTAGGTATAACAAGAAAATGACCTGGCGACCTTGGCATTATATCCATAAAAGCCAAAACCTTTTCGTCCTCATAAATTTTTTCAGCAGGCAATTCACCCCTGATAATTTTTGCAAAAATATTTTGTTCGTCATAATTCATCACAAAATCCTTTTTTAAAAAATTGAACTTTCTACTAACCTTTTTGTGTATTCGTTTTTTGAATACCTTAATAGTCTTGCCGGAGTTCCCTCGTCCACAATCATACCATCTTTCATTACAACCATTCTATGAGAAATAGTTGAAACTAACTCTAAATCGTGACTTATAAATAAATAAGATAAATTAAGGTCTTTTTGCAAATCAATTAACAACTTAATTAATTGTTTTTGAATAGCCGCATCCAATGATGAAGTTGGCTCGTCTAAAATTAGGAGCTTCGGTTCCATAATTATCGCTCTTGCAATTGCGATACGCTGTCGTTGTCCACCAGAAAACTCATGGGGATACCTTTCTAGAGTATCTTTGTCAAGGTCTACTCTACTCAGAGCTAATAGTATTTTTTCTTCTACCTGTTCTTTAGAAAAGATACGATGTGAAATAATACCTTCACCGATTATATCACGAATTGAAAGTCTTGGTGAGAGTGAAGAAAAAGGGTCTTGGAAAACAATTTGAACATTACGTCTGTAATTTTTAAGTCTTTCCTTTTTTCTGAGACGAGGTTCAGGAAGATGCAATTTTATATCTCCTTGATAATCTACCAACTTAAGTATTGATAGAGCTAAGCTTGTTTTACCACTACCGCTTTCGCCTACAACTCCAAGTGTCTCGCCCAATTTAATATTAAAAAAAACTTTATTTAGGGCACAAAAGTCTTTAGACGAGCTTCTAAATAAGCTTCTAGGGCCTTTATACTTAACTGACAAGTTTTCAGCTGATAAAAGAATCTTTGAAGTGTTTAATCTTGATTTTATAATTTTAATCTTAGGCTCGATTAAGTCTTTTGTGTATGCATGAGTTGGTTTTTTAAAAACATCTTCGGTTTTACCACTTTCAACTATTTCCCCTTCTTTCATAATATATAAACGATCAGCCAAATTTTTAACAATCTTTAAATTGTGCGTTATGAATAATATTGAAAGATCATAGGAGGCTCTTAAGGAGTGTAACAAATCAAGGATCTCTTTTTGGATAGTTACATCTAAAGCGGTAGTAGGCTCATCTGCAATTAGAAGCTTTGGTTTATTTGAAAGCGCCATTGCAATCATCACTCTTTGACGTTGGCCACCTGATAATTGATGTGGATAATGATTAAAGCGTCTCTTTGGGTCATCAAGTTTAACATCTTTCAATAAAGCGATAACTTTATCCCTAAGATCTGCGTTTGGAATGTGCGCATGTGTTGTTATACACTCACCAATTTGTTTGCCTATAGTGTGAAGAGGATTCAGAGATACTAAAGGCTCTTGAAAAATAAAGCCTATTTCCTTTCCACGAAACATTTTTAAAGAATTATGATCAGCCAAATCATAGTTCAGATTTAGCCACTTTCCTGTACCTGAGGCTTTGATAGCAGAGGGTAACAAACCAACAGTAGAAAGTGCGGATAAAGACTTTCCAGAGCCAGACTCTCCTATTAACGCAACAAATTCTCCTCTATGGATATTAATATTTATGTTAGAAACTAACTTTTTAGTATCACCCTTAAACCCATTTAAATAAATAGATAAGTTCTCTAAGCTTAATAGATGAGTTCTCATAGATAAGTCTTTCTTGGATCAAAAGCATCTCTTATGCCTTCAAAAATAAAAACGAGGAGCGCCAGCATTATAGAAAATACAAAAAACGCACTTAAGCCCAACCAAGGTGCCTGAAGATTTTGCTTTGCTTGCATAGTAAGTTCACCAAGCGATGGGTACGAAGCGGGCAAACCAAAGCCTAAAAAGTCAAGCGCTGCTAACGATCCTATAGATCCTGTTAGTATAAACGGCACTAAAGTGAGCGTTGCAACCATCGCATTGGGCAATAAATGCTTAAAAATAATTGAACCCGTTGATACACCGAGAGCCTTCGCTGCCATTACATACTCAAAGTTTCTAGCTCTTAAAAATTCAGCTCGGACGACACCCACCAACGCCGTCCAGCTAAATAAAGTTATCAAGAGCATTAATAACAAAAAGTCTATTCTCAAAAAAGCTGATATAATAATTATCACGTAAAGAGAGGGCACAGAATTCCATATTTCTATAAATCGCTGGGTGAATAAATCCGTTTTCCCACCAAAATAGCCCTGCATTGCACCTGCAAAAATACCAACCATACTTGCAAAAAAAGTAACGGTTAACCCAAATATCACAGAGATACGAAACCCATAAATTATTCTTGCTAATACATCTCTTGCAGTATCATCCGTCCCAAGCCAATGCTCACTATCCGGTGGTGATGGTGCTGGTACATTTAAGTCGGCAATAGTATTATGATTGAACCGAATAAGAGGCCAAATTATTACTCCTTTATTTGTTTTATTTTTATATCCTTTAGATATAATGGTTTCAGGAGAGTTCCAACAATCATCATTGCCTTCTGTTAAAATAAGACATTGTATTTCTCTATCAGCGTATATTGCCTCCGTTTTCAAGTCACCCCCAAACTCGACCTCAGAATAAAAATTAAAAATAGGGAAATATACCTTGTCTTGAGACTTAATATATAAAGGCTTATCGTTAGCTATGATATCTGCAAATAAAGAAAGAAAAAAAAGCATTCCAAAAATAATTGCCGAATAAAAGGCACGCCTATTTTTTTTGAAATTTTCCCATCTTTTCCAATTAAGTTGTTTGCTCAAGATTGTCTCTTTTCAAAATCAATTCTTGGGTCAACCCAGACGTACATTAAGTCTGAGAGAAGCCCTACCAACAATCCTAATAAGCCAAAAATATAAAGAGTACCAAATACTACGGGATAGTCTCTTGATACTGCAGCCTCAAAACCCAAACGACCCAATCCATCTAGAGAAAAAATAGTTTCAATAATTAAAGAGGATCCAAAAAAAACTGAAATAAAAAGTCCAGGAAACCCAGCTATTATAATCAACATAGCGTTTCTAAAAACATGGCCATATAAAACTCTTTGATCACTCAAGCCTTTTGATCTTGCGGTAATTACATATTGTTTCTTTATTTCGTCTAAAAACGAGTTTTTCGTTAGTAATGTCAATGTAGCGAAAGCTGAAACTGTGGATGCTATAACTGGAAGTGCAATATGCCAGAAATAATCCTTTATTTGCCCAAAAAAGGACATATTTTCAAAATTTGAGGATACTAGTCCTCTGATAGGAAACAATTGTAAATAGGAACCACCTGCAAAAAGAACCAAAAGAAAAATTGCAAATAAAAATCCAGGAATAGAGTATCCAATTATAATGAGCGTAGATGTCCAATTATCAAAACTTGAACCATCCAATAGAGCTTTTCTTATTCCTAAGGGAATAGATATCATATACGCCAACAGGGTTGTCCATAAGCCTAATGATATAGAAACGGGCATCTTTTCTATTATAAGTTCTATAACTGAAATTGATCGAAAATAACTATCCCCGAAGTCAAACGTAATATAGTCGTACATCATTGAAAAAAACCGCTCCCAAAGCGGCTTATCAAAACCAAATTGTGCTTCCAATTCATCGATAAAATCTTTTGGCAACCCAACCGATCCCTTATACGATTCAAGTCCATCGCTTGTTTTTACTTCTTGAGAGCCTCCACCAATACTATCAAGAAAAGAGCTATTTTTTTCTAGGTCACTTATTATTTGTTCGATAGGACCACCAGGAACAAACTGTACCAAGAAAAAATTTATACACATTATCCCAACTAATGTGGGTACAATAAGGATTAATCTTCTAAAGATATAACTGAGCATTTTTTAAAATTATTTTAAAGCACCCTGATCCTTTAAATCATCATAGTTTTCAGAATTCATCCACCAGGTATCAAGAACACCAATATCATATGGCGGTAAGTTTTTAGGATGCTCATACATATCAAAATAAGCAATTGTGTGTTTATTCTTAAACCACTGAGGTACCCAGATGACTTTATTTCTTAAAACCCTATCTAATGCCCTTATTGCGAACCCCAATTCCTCTCTAGACTTTGCCGCTCTTACCTCCTTAATTATTGCATCAACACCCTGATCTTTAACGCCGGTTAAGTTAAAAATTGAAAAATCGGCAGACTCAGATCCAAAATATTGCTCAAGCTCAGACCCTGGAGTTAATTGAGTGCTCAAAAAACCAACCAGTATATCAAAATCAAATTTCCTACGCCTGTCAGTCATCTGCGCATTGTCAATTTTTATATTTGCAGCATTGATACCTAGCTTTTTTAAGTTTTCAATATAGGGGTTAATTATGCGGTCAAATGCCTGACTATCGTTCAGTATCTCAACATCAAGTGTTTTACCATCAGCGTTTCTTCGCAAACCATCGTCACCAACCTCCCAACCTGCATCATCTAATAATCTGGATGCTTGCCTTAAGTTTTTTCGGTCAAGTTGTTTCAATGACGATTTAGGGAATGAAAAAACTTCTTCACTAAAGTTATTAGCTTCTAGAATAGACTTATATTTGTTAAGAATTTCTAGCTCTCGATTTGTTGCCATTCCCGAAGCCTTGAGTTCACTATTGTCCCAAAATGAATTTATCCGCTCATAGAGACCATAAAAGAGAGTGCTATTAGACCATTCAAAATTAAACATTAATCCTATGGCTTTTCTAACCCTAATATCTTGAAATTTTTCTCGTCTCAAATTGAAAACAAATGATTGCCCCGAAGATAAGTTTCCATCTGGAAGTGTCGTTTTCTTAACCCAATTCTTTTCCAATGCGGGAAAATCATAACCAGTGGCCCATATTTTTGAAGATGCCTCGTTTCTGAAAGTATATGTACCAGCTTTAAAACCTTCGAAAGCGGAATTATAATCTGCAAAGTATTCAATTCTAAATTTATCGAAGTTATATCTACCTTTATTAATTGGAAGATCATGACCCCAGTAGTTTGGATTTTTTTTGTATATAATCTGTTTACCTACATCTACTTTATCCAAAATATATGGCCCTGAGCCTAAAGCAGGAGTTAAGGTTGATGCTTCAAAATCTACTTTGTTATCTGTAAAGTATTTTTCTGAAAAAATCGGCAATCCACCGACCGTATTAATTAAATCTCTTTTTGGTACCTCTTCGTTGAAAATAAATTTTATTTTACGATCCGAAATAAGTTCCGCCGATTGAATATCTTTTTCCAACACTGCTCTAAAAGAAGGAAGACCTTTTTCTTTAAGTAATTTATACGAAAAAAGCACATCTTTAGCGGTTAAAGGCGATCCGTCAGAGAATAATACTTCACTCCTGAGCGTAAAAATAACCCATGAACGGTCCTCTGGATATTCAATCTCTTTTGCAATTAATCCGTATGCTGAGTCTATTTCATCAGACGTACCTTCTAGTAGGCTTTCAAAAAATATTGAAGAGTACGCTCCTGCTCTTCCCTTTCTCGTGTAAGGATGCATTGAGTCGAACGATCCAAACGCCCAAAAAGAAATTTCACCTCCTTTTGGAGCATCAGGATTCACGTAAGATAAATGCTTAAAGTCTTTTTCGTACTTCAAATCCCCAAAAGTTGAAATACCGTGAGATATAATTTCGTTTTGCGCCATACAAACACTTGTAGTGAGGAAGAAACATAGCGCAGTTATAAAAGATTTGAGTTTATCCATTTGAATATTTCCTGTATAGATATCTAATGTTCTGTGACTAGTGTAGAATATAGTCGTATTGCAATTGGATTCCAACTGTTCGTATTCAAATGAAACTTAAACGCATCATAACCTTAATACTTTTATTTATCTTCATCTTAACCGGTAACAGTTATGCTGAGACAAAAAATATAGAAAATGATGAAATTAAGAGACTGATGTCGCTAGGCATTCCGCTTATCGATGTAAGACGTAAAGACGAATGGGTTTCAACTGGAGTAATTGAAAACAGCTATCACCATACTTTTTTCGAGAAAGATGGAACTTACGATTTCAAAGAATTTATTAACAAAGTTAAAAATATTACAAACTCTGAAAAGGGAATAATTCTTTTTTGTAGAACGGGCAGAAGAACTACTGCAATCGCGAAAGCATTAGAAAAAACAAATGATTTTCCCAATATCTATAATACTAAAGGAATAAAAGAGTGGCTTTCAAAAGGAAATAAAGTCGTAAAATATTAATAAAATCAGCACTTTACATGTTTATACTAAAGCAATATTAAGCTCGGTACATATGACTAAAACAATTAAGTAGTGAACTTACCTCTTTTTTTGAGGATGCGCTGCCAAAAATATATTTATCTGGTCGAATAATCACCGCTTCTTTTTTGCTTTTAATAATCCAATTTCTTAAAGACCCTTTAGCGACTTTTTTAGTTAATATGTTTGGATCCATATTAACTTCGGAACACGCATTATTTTCTAAAACTAGTAAAATAAATTTATACCCAAGGGTATCATCACTTTTTTTACTATCCTCAGTAAATTGTGGAAATAATGTCCCAGATAAAGAACATTTATAAAAAAACCCAGTTTTTAATCTCGGTTTCGGGAAATCAAATAATCGCATGCTTTGTGACTTTTCAGACTTCATAAGCAAGCCTGGGTTGGACATTATCTTGCCTACTTCAGCAGCCAACTTAATAAAAGCAGATACATGCGGAAACCTTTCTGCTTGATAGTTTACTAAATCATCAGCCGACAGTTTATTGCTGGCATATCCTTTTAAACGCCATGCTAAGGCTGCAACGTCACGAATACCAGCACACATACCTTGCCCAAGAAAGGGAGGAGAAAGGTGTGCGCTGTCTCCTGCTAAAATTACCCTATTTTTAAACCATTTTTTCTTAATTATTGATCTAAAAGTATATAACTGGCTACGCTCGATTTTTGCACTTTTCTTGTCTATCCATTTGCTTAGGAATTTCCATATAGTTTTACTTTTTAAGAACTCGTCTTCATTATCGCTAGCCAATATTTTGACTTCCCATCTTCTTCTTTTTTTATTTATGTAACAACGCGTGACTGGCCTAACCTTATCACAGTGCTGAACAGTGTAATCTGGCAAGTTTTTAATGTTTTGGTATCGATTATCGACTATTAGATCGAGGACTAAAAACTTTTCTTTTAATCCATAATCTTTTACTTTTTGCCCTATAAAGTCGCTCGCATTTGAGTTTGCTCCATCGCAACCAACTAGGTATTTGCTTTGTAGCACAAGCTCTTTTTTTAAACTCTTGCTATATGATGTAACAGTTACTAAATCACTATCTTGGTTTATTTCTTGGGTTTCATACCCCAAAAAGCTAACGAAGTTTTTCTCCTTCTCTGCGTTACTCCTCAAGAGTCTTTCAAGCTGAGGTTGATGAAAATACCAGCTTTTTTGCCAACCATACTCCCCAATGGAGTTTGATCCTTTTCTTTCCATTAAAATATTGTCTTCTTCATCAACAAAATGCATCCCCTTTGTACCAATTCGAGAGATATTAGAAATCTGCTTGCTAAGATTAACCATTTGGAAAATACGCATAACTTCTTCGTCAAAATGTATTGCTCGTGGTAATGGATAAACATCTAAATTTTTATCTATTACCGCAACACTCAATCCTAATTTTGATAGAAATATTGAGAGTAAAGCGCCGACAGGACCGTAACCAATAACGATGCAATCAAAATTCTTTTTCATCATGTATTTTAATTAAATTTCTTCTACCTTTTTATTAGGTACCTTTTTACCATTTTCCATTATATAACAACCAGCATTGTCTATCTCCGCCATTTCACAAAAAATTTCTATTCGGTGCTTATCCGGATCTAAAACGTAAAAACTCCAATTTTCTCCCCACGTTCCATCACCTTTATATTGATATGCACTATGAAGAACGGGTCCCCTTACAATTTCTAATGACATTTCCTTTGCCCTTTCCAAATACATGTCGAAACTTTTTTTATTTGGACATTCAAATGCATAATGATGAATTCCAGCAGGACCAGAATTAAATATTTTTTCTGGGTAGTCTCTCTTTGGATCATGCGTTAGCACAAGATCATGATGTTGCTTACCAAGTCTCATAAACGCCATTTCGAAAGGTATGGCAGAATTTTCATTGGCATAATGCCTTTCTGAGAGCTTTAATCCCAGAAAGTCTCTATAAAACTTTAGAGAAACATCAACATTACTGACTTCTAAAGATACATGTTGACACTTTATGACCTTCAACGAGTCCACTATTTCTTCATTTTTCATTACAAAACCTCCAAATTACTTCACCCAAAAAGCCGAATTAAAAACAAGCTTATACTAGGAAAGATAAACAGTATGCCGACCCTAATAAGGTCGCTTATTAAAAATGGCAAAACTCCAATAAAGGTATCTGAAATTGGAACATTTTTTGCCATTTTATTAATTATAAAAACATTCAAGCCCACTGGTGGGGTTATTAGCCCCACTTCAACCACGATAAGAGTAAGGATACCAAACCAGATTGCAACCTCCTCAATACTCATTCCAAAATCTAACTCAATAATGATGGGGAAAAATACAGGTATAGTTAGTAGTATCATAGCTAAGCTATCCATAAGACAACCTAAAAGAATGTATAGAACTAATATACAAAATACGACTAGATATGGAGAGAGCTCATTGCTAATAACAAATGTTGCTAATTCATTAGTTATTTGCGTAAGTGCAATAAAAGAATTAAAGAACTCAGCCCCTAATAATACTAAAAAAATCATAGCGGACGTGACAGCTGTATCCTTAATAACATCAATTAAATCACTAAAATTGAAGCCTTTTGTAAAGAGTGCCATAATACCTGTACCGGCTGCACCTATTGAAGCCCCCTCTGTTGGTGTAAACCACCCAAGATAAATACCTCCAATTACAAGAAAAAATATAACAAGTATTTGCCACACTTGCCCAAATAAATTAAGTCTTTGCCTCCATCCCACATAGCTTGTGGGTGGACCCGAATCTGGTTTTATCCTTACGAAAATAGCTATTGCTATCAGATATCCAATTGCAGCTAAGATACCTGGCACAAAGGCTGCTAAAAACATTTTTGCAATATTTTGTTCGGTTAAAATTGAATAGATTATCAATATAACTGATGGTGGTATCAAAATACCTAACGTTCCACCAGCGGCCAAAGCCCCAGTGCTTAAAGAACCAGAATAACCCATTCTACGTAGCTCGGGAAGAGCCACACGACCCATGGTAGCGGCTGTAGCAAGAGATGAACCACATATGGCACCAAAACCAGCACATGCACCGACTGCTGCCATAGCCACCCCACCTCGTCTGTGTCCAAGGCAAGCACCAGCAAACCGAAATAGCGACTCACTCATTCCCGCCTTAGAGGCAAAGTTTCCCATCAGTAAAAATAGAGGAATAACTGTGAATGAATAATTAGAAAAAAGATGCCATGCACTTGTCTTTACTTGGGACATAATAGGCAACCAACCAGCGATAAAAATTGTTCCTGAACAGCCAACGACCAACATTGCTAAACCAATGGGAACCCTCAAAGCCAATAAAGAAAAAAGAATTGGGAAAGCTATTATGCCGAGGTAGAGTCTATCCATGATAAATATTTTCTATTTTAGAGCAGATTTGAAAAATATTATTGATGTATAAAGGCAAGTTATCGATAGAATACCAAAAGAAATAACCGCTGGAACAAATGGAATCCAAACAGGAATTTGAAGTAACATCGTTTGTTCATTGTACTTGAACATGTCTAAGGCTCCATAAACCATCCTCCATGTAAAAAAAGAAGATACTAAAAAAAATAAAAAAGCACCTAGCCCATTTAAGCAGTCTTTAATTTTGTCAGACAGGTTTACTGTAAAAAAATCTACAATAACGTTGCCATTCTTAAATTGACAAAGCGGCAAAAATGAAAACATTGCAACTGCACATCCCATTTCAACAAGTTCAAAATCTCCTGTAAGAGGCTTTCCAAACATTGTTCTACCTGCGATAGAAATGAAATTTATAAGTACTATTACAACAAGTACTATACCTCCACAAATCGCTAAATATGTTACAATCTTAAGTAAAAAGCGCCCAAAAATATCGTTTGGGCGCTCTGTTTCTTCAAGATCTAACAAAGTATTTTTACTTGTCATATTTTGCGATTAAGTCTTTCGCAGTTTTAACAAGCATTGCACCATCTAGGCCGCGATCATTAGCTGATTTAATCCAATCCTTCTCAAGGCCTTCACCAGCTGCCTTCATTTCTGCAAGAGGACCTCCTGATAGAGAGTGTATTGTTCCGCCAGCATCTAATGCTAACTTCCTAGCTGGAACTTCGAAACCGTCCCAAAGTTGTCCAGCAAGTTTTGCCAGGGCAAGACCAGCATTATTATCAATAACCTTTTTATGCTCATTACTTAAAGACTCATATTTCGCTTTATTCATCAAGAACAAAAACGGGGTTGTGTATAATCCTCTGGATCCCGAAACTGTGGTATGTGCTTTTGTAAGCTCATGAAGTTTGAAAGACGGCATAATTTCCCAAGGCACAACCATGCCATCAATCACACCCTTTGATAGTGCTCCAGCCACCGCAGGGACAGGCATTCCTACCGGCGTTGCTCCTAAGCCTTCTAACATTTTGGTTATCACTCTAGTAGGACCACGCATCTTCATACCATTTAAATCAGCTGCAGACTTAATAACTTTTTCTTTAGTATGAATTTTTCCTGGAGCATGACAAAATACGGCTAAAACCTTATAGTCTTTAAGGTCAGAGGCAGCTACAGTATCTACGTATTCTTGTAGTGCTTGAGATGTCGCCTCAGCAGACGCAGGCATAAAAGGTAATTCAAACGCTTCTAAGTGTGGAAATCTTCCCGGTGTATAACCAGCAACAGTCCAAACGATGTCTACTACACCGTCTCTTACTTGATCAACAAGTTGAGGTGGTTTTCCACCAAGCTGCATCGCAGGATATATTTCAACTTTTATTTCTCCATTTGACTCCGCTAATACCTTTTCACTCCACGGTTTAACAAACTTTGCGTTAGAATTTGCAGGCATTGGTGGAAATGAATGGAACTTTAGTACCACTTCTCCTGCGTATGCAGATAATGAAAGAAACATTACAGAAGCAGATGCGACTAAAAATCTTAAAAATAATTTCATTAAACTTCCTCCCCAGTTGTTAATAATTTTTAAATTTATAGTAACTATACACTCTAAAAACTAAATATCTCGTTATTATTTAATAAATTTGATAAATAATGAAGATTATTCTTTTCATAGATTGCGGATACTAATTTATCAGGTCGAAGTAAAAGAACACTATTCTCTGGCACCCTTGTCTCCATTTTTTCTAAAAGGTTATTAAAATCTCGAACAACCTCATGCCTACTTGGGAAAATCATGCAAGATTGATTCAATACAATAACAACCTTACAAGTTTTTGAAAAATTATTAAGATGTTTCTCCAGACTGATATAAGTCTCATGGTTTTTTATATAACAAACTAAAGAAAACTTGTTACCCAAAACCTCATCCAAGTTAGACAAAATTCCAGCCCTATCTTGCACTAAGGGTTGTGGAAATAGCGTTCCAATTAATTTCTTATCATCCCTTGTCTCTTTCCCATGAAAAAAAATAAGTCCCGTTTTTAATTTAGGTTTGGGCCGATATTTCATTTGAGACATATAACTAAGCAGTGTTTTATTTAACTTCATTAGCCTAAAAAAAGATGAATTAAAAAAAGAATACAAACTGTTTTTTGGCATCATTATTTTACCCATTCGTATCGCCAAATTAATTAGGGCCCAGCAATGTTCTTTTCTTTCCAGAAAATAGGTTTCCAGTATATTACTTGATTGTGGCATTTTAACAGCTAACGCTAATTTCCAACCCAAGTTCCCTACATCTCTAATTCCGCTATTCATTCCCTGCCCAGCAAACGGCGGAGACAAATGCGCTGCATCACCTGCAATAAATACAGATTTTTTTTTCCAATCTGAACCGATCAATGCATGAAATTGATATACTTGTGATCTTCTAATCTTTGCTTGTCCATCTACTCCGACACTTGCTATAAGCTTTCTTGTAAAATCTTCACTTAATTTTTTAGATCCCTCTCCATCATTTAGTTTAAACTCATATCTCCTTATATCATTGGGACCAGGTAAAGTTATGGATGGACGCTTGGGGTTACAATAAACTTGCGTATGCCTAAAAAAATTTTTTGTATTATATATATCAACGACTAACCATTTTTGACTAAAAGTGCTACCTCTCATTACCACGCCAATAAGGTCTCTAACAGTTGATTGTCCACCATCACAACCTACGAGATACCGCCCTAAAATGCTTTTTTTTATCCCTTTACTATCCTTAAAATTCGCGATGACACGGTTAGTCTCGTTTTTTATAGAAATTAGTGTATGTGAAAAATTGATGTCGATGTTTTTTTTACCCTCCAGATGTTTCCTCAATGTGCTTTCAAAAGTTGGTTGATCAAAAGCATTTCGTTTAAAAAAGCCATTTTCACATGAATTCGGTTCAACTTTCAAAAATAGCTTACCTTTGGCATCGTAGTAATGAGACCCATAATTTTGAGAAACATTCTTTAATACAGCTTGATGTAACGAAAAACTTTGAAGAACTCGGAGCGACTCATCATCTATAGAAACCGCTCGTGGTTCTTTGACAGTACTTTTATTCCTTTCAAAAATACCAACCTTAATACCATAGTTAGCTAGCAAGCCAGCTAACACGAGTCCGGAAGGACCCATTCCAACAATAATTACATCAAAATTTTTCTTCACAATAATTTGAAAAGCATTCAAACGATAATATTTTCATCGAGCACTGGGTTAACTAGCTTACCAACTTCCGAAATTTCGACCTCTACAATATCACCATTTTTCATATATAAAGGTGGATCTCGCCTATCTCCCACTCCACCAGGAGTTCCTGTAACGATAATGTCTCCGGCGACTAAAGGAGTAAAAGAAGAGATATAGGAGATTATCTCAGGTATTTTGAAAATCAATTGATCAAGCTTTGCTTCTTGCATAACCTCGCCATTCAATATTGTTTTTATAGTTAAGCTTTGATAATTTTTTATCGACGATGCTAATTTTAAAAATGGTCCACAACTCCCTGTTTTTGAGAAATTTTTTCCTGGAACGAACTGACTGGTATGTCTCTGGTAATCCCTAATAGATACATCGTTATAACAAGTATATCCTGCAATACTTTGCATAGCTTCTTCTAAAGAGATATTTTTACCACCTTTTCCAATTACTACAGCTAACTCACCTTCAAAGTCCACTCTATCAGACAAAATAGGCTTAATTACCGCTTCTCGATGCGCCACTTGGCTTTCTGCAAATCGAGTAAAAATAGTGGGATATTGAACCTCTGGTCTTTCTGTTTCTTTCCTATGCTTTTCGTAATTGAGCCCAATACAAAAGATTTTTCCTGGATCTGGTATAACGGGTAGAAATGTTATATCAGCGGGTTCGTAGGCAGTAACATTAGCTAAATAGCTTTCTAATTCTTCTATATTATCTGGAATACTTCCAAAATGAATGGCTTCTTTCAAGCTTGAAGAACCCCCAGCCAATTGATAGGTGAGGTCAAAGATTTTACCCTCATGGAAAACTCCAAAACAGGTTTCACCTAATCTTAAAAAACTTGCATATTTCATAAATTTCCTCCTTTAAGAGCGCATTATTGCGTTACCCCATAAATTTAATGTTTTGGGTTCATGAGGCCATTTTTTAGTTTGCCTATCATGAACAATTTCTAACTCTGCAGATATCTCAATTTTATTTCCATCAGGATCTTCAATAAATGCAAAAAGATTATTACCCGGGCCATGACGACCTGGCCCCCAAATCAATTGAATATTTTGTTTGGAAAAATGATCACACCAATTCTTTATCCATTCCCATGTTCCTGCTTCAAAACTATAATGATCTAAACCCGATTTGTCGCTTAGAAAACAGGCAACAGTGTGATGCTCCTGATTTGATCTCATAAAGCAAGTTGTTAGCTGACCCTCTTTGTTAATAACTTTATCTGAAATTTTAAATCCAAGTTTATTAACATAAAAGTCAACAAAATCGTCTAAGTTTTCAGAGGTAAAGGTAATATGCTGTAATGGGGCAAAAAGATTAGAAATTTGATCCTTTTTATCTTTAGCAAGTCCAAAATAAATTTTGTTGCCGTCGCAGTCTAAAATATAGAAATGATCATGATGAAAAAGAGATTTATTATCTTGAAATGTTTTTATACCCTTTTCCATGAAATTTCTTTTTAATACTTTAAAAGAGTGGCTGTCTTGACAGGCAAAACTTGCAAATCCTAGGCTATTTTGTTTGTTACTTAATATAAGAACTTTTCTTCTAGCCCCAGAT
The DNA here is from genome assembly GCA_902611475.1 of uncultured Alphaproteobacteria bacterium. Classification (GTDB taxonomy): domain Bacteria; phylum Pseudomonadota; class Alphaproteobacteria; order Rhodobacterales; family Rhodobacteraceae; genus CACIJG01. Next base: position 18,600 of record CACLZW010000007.1, read on the forward strand.
ATAATCCAACCACCCTTTATTGGCTTTCTTTCTATAGATAATGCCTTTTCGTAAAACTTAGCCAATTCCAAAGGACGGGTAGTGTTCAAGGCAATATGGTGTAGGTAGGCATTAGAGTTAAAAGTAGCGTAATACATGATTAACTTTAATAAGATAAGAACATATAATCCACCGATATTTTATTTTTAATTTACCTTGTTTCAAACTATATTACAGGGATGAATGATCCTTGTATTATATGTGTTGCAATTACAGGCTCTGTCCCTACTAAAGAAGATAACCCTGCAGTTCCAATAAGCATATCGGAACAGATAGAAAGTACTCAAGAATGCTATGAATTAGGTGCCAGCATAGCCCATTGTCATGTTCGCAATGATGATGGAACGCCCAGCATCGACCCTGATAGATATAGAAGATTGAAAGAAGGTATCGAAAAATATTGCCCTGGAATGATAATCCAACTTTCTACAGGTGGTCGCTCAGGCAATGGTTTTGACCGGGGCAAAATGCTGAAGCTAAAACCAGACATGGCTTCATTAACTGTCGGTTCAAACAATTTTCCAACAAGAGTTTATGAGAACCCTCCTGATCTTGTTGATTGGCTTGCAGAAGAAATGATTAGAAATTCTGTTAAACCTGAAATAGAGATTTTTGATTTATCTCATATTCATCAAGCAGCTAGTTTAGCTAACCAGAATAAATTACAAGGAAATTTGTATATTCAATTTGTTATGGGGGTAAAAAATGCTATGCCCGCTGATTTTGATGTCTTTGAATATTATATAAAGACTGTTAATCGACTTTTGCCAAAAGCTTTATGGTGTGGTGCAGGGATTGGAAAAAATCAGAGAATTTTGAATGAATGGTGCATCAAATTGGGGGGACACGTTAGAACTGGATTGGAAGATAACATTAGAATTGATAAAGAGACATTGGCTCCTTCAAACGCTAGCTTAGTTAAGATTGCTAAAGAAATTTGTGAACAGTACAATAGGCCTGTTGCTTCTTGGAAAAAAGCACGTGAGATTCTAGAGTTAGGATGAATTATGGCTAAGTTATTTTTCAATTATTCAACTATGAATGCAGGAAAATCAACAATTCTGTTACAAGCTGCGCATAACTATGAGGAAAGAGGTATGGTGCCTTATCTTTTAACAGCAGAAATTGATAATAGATCTGGTGAAGGGAAGATAGCTAGTAGGATAGGGATAGAGAAACGAGCTGATACATTTAATAAGAGACTAAACTTGTATAACCTACTGAAATTAAAGCAAAAAAGCTCTCCAATTGCGTGTGTTTTAATTGATGAAGCTCAATTCTTAACCAAAGAACAAGTTTGGCAACTGGCAAGAGCTGTTGATGACCTCTTTCTACCAGTTTTGTGTTACGGACTAAGGGTTGACTTTCAAGGAAATTTATTTTCGGGATCATCTGCACTGCTAGGCTTAGCAGATGAATTAAAGGAAATAAAGACGATATGCCATTGTGGGAAAAAAGCTACTATGGTGGTTAGGAAATCTGCTAATAATAAACCTATTAAAGATGGGTCTCAAATACAGATTGGAGGAAATGATTTATATGAGTCCCTATGTAGAATACACTGGCGCCAGCTAATGGAGAACTAGACCAATTTGATGTTATTACGACTCATTGGCACTCAGCTGGCGAAGTATCTGACTAGGGAGCATATATACGAAGATCATTACTTCAGAATTAGTATCGATGATATAAAATCTGCTTTAGAACCGGGTGATGTAGTTTTAGTTGAAGGACAGAGTCGGGTAAGCAGTGCAATTCAATTCATTACTAATTCTAATTGGTCTCATGCTGCAATTTTTATCGGTGAAGCTGGCTCTATAAGTCACTGTTTAATTGAGGTTAAGGCAGTTGATGGATGCAAATTTACAGATATTGATGTTTATATGCATCATAATCTTAGAATATGTAGACCAGTATTCTTAAACAATAAAAAAAGAAAAATTCTTATTGACTATTTGAAAAAAAAAATAGGTTCAAAATATGATCTTAAAAACATTATAGACTTAATGAGATATATTTTTCCGAATCCACCTGTTCCAAAGAAGCTCAGAAGGAATCTAATTGGAATTGGCGCTGGAGACCCAACAAAAGCTATTTGTTCTACTTTAATTGCAGAAGCTTTTAAGGAAATAGGCCATCCTATTCTTCCATTTAAAGATCAGCTCGCGTCAATAGTATTGCGCCATCCTACTTATTGCTTACCAAAAGATTTTGATATTTCTCCTTTCTTTCAAATTATAAAACCTTCCCCACAAAAATTTCATTAAATTTTTGTCTCTCTTCTCCATCCCATACCAATTCAAGTTTAATATCACTTTTTTTCAACTCAGAGGATTTAACTAATTGATTTTGATAAAGCCATTTAAGTTTTTCTGTCTCACTTACATCTAAAATAATATTCTCATTTATTATTTGTTTATACAATTTAGTCTCAATTCCTTGAAAAAGATTCTCTAGACCCTGTTTTTTTTCTGCAGAAATAGAAAAAGTTTTTTCCTTATCCAGTCCTTTTAAAAAGGGCGGAAAACTTTTACGAACACAAACGTCAATTTTGTTATGAACTTCAATAATTCTATTTTTATCTCCTGTATCTACACCTAATTCCTCTAAAGTATTATAGACCACTTCCGCATTTTTATCTGCGAATTCGTCTGATACATCTACTACATGAACAATAAGGTCTGAAAAACCTATTTCTTCGAGCGTTGCTCTAAAAGCTATCACTAATGAAGTAGGTAGGTCTCTTATAAAACCAACGGTATCAGAAATTACATACTCTTTTTTGTGTGATCCACATTTTTTCGAATAAGGATCAAGAGTTGAAAATAGCCTATTTTCTGCCTTTGTTTTTTTGTTTGGAAAAGCATTAAATAGCGTCGATTTCCCAGCGTTTGTATAACCTACAAAAGATACAATAGGTATGCTATTTTTTAATCTTTGGTTTCTTTGCACATTTCTAGTCTTTCTGACTTTGCCAATGGATTTCCTAATGTTAACTATTTTAGATGCTAGACTTCTTCTATCAGACTCAATCTGAGTTTCTCCAGGACCACCAAGAAATCCTTTCCCACCTCTCTGCCTTTCTAAATGAGTCCAACTTCTTACCAAACGTGATTTTTGGTGCAAGAGATGCGCGAGTTCTACTTGGAGCATCCCCTCTCTTGATTGAGCTCTACTCCCAAAAATCTCTAAAACCAGACCAGTTCTGTCAAGAACTTTGGCAATAAGCTTCTTTTCAAGATTTCTTTGTTGAACAGGAGATAAAGGATTATCTATTAAAACAAGTCCAATATCATTATCTGCAACGTAATTTTTGATATTATCTAAGTGTCCCTTCGAAAGAAAAAAAGCTGGATTACTTTTAGTTAGACGTATAATGGATTTCTTTTCGATACTTAAAGCACTTAAAGATCGTGCTAATTGAAAAAATTCATCATCTTTAAAAGAGTTATTCTGTTGGGACTGAAAAGCAACAGAAATAACATACGTACGCAAACTTTATCTTCTACTCTTGTTCACTGTCTTCACCTAATAAATCAATGGGAAGCGAAGGCATAATGGTTGAAATAGCATGTTTATAGACTAGCTGTACTGTTCCCTCTCGCCTCAAAAGAACCGAAAAGTTATCAAACCAAGTAATAACCCCCTGAAGTTTAACCCCGTTAACCAAAAAAAGAGTTACAGGATTTTTATTTTTTCTTACAGAGTTAAGAAATGTATCTTGCAAACTTGATTGTGACGACGCCATTTTTTACTGCCCTTAATAAATTAACATTTAAATTAGCACTTTTTTAAAAAAAGTCTACGCCCACTTGAAACAAATTTTCTACCTTATTTATATCATCTCTTAAACAGAACACTGTTAATACATCTCCTGTTTCGAATCTAGTACTACCTCTAGGTACTAATACTTCAGTGTCTTTCTTTAACAAACCGACCAATGAATCTTTAGGCCAATCGACATCTTTTAAAGTTTTACCTGAAACAGGTGAAGATTCTAGCACACGAAACTCCAAAACTTCTGCTTCACCATCACCTACAGAATATACAGACCTTACCATTCCGTGTCTTATATGACGTAATATCGATGAGACCGTGATCGACTTTGGGCTAATAAAAGAGTCTATCCCCATAGTTGCGATCATTTTATCTAATGAAGGATCATTGATTAGCGCCATCGTGAACTTGCAACCAAATGCTTTTGCTTTTGAACAAGCAATTAAATTTGTTTTATCATCATCAGTTAAAGCTACAAAGAAATCTGATATACCAACATTAGCCTCGTCCAAGGTCTCAGTATCAAGACCATCTCCGTTTAAAACAACCGTCTTCTCTAGCAATTCAGCCGCATCGACCGCTCTATCTTTTGATTTCTCTATAACCTTAACATTTATACCCTCGTTTTTCTTATTTTCTAACATTTTAGCTACATTTTGTCCTATAGCTCCCATTCCTAAGATTACGATTGACTTACCAATGAAGCTTTTTTTATCAAAAATCTCAATCGTACGATTTAGATCTTTTTTATCGCTAAAAATATAAATATTATCATTTGGTTGCAATTCATCTTCAGGATCTGGAACAAAAAGTTTATTACCCCTTCTTATCCCAACCACGATAGCATTTAGAGTAGAAAAAAGCTCGGATAACTGCCTTAAAGGGGTTGATAACACAGCACACTCTTCTTTTAAAGTGAGACCAATCAATACAGCAGACCCATCTAAAAATTCTGTAGCTTCAAAAGCGACTGGAACCTCTAGCCGTTTCAATAAACCTTCAGCAATCTCTCTCTCAGGAGATATTATCTCATCTATTGGGAGATGATCAGAACGGTAATAGCTAGCATAATTTTCCTCAAGATAAAAATTTGATCTGATCCTGGCAATTTTTCTTGGGATAGAAAATACAGAATGTGCAATTTGGCATGTAACCATATTAACTTCATCAGACAGTGTAGCAGCGATAATCATATCTGCATCATGTGCTCCAGCGCGTTCCAAAACGTTTGGATAAGAAGCATAGCCACAGATAGCAGAGACATCTAGCTCATCAACTACTTTTTTAATTAAGTCCGACGATTTATCAATAACTATTACGTCCAATCTTTCGTCAGAAAGATGCTTTGCTATTTGCAATCCAACTTGACCAGCACCACAAACTATAATTTTCATTAATTTCCCTTTATAAGCTTATTATTTTTCTTTTAATGTGCTTTCAATATTTAATAATTTCATTTTTCTATGAAGTGCAGACCTTTCCATTCCAACGTAACTTGCGGTCTTCGACACGTTTCCATTAAACTTACTAATTTGGTACTTTAAGTATGCTCTTTCAAATTCTTCTCTCGCTGATCTAAGAGATTTATCTGCGAAAAACTCGCTATTAAAGTCTAATACATTACCTTGAAAATCATTCTTTTCAGTATCTATAAACTCAAAAATATCATCAGGATTAACAACGGTTTTACTAGTACCTAAAATGAGCGCTCTCTCGATAGTATTTTTTAACTGCCTAATATTCCCTGGCCAGCTCATATTTTGTAACTTTCTAATAGCAGATTCTGTCATTTGTTTATTTGGTAAGCCTTCATTTTTAGCTAACCAATCAATAAAATGAGTAGACAACAATGGAATATCAAGAATTCTCTCTTCAAGAGATGGAATTCTTATCGGCACCACATTGAACCTATGAAAAAGCTCTTCTTTAAAGTTGCCTTCGTCAATCTCTTTCGCCAAATCCTTTGAAGTGGAAGAAATTATTCTGCAATTAACTCTGACAATATTTTTTCCGCCAACCCTAAAAAAAACTTGATCAACAAGAATTCTTAATATTTTTGCTTGCGTACCTATAGGCAGGTCTGCTACTTCATCGAAAAATAATGTTCCTCCATGAGCTCGTTCAAAAAGACCTGGATTAATTTTTCCTTCAATCTCTTGACCAAAGAGAAGCTCTTCCATTTTTTCAGATTGGATAGATGCGCATGCAACAGTTAAAAACCTATTATTTGCCCGTTGGGAGTTTTGATGAATATATCTTGCAGCAATCTCTTTTCCGGACCCAGACGGACCGGAAATAAGTATTCGTCCATTCGATTTAATCAATTTATCTAGCTTTTGTTTTAATATTTTAAAAGCACCTGTTCCACCTACCATCCTACTCTCATTTATTTCTTTATTTTGTAAGGAAAAAACTTCTTTTCTTAATCGTGATGCTTCTAAAGCTCTATTAATAACAAGCAGAAGTTGATCAATATTAAATGGCTTTTCAATAAAATCGTAGGCGCCTTGTTTAACAGCAGCAACCGCTATTTCTATATTTCCATGTCCAGATATCACAACAACAGGACACAAAGGATTATTTTGCTTCACTGATTTTAGGATCTCAATACCATCCATTTCACTATCTTTGAGCCAAATATCTAATATAATAAGGTCTGGTTCCCCATTATTAATGTAATCGATTGCAGACGTTGAGTTATGTGCCAATTTTACTGTATGACCCTCTTCAAATAAGATCTGGCTAATTAAATCTCTGATATCTTTTTCGTCATCAACTACAAGTATATAACTCATTTTATCCGCTCTCCTCTGAGGCTTATTTTTGGATCACTTTTTAGTTTTTGCGAGTTAATAGTGGGTAATATGATTTTTGCCTCAGCTCCAAAATGATCGCTACCTTTCATTTTACGGCCAGACAAAAGAAATAAGCTGCCTAAATGATCTTCGATAATCCGCTTTACAATTGATAACCCCAATCCGGTGCCCTCTTTTTTTATGGTCACATATGGTTCGAATAATCGATTAACATTTTTTGGCAATCCTATCCCGTTATCTAAGATGGTTACACAAACTTCATCATTTTGAGTTTGTATATCTACTTCTACTTGACCATAAGACTTAATTCCATCTATCAATTTATTTTCTTTTGCTGAATTTATTGACTCAATAGAGTTTTTTATGAGATTTAAAAATGCTTGATTAAGCATTTGACCATCTCCCAAAATAAGAATGGAATCGTCACTTTTTTTAAACTTAAAAATAACATCTTTATGAGCAACTTTTTGTAATAAGATTGCGCTCTCCGTAAGCTTACATAAGTCAAGCTCTACTTTTTTAGGTAGTGGTAATCTAGAAAAGTTACTGAACTCAGTTACCAAACGACTTAAGCTTTCCGTTTGCCTAATAATCATATTTGCATACTCAGAAGCTGAAAGTTTATCTTTTTCACTCAAACTAGAAAAATACTTTTTTAATCTTTCTGCAGCCAATTTTATGGGTGTTAGTGGGTTTTTTACTTCATGAGCGACCCTTCTAGCTACATCTCCCCACGCGGCAGAACGCTGTGCTGCAACCAGATCGGTCAAATCATCGAATGTAAAAACATAACCCTCTAGCTGGCCTTTATCAGATTTTATTATCGAAATTTTTAAAAATATCTTTTCTTTTATTTTTTCTCTAAAGATTTCAACTTCTTCCTCTAACGACCCGCCATCCAGAAACGTGGCCTTGTTAAATAGCGGTATGAATTCCGGAACAACATCATTTAAAATCTTATTCAAGCCTTCATTCTCAGATAATCCCAATATTTTTTCAGCAGCCACGTTAATAACTTTTATCGTTCCATTGGCATCTATTCCAATTATTCCGCCTGAAGCACCATCAAGAACAGCTTCAAATTGTCGTTTTTGTTCTTCTGTTTTACTATTGATTGATAAAAGTGAGTCTCTTTGCTTTTTAATTTGCCTTGTCATTTTATTAAATACTTTACCGAGAATAGCGACCTCATCTTTGCCTTTTTCTTCAGAAACCTCTACAGTGAGATCTCCGTCCGCAACTTTTGCGACGGCAGTAACCAAATTGCTCACTGGTTTTGTTAACCTCTCAGCAATCCAAAGAGCAAACCATACGGCTGATAGAATTAGTACAATCGAAAAACCTAAATAAAGCTGACCAAACTCAAAAAGTAGTTGGCCTCTCTCCTTTTCAATCTTATCATAAAGTATCACAGTCTCTTTTGTTTGATCTAGTAAAGATAAAACCTCTCCATCTACGTTTCTAGTCACATAAAGCAATCTGTCAGGGAACGCCTCCATAAACACAATGGCTCTAAATTCATTGTTTTCAAGATCTTCAATAACTGAAATTCCCTCATTTTTTGCAACAAGCACATCATAATCTGTAACTGGCTTAAAATCGAATAAGTAGCTCCTTTCGCCTCTGACTTTTAGTATTCCTGAGTAATTAATTAAAAATGATTTTGATATACCTTCTTGTTGGTTCACATTGAGGATCTTTCGCAGATCACCATCACTTAAAAAAGGTCTGAATTGCTTCTCAGCATTTAATACTTTTGACAACCAGAATGCATCATTTTTCAAACTTTGGGTATGTTCCATCTTATATGCCCTAGCAGACTCCAACGAATTTCCTACGACTCTCTGAACTTTTTCAGAAAACCAGTCCTCCAGTCCAAAATTTAAGGATATAGTTGCAAACACAGCTACAATTATTGCAGGAGATAATGCCAGAATCGAAAAAACTGAGGTAATTCTAAGATGAAGTGTAGACCCTCCTCTTCCAGCCCTTTGGTTAACAAATACTTTTGAGACTTTGAGCAGAATCAATATCCCTACAATAAATATATACAAGAAGTCCAATACAATTATTGCTGACAAGAGTTCTGGTCTTGATGACTCCTCGATTATACTGAAGGCTAAAAAAGTTATGATTGACAGTAGTGGTCCAATGAAAACAACAATAAATGTTGCCAAATTAGAAAATAAAAATTTGTCTAAAATATTACTAATAAAATCTTTATTTTTAACAGTATTTACAATCTGTCTGCTCATTTGTTGCAAATTTACATCATTTTTTTACCACGTGTAACAACTAAATCATAGTCTTTAATTTTTTTTCTCAATGTATTTCTATTAATTCCGAGTAGGTTAGCTGCTTTTATTTGATTGCCTTCACATAAAGCAAGAGTCAAGTTTATTAAAGGTACTTCTACTTCTTTTAAAACCGTTTGATATAAGCCAGGAGCAGGCAAGCTATCTCCAAGTGATCGAAAATAATGGGATAAATGCATTTCAAGAGACTTTGATATTTTCGATCCCTCTAGTGGGTTTAAATCAGATTCCTCGGGTGTGATCATTGCTAGTTCATGCTTCGTTATTTTCTCATCTATAATGTCAGTATTTGAGACTAATGAAAGTCGGCCAATAAAATTTTTTAATTCCCTAACATTCCCTGACCACTTTTTCTTTTTAATAAGTTCTACTGCACCTTTAGTAAGCGATTTAGTCTCCATATCATTATTTGAAAACTCTTTTAAAAAATGTCTAGCAAGCTCTGGGATATCTCCTAATCTTTCCTCAAGTAGTGGGATGACAAGAGAAACCTCATTCAGTCTATAATATAAGTCTTCACGAAATCTGCCATTTTCAATGGCTTCTTTAAGATCTTGCCTTGTAGAACTTACTATTTTTAAGTCTTTATAACCTTTTCTCGATGATTCCCTTTTATTTAGCACAGAAAGAATAAAGTTTTGCACTTCAATATTTGCATTACTTATTTCATCCAAAAATAAAGTTCCGACGATTATATCACTTTGCCCTTCAAAATTTTCAGAAAAAATATCTTGTAATTCCTTTAACGACATAAGCGAAAGATTGACATCTAAAAAACTCTTGTCTTTTCTAGTTCCAAAATCATGTAGGACCTTTGCTATTAAATTTTTTCCAGTCCCTGATTTACCTTCAATTAGAATATTAAAATCCGTATCGATTACTTTTGACAAAATACGGTAAATATTTTGCATCACAGGCGAACTTCCAACTATCGGCAAATTATCTTCCAAATGATTATCATCAATCATCAAGTTGTTTTTTAAGTTTGGTGAGGAGTCTGACCTCAACTTAATTGCTGTATTAACGGATGAAATTAGATCTTTTAAATCAAACGGTTTTGGTAAATATTGATAAGCACCAAATTGATTAGCCCTCATGGCAGTATTAAGATTATTTTTTGCAGACATTACAATTATTGGCATATCAGGTCGTTTCCTTTTTATTCTAGGAATAAGCTCTAAAGTGTCTCCATCAGGCATCATAACATCTGTCACTAGAACTTCACCCTCGCCATCTTCAAGCCAACGCCATAAAGTACTTAGAGTACCTGTCGCTCTTACTTTACAGCCAGCACGCGATAATGCTTGAGCTAATATCATTCTCAGCGATCTGTCATCATCTGCAATAATCACATTTCCCTCCACTAGTACATCCTTTCAGATAAAGACGTATCGTAGGCTGGAAGATAAATTTTAAAACATGCTCCTTCGGACATATCGTCTAGCTCAACAAAGCCACCATGTTCAGATATTATCTTAGCGACTAGAGGTAGCCCAAGACCAGATCCACCCATTTTTGTTGTGCTAAATGGATCAAATATATCAGATATAATGTTTTTTGATACACCTGGTCCATTATCAGAAAAGGTTATCATTAACTGTAGCTTTTTATTTTTTTCTCCAATAGAGCCTAGAGCTAGACCAGAATAGAAAGAGGTCTTAATAGTTATCCGCCCACCCTTTTTGCCAACAGCCTCACAAGAATTTTTAATTATGTTATGAAAAGCATGGGTTAGCAATTCGAAGTCCCCATTCACGTCAGGTATAGAAGGGTCATAATTTTCTTCAAATGATACGTGCGAACCGTATCCCTGCGAGGCACTCCTTTTTACTTTGTCAATTACATCATGAATATTTAATAGATCAAAATCCAGCCTATTAATCTCACCCAACAGTTGAACTCTATCAACAATACTTTCAATTCTCTTAGCTTCCTCAAGAATGATTTGTGTTAAAGCTTTCTTGTTTTTTACATTTGAGCTTTCAAGCAATTGTGTTGCACCAATAATACTCGCGAGTGGATTCTTAATCTCATGAGATAGCACTGACCCCATAGCACTTACTGATTTAATAGAACTTTGATTTAATAAAGCCTGCTCCATCTTACCCTTGAGGCGTTTTGGATGAAAGAGAATTAAATTACTCAAACCAGTTTCAACACTTACTGCGTACATATCAAAAACTTGATTTCCCTTATTTTTCCAATTTATTGGCACATCGAACTTTACAATTGCTGACGAATTAATGCTTATTTTATCAAGAACTTCAAAAACGGCGCTGTTTGGCCCAATGTAGCTACTCAGGTTTTTGCCTACCAAACGATAAAGAGAGGTCTCACAATATTGCTGAGATAACGGATTAGCTAACTTAATTTCATTTTTAAGATTTAATACGAATGCTGGATATGGTACAGATTCCCATAAATCTTTAAAATCCATTATAATGCTCAGGCCATAATATCATAACACAAAGAAAAGCATAATTATTATTGCAATCGTTAAGTTTATCAATTTAAACTTTAACTACACTAATTACAATAAATTCTTTATGGAAAAAAAAATTACAGGTGCATTAATTGTTGCCGCAGGAAAAGGGATTAGATCTAAATCAATAGTTCCAAAACAATATCTAAATTTTGGGCATAAATACGTTTTAGAAAAAAATATTGAGAATTTTATAAACGAACCTCTGATAGACTTTGTCATTGTTGTTATAAATGAAGATCACTCCGAGTTATATGAGAAAGCCATAGCTAAAATTAATAACCCAAAATTATTACCAAAATGTTTTGGGGGTAAAACAAGGTCTCAGTCCGTAAAGAATGGTCTTAAAGCGATATCGGAGATAGGTTGTAAAAAAATACTTATTCAGGATGGGGCAAGACCTTTTACAAGCAATGAAATTATAAAAAATTGCATAAAGGGTCTAGATAAGTTTGATGTAGTTTTCCCTGCAATAAAAATTCCAGATACTCTTTACTTAGAAGTAAAAGAAAATAATCAAAGTACAATTGATGCTCTTGGTCTCAATCGTGAGTCTCTTATTAGAGCGCAAACACCTCAAGCCTTTCACTTTGACTATATTTATCGAACCCATATGAAATGCGATGAACATCATACGGATGATGTTAACTTAGCCCTCATTGATAAAAAAAAAATCGATATTGTTTCTGGTAGCGAGTATAACTTTAAAATTACAACTCCAGAGGATATTAAAATTGCAGAGAAAATTTTTGTAAATGTTTAGAATAGGTACTGGATTTGATGTTCATGCATTCGAACCAGGAAATAAAATATATTTGTGTGGAATCGAAATACCATTCGATAGAAGTCTAGCTGGACACTCAGACGCTGATGTAGCTCTCCACGCCCTCACGGATGCAATATTAGGCGCTTTAGCTCTTGGCGATATAGGACTGCATTTCCCTGACACAGATGAAAAATGGAAAAAAGCGAATTCTATAATTTTTTTAAACTGGTCTATTAAAAAAGCTAAACAAAGAAATTTAAAGTTGTCTAATATTGACCTAACTATAATATGTGAAAAACCTAAAATAAATAGTTTTAGAGATCAGCTAATAGCTAATCTTTCGAAAATCTGCTCACTAGAACATGATAAAATTAATGTAAAAGCAACCACCACAGAACGATTAGGGTTCACTGGACGAGAGGAAGGAATTGCATCAATATGTTCGGTTCTTCTATATGAGACTATCTAGATTAATAGTAACTTTTTTTTATATCGGACATGCCAGGATAGCACCTGGATCAATTGCAAGCTTAGTTACTACATTGATCTTTTATTTATTTGCTAAGCATTTAATTGCTTACCTATTTATTTTCATTATTTTTATAACTACTATTTTGGCATTTTTTGCTGTAAGCGTCTATACCAATAAGTTGTTAGAAAAAGATCGAAGTGAGATTGTAATAGATGAGGTTATTGGACAATCAATTGCTTTATTGCCTTTATTACTTTTTGAGCAAACTTACCCCCCACAATTATTCATGTGTATAATCTCATTGCTTTTTTTTAGATTTTTTGACATCGTCAAACCTTATCCAATAAATAAGTTTGATAAAATGAATAATACTTTTGGTGTGATATTTGATGATATTTTAGCAGGCATCTTTTCTGCACTTTTCTTGGTATTTGCATTGAGTTTTTAAATGCAAAAATCTAAAAAATTATCCAGAAAACTCTTAGAATGTTGCTTAAGCAAAAATATAAAATTAATGACTGCTGAAAGCTGCACGGGTGGATTATTAAGCGCAAATATCACGGGAATAGCTGGATCTTCAGCTGTTTTTTCATATGGTATCATTTGCTATTCAAACGAATCAAAAAGAAAATTATTAAACGTAGCCGATAAAACCTTAAAGTCCCATGGTGCAGTGAGTTTGGAAACTGTAAGAGAAATGTTAGCTGGTTTATGCACCCAGGCGGAATCAAAGACTTTAACTATAGCTATATCCGGTGTTGCAGGACCAAGTGGCTCAGAGTCTAAAGCAGTTGGTTTAGTTTTTATTGGAGTTAAAATATCGTCTAATGACACTGAGATAATTACTGAACATAACTTTGGAAATATTGAAAGAAATAAAATTCAACAAAAAAGTGTGAATGAAGCGCTTAAAATAAGCCTAGATATAATAGGAAAAATTTAAAGATTTTATTCTCTGGCTCTTCTTTCAAAGGCATCGATAACTTTTAATGCTATTTTTTCAAAACTGATAGAAAATATTTTTTCTTTAATAAATGAACTAAATGACACCGCTATAGAAAAAGTAACTTCACAAAAATTTTCTTTTTCAATAAACGACCAATCTGCAATCATAGATTTAAATGGTTTAGTGTCACCAGATATTGAGATAGTGTTTAATTTCCGGTCTACTGCTACCTTTGTTTCAAAATTTTCAGAAGAGAATTTAAAGTTAATTGATAGAAGAGCGGAAAAATACTCTATTTCATCTGTAATAAACCTATCATATATTTCTACATCAGAACAAAAAGGAATAAAGTTTGTATACGATTTTACATCAGCCACTACATTAAGCAGATCATTTGCTCTGCAATCATATACGTTTTTTGTTAACGTTTTTTTGAGCATCCAGGGCTTTTCTTCTAGCTTCTTTTAAAAGTTTAAAATCATTATCAGCATGGAAAGACGATCTTGTTAGTGGCGTTGACGAGACAAGCAAGAAACCTTTGCCTAGTGCCAATTTTTTGTAATGTTCAAATGTTTCAGGTGTTACAAACTCTTTAACGGGAAAATGCTTAGGAGTAGGTTGTAAGTATTGACCAATAGTTAAGAAATCTACCTCCGCTGCTCTCAAGTCATCCATAAGTTGACTTACTTCAATTCTTGTTTCACCCATTCCTACCATAATACCTGATTTGGTGAATATAGACCGTTTTTCTTCCTTAACTCTACTTAAGAGTCTTAACGAAGTGAAATATCTTGCACCAGGCCTTACTACGGGATAAAGGCTTGGTACAGTTTCTAAGTTATGATTAAATACATCAGGTTCTGAATTTAGTATTTTCAGTACAACTTCATCATCACATTTCAAAAAATCTGGTGTCAAAATTTCGATGGTAGTTGAAGGAGAATACTTTTTTATAGCGTCAATTGTCTTTACATAGTGTTGAGCTCCACCGTCTGGTAGATCGTCTCTATCGACACTAGTAACGACTACATGGCTTAGATTCATTTTTGAAACTGCTCGCCCTATTCGGTCCGGCTCTAAAACGTCTAATTTAAATGGCACGCCCGTCTTAACATTACAAAAGGCACAGCCTCTGGTACAGATGTCTCCCATTATTAAAAAAGTCGCATGCCCTTTAGACCAGCATTCACCTATATTAGGACAACTAGCCTCTTCACAGATTGTTTTAAGATTATTTTTTTTTACAATCCTCTTAGTCTCCTTATAACCTTCGGACAATGGTGCCTTTACCTTTATCCACGAAGGCTTTTTTGCCATAGGTATGGCATGGTTTTTGAGCTTTTCAGGATGCCTTACTTCAAATCTTTTATTCATCTTTTTCTAATATTATATGTGTATCTCTCTATCAGACGCTTTTAAAACGCTTTCATGAATTGCCTCCGATAGCGTGGGGTGAGGAAAAATAGTATTCTCAATATTTTCTTTAATAATCTCTGCTTCCTTAGCCAAAGCGTAATTATGAATTAACTCGGTAACACCCATTCCAACCATATGCACACCCAAAAATTCTCCAGTTGCTTTATGGATTATTGTCTTAATAAAACCGTTTTCATATCCCATAGCCATTGCTTTACCATTAGCACTAAAAGGAAACATTCCAATATTAAATTCAAAACCTTTTTCAACTGCTTCCTTTTCAGTAAGGCCAATACTAGCAACTTCTGGATCGCAATAAGTGCAAGCAGGAATTCGATCTTTTTTTATTGGGTGAACGTTCATCCCAGCAATTTGTTCAGCTACAGAAATGCCTTCATGACTTGCCTTGTGAGCAAGCCAAGGAGGGCTAGCTACATCACCGATCGCATAGATATTATCTACATTCGTTTTACAATATTCGTCAACTACAATACTTCCATTCGAGCAATTAATATTTATACTTTCAAGATTAAGATTTTCTATGTTTCCAACAATACCTACGGCTAAGATAGCTTTTTCGAAATCCAGTGAAAGCATTTTGTTTTCGCTTTTCAATTCAGCCTCAAATAAACTTCCTTTTTGTTTCAGAGATAAAAGGGAGTGGTTTTTATAAATCTTAATTCCCCGGTTTAAAAACTGTTTTTCTACAAAGTTTGAAACTTCTAAGTCTTCATTTGGAAGAATATTCGGTTTTGATTCTAATACGGAAACTTCTGATCCCATTTGAGCAAAAAAACTTGCGAATTCAACACCTATTGCTCCCGAACCAACAATTAAAAGCTTATTAGGTATCTTATCAACTTGTAGGGCCTCCTTATAAAACCACACATTACTTGAATTTGGAACTCCACTGATTTCACGCGGCCTCCCACCACTGGCAATACAAATATTTTTACTAGAAATTTCTTTAACCACATTATTTTTAGATGTAATTCGAATTGATTTAGAAGTTTTAAATGAAGCCTCACCATCAAAAATAACAACTTTATTTTTCTTCAAAAGATATTCAACGCCAGAAGATAATTTTTTAGCAATTGAACGAGATCTTTTAACAACCTCACGAATATCTATGTCTCCTAATTTGCTTTTTATCCCGTACTTTTCTGAACCCTTTATAATTTTAAGAACCTCGGCGGATCTTAAAAATGACTTGGTCGGAATACATCCCCAATTAAGGCATACTCCTCCCAAAGCATCCTTTTCAACTACAGCAACTTTCAGCCCTAATTGAGCGCCTCTAATTGCAGCCACATAGCCCCCTGGCCCCGAACCAATTATTACCAAATCAAAATCCATGAATTTCCTTCATTTAATATATAGCACCTAAAGCATAAATTTAAATTAAAACTTTACGGAAACAACAGACAACAATCCCCGTACGAAAAAAGCCTATATCTTTTTTCTATCGCCAATTTATACAGCTCATTGGCCTTTTTGATACCTAAAAAAGCATTTACAAGTATGAAAAGGGTGGATTTAGGTAGATGAAAATTGGTAAATAATCCTGAGCATACTTTAAAATCGTGACCTGGCTTAAGAAAAGTGTTAACAGACCCATTAAATGCCTGAAAACCGTTATTAACAAAGATGGAGCTCTCTAACACTCTCATTACCGTTGTACCGACCGCAATTAATTTTCCTCCCCTTTTCAGCGTTTCGCGTATTTTTAATGCAGCATTTTCATCAACACTAGCAAATTCAGAATGCATTTTGTGTTTATCTATGTTGGTCTCGCGAATTGGTAAAAAAGTTCCTCCACTGACATGCAATGTTATAAAGCAATAGGGGATATTTTTTCTTCTCAGGCGCAGTATATAATCGTCTGGAAAATGCAAAGATGCGGTCGGCGCGGCAACTGATCCATCAATTTCAGCAAAAGGAGTTTGATAGCTTTTAAAATCTGCTTTTTTGGGTCCACGTTTTTTAATTATATATGGTGGTAAAGGCATATCTCCTATTTCTTTCAAGCAGGTTATTAACTCTTTCCTACCAGTCTCAAAATTCATTACACATTGTGCAAAGTTAATCGAGAGAATCTCAGCAGACAAATCTTTTGAAAAAATTATTCTATCGCCTTTTTTTAGTTTTTTTAATGGTTTGCAAAAGGTAGTCCAAACATTCCCATCAATCGCTTTATTAAGAGTAACGTTGACTTTTGGTTTTGTATTCGCTGAGGACGCCCTCACTCTTTGCCCTGTTAGCCTGCATGGCATGACCCTCGTATTATTAAAAACCAACAAATCATTTGCAGACACGTATTTTAGTAGGTCACTTACTCTTTGATGAGAGAAATTATTTTTTTTAAATACAAGCATATTAGCTTGATCCTTAGTTGCTAAAGGATCCAAGGCGACTAACTCATCAGGATAAGAATAGTTATATGAGTCTAAATCACGACTCATCACTTATTAACGTTTTCTTCGAAATTGAATATTTTTCTGAATACACCTGGTGTAAGTATCGACAATGGGTTAACCAAAACTCTCGGGTTGCTTGAGTTACCCTGAACTTTATATGAAACTCCAAATACACCCTCACCTTTCTCGCCACCTAAAACCTTCCCTATTAGTGGAATAGCTTTCACTACTCCGTTTATTATATATACTGGTGAAACAAGGCCATATACGTTAACAGTATTTTGTTTTTTTCCATATCGTTCGTATCCGGCCATTGTTAGTCCGAGTGATGGACCAACTGCTACACCATCATTTAAGGTCAGCTCGCCATCCTTATAATCAAAGGACCCCTCTATTTTGGTAAACAGCAGTCCATTACCATTTAGGTTATCAAGCAATCCTATAATGCTAGCAGAGGAAATAATCTGGGCTAGGACAGGAGCATTCCTTATCCGAAAATTTTCAATTTGCAAAGATCCCGAGATTTTCATTCTATTCTTATAAAAAATCGATGCCTTAAACATTCCTCCATAGCCGTTCTTGTAGTATTTTCCTTTTCGTAGCAACTCACCGGCATCTTTTCCTGAAATAACCAAATTAATACCTTTATCCTTATTTGGATTGATAATGATTTCAAGACTTGATTTTAATGAAAGTTTTGCTTTAGCATACCCTCGAATGCCTTCAAGGGATCGAATTTCACCCCTTAGAGAGTCCAAAAACTTATTCTTCTTAAAAGTTACAACAATATCGCTAAAAATAAAATCAAGAGGTATATCTTTCTTCTTAAAGCTCAAGCGCATTAAAAATTCTAAACTAATAGTTCCTCCATCGGTTTTAAATTGTTTATACTCACCAAAATTTTGAAAAGTTGCTCTTTCTATGATAATATCAGGTGTTATTATACTTGAATAATTAACTTTATTAATTTCAAAACTCGATTGATGTGATGCAGTTCCTGACACAAAAACACCGGCTTGGGAATATTCAAATACGGATTTATTATCTTTCGTAAAAGCTAATTTTAATTGACTTTTTTTGCCTCTGACTTTTTTTAGAGCTAGTGCTGGGATATAAACATTCGCTTTTGTAAGGTCAATACTGCTTCGAATTAAATTGTTATCATCTTTTTCAACGGGAAAAAAAGAAATTTTCAGTGGACCTTTGATCTTAAAGGTTGAGAACTCAGGAAAAAGCATCTCAGAATCGAGGTCATCAAATAAAATAATAAGATCACCAGATTCATCTTCACTGTAAATATTTGAAAGCCAATTAATAATGGAACCATTGACTTTCTTCTTATTATTTGCCGTGACCCCTTCAAAAAAAATTGTATTTCCTACTCCCTTGAGATCCAGTGAACCAAAATTGACAAAATTCATAGCGGTTAAGGGAATTAATAGGTTTTTCAATTTGAGTTCAAACATGTTTTCCTCAGGACTGAAAAACTTTTCAATCTTATTTAAACCGATTGCTTTTGAGTATGTAAATGAAACTTCCTTTTCTCCCTGAGAACGTGCAAGAGAATTTAGCCATGTTAAACCAGGTTTTATCTTTTGTATCAAAGGAATAAGATCATTAATTTTTGACTTAAAAGACACAGTGATTTCCTTCTCACTCTCAACATTCCCAGTTGAACTTAATTCTACTTTAACATCTTTATATGAATTAATTAGAGGCTCTATCTTAGTAACCGAATTAATAGCGACATAACCTTGCATTAGGTTTCCCTCCAGATCGATACTTTCTAATTCTACCAAAGGCTTGTTGTTTTCGAAATAAACAAGATTATTGATCTTTCCATCAAACGAATTCAACTCAACATTTTTTTCACCAAACCTGAGGCTGATTTTTGCATCTGCCTTGGACAAACTTATATCTTTCTTTTTTTCTGCGGAAAAAAAATCTGATAGCCTTCCAAAATTATTAATTCTCATTTTTTGTAACGCATCGAACTTTACAAAAAAGTCAAAAGATTTTTGTTCTTTATCTGATACATCTGAAGAATGTATTATTTCCAAGCTGGCTTTTAAATTAGAGGACTTCTCTCCAAGAATGTTTATCTTAGATATAATTCCATCTCTAAAAGGAAAAATACCGGAAATTTTAAACTTTTTTGAGAAAGCAGAGGTACTTTCAAATGGCATTAAAAATTTTGTAACGTTAACCTCAAATGTACGTTCAACAAAATTAAAACTAAAATTAGATGCAAATAGAGCGTAATCCCTAAATATTAGCTCAGTCTCTTTGAATAATAGGTCGTTGTTTTTAAACGACTCTAGAATATTGATATGTGATTTTAACTTTAATTGATTAGAAATGTCATTCGCTTCTAAGCTGAGGGTAGTTGAGTTCAAATTATAGCTACCCACCAATTTAATTTTACTTCTTTTTTTATCAGATAAATCTGATATTTCCTTCAGCCTACCTAAAATTGGACTTAGTGCTTTTGGAACATCTTTCAAAGAAAAAAATTCTTTGTAAAAATATCCTTGCAGATCAACATTAAATACGAGAATATTTTTAGAATTTAATGAAAAATTGACTTTTGCTGCATAAGTCATTTCATTTTCATTCGGTTTAAACTTCAAGATAGCATTTGCATTTAATGATTTTTTGTCTTTGAAAAGAAAGATATTTTCGAAATTAAATTTTTGATTTTGTAATTTTAGCGTTGCTTTATCGATTAAAATTGAACCTGAATTAATTTTGTTTAAAGAAGAGTACATAGACTGAGTAAGGGATTTTAAACCCACGCCATTTATATTGTTAAAGTTTTCATTTAAATTATTAGGTAGGCCATAGACTAGTGTCTTTATAGAGACTTCATCTATGAAACGTGAGCCAAACCAATATTTTATAAAATCAACTTTTAAATTGATATCACGCCCAACCAAGTTATGGGAAGTCGAGAGTTTTCCTTCCTCTAAAGTTATATCAGCACGGCTTAAATTATTAAATGCAATTGATATAGGTCCATTTGAAGATATATTATTCTCTTCTAAAGCTTGCGTAATTTTATTTTGAAAATAATTAGATTGCGCCAATTTGTTCAATGTGGATTCCGATAGGAAGAATGATGATACTAGAGCACCGGAAAACACTAGTATTAGAATAAGCGAAACAAACAAAGAAATACGTCTTCCTGTATTCGAAAAAATAATTTTCAAAATATTGGTCACTTGTTTATTTAGTTTATTCACTTATATCCTAGATCAGTATCGAAACATAGTTTAAATATAAACTACATAAATATGCGAACCTATTAAAAAGTAAGGAATTAGACAGGTATGGTAAAAGATATAGGCTTGAATGATAAGCTCCCGAGCTTTAGCTTGGAGGCAACAAGAGTAAAAACATGCAGAGACAGTGATTTACTCGGGCAATGGACTGTTCTATTCTTATACCCAAAAGACAACACTTCTGGATGCACTAGAGAAGCAAGAGAATTTAATGAAAGATACTCTGAGTTTGAAGCTGCAGGAGTAAGAATTTTTGGAGTATCTAAAGATACTTTGGCAAGCCATTCATCTTTTTCTAAGAAACTTAATTTACAATTTCCGTTGATATCCGACCCCGAAACACAACTTATTCAAAGCCTTAATGCTTGGAAAGAAAAGTCAATGTATGGCAAAAAATACATGGGTGCAGAAAGATCTACATTTTTAATTGATAAGAACTTGATACTAAAATATATTTGGAGAAAGGTTAAAGTCGAAGGGCACGTTAACGAGGTTTTTGATACGTATAAGAAATTGGTCAGAGATCCATAATTACAAGAGCGCACTTACTTTTTTGGTTAAGTTATATTTTATTAAATTTAAAAAAAGTAGTGTAAACACCACTTATTCCTTTTTTGTCCCAAAAATCAATTGTATCAGAGAAAAAGATAGTTTAAATTCCTTTAATTGGACATAAAAAATTGAATTTTTCAATTAGGCGCATTAACCAAATTAAATAAAAAAGAAACATTAGCAATTTTTTGAATTTTTAATACACAACCTAACTTTACAAGATAACATCATAAGAGACACAAAGATTATGATTTACAAGGAAATAACTAAGACGTTTAATTATACTAATCAATTTTAGAGGCATGGATATGTTTAACAAATCAAAAAAACCTGAAAATAAAAATATGGTAGTGGCTCCCGTCCCAGTTCCGCCTAAAGACTCAGATCCTGATTCACCTAGAAAAGAGCCCACTGGTGTGACCACAGATGACAAGGTTTTTACAAAAGTGCCCCCTTCAGTTTTGTCAAGTGATCTAAAAGTTAAGGGAAACCTTCTTACCTCTGGAGATATTCAGATTGAAGGTATCATAGAAGGTGATATTCAAGCTCACTTACTTACCGTGGGCGAAACATCTAGGATAAAGGGAGAAATAGTAGCAGATGATGTTATTATTAATGGGAATGTGATTGGTTGCGTACGTGGTCTTAAGGTGCGTCTCACAAACAAAGCCAGAGTACAAGGTGACATAATACACAAAGCAATAGCAATCGAAAGCGGTGCACATTTTGAAGGAACAGTTCAGCGCTCCGATAATCCCTTTGAAAATGTACCAGACAAAAAGAAATGACTATTTGGAAGAATTTAAAGATAAGACTGAAGACATAAAATCGTCTAAATCGCCATCCAGAATTTTTTGAGTATCGCTACTTTCTTCTCCACTTCTCAAATCCTTAACCATTTGATATGGATGAAGAACATAAGATCTAATTTGATTTCCCCAACCTGCTTCACCTTTCTGATTATGACTTTCTTGAATGCTTTCATTCCTTTTACGCATCTCCAATTCATATAATCTAGATTTTAAAGCAGACATGCAATTTGCTCTGTTTTGATGTTGAGATTTCTCAGAACTTGTCACAACGATTCCGGTCGGCAAATGAGTTATTCTAACAGCAGAATCTGTTTTATTTGCATGTTGCCCACCTGGGCCTGACGATCTAAAAGTATCAACTCGCAGGTCTGAAGGATTAATTTCTATATCAAAGTTATCATCTACCACTGGATATACCCATATGGAGGAAAATGATGTATGCCTTCTTGATGAGCTATCAAAAGGAGAAATACGAACCAGACGATGGACCCCGCTTTCTGCTCTTAACCAACCGTATGCATTATTTCCAATGATCTTATAACAGCATGATTTAATTCCAGCTTCATCACCTTGGCTCTCAGAAATTAGCTCAATTTTGTATTTCTTCTTTTCAGCCCACCTATAATACATTCTAGCAAGCATTTGCGCCCAGTCACAGCTTTCGGTACCTCCAGCCCCAGAGTTTATTTCTAAGAAAGCATCATTTGCGTCCGCTTCTCCATCAAGCAAAGAAAGTAACTCTACCTCTGCAACCTCACTTTTTAATTTGGAAAACGAATTTTCTAATTCAATCATAAGCGACTCATCTTTTTCTTCAGATCCAATCTCAAAAAGCGTCTTGATATCATTAAACTCATTTTGGAGTTTATTATAGGTTTCAAACTGCTCTAATAATGACTGTCTATCTCTCATTAAAGATTTGGCTAAAGCTTGATCTTTCCATATTTCTGGGTTCTCACACTCTAAAGTCTTACTATATATTCTGTCTTGAAGTGTCTCAAACTCAATCCTTCTTGATATTAAATTTAAAGAATTAGATATCTCTGAAATATATTTTTGTATTTCTGCACTCATAAAAAAAACTCAATAGCAAAATAATAAAAGAATGATAAGTCAATAGACTTCAGTTTTACAATGGAAACTGATAAAAATCTATCATTTGTCTATTACATATCCTAATACAAAAATTAAAAATAAAACTAAACTACTTGTATATTTTGTCTCAATTGTTTACTTTAACGATAGATGCCAGAGTAATTATCATAACAAAATTTGGCAAAAATTAAGAATTAAAGAATGTCTATGTTTTAGGTCTGTATTTTTCAGATAAATTAAAAGAAGGCATGAGGACAAACATTTGTTTAAACAGGAAAAAATAATAAAAATTTATTTTCTTTCCTTTAAGGGCGAGATTTCACAATGGAAAAGAAACTACTTATCGATGCAGCGCATCCTGAAGAAACAAGAGTTGTGGTTGCAGAGTCTTCTCAAACTCACGATTTTGATTTTGAGAGCAACGAAAAAGCACAAATTACGGGCAACATATACCTTGCCAAGGTAACCAGAGTCGAACCATCTTTACAGGCAGCTTTTCTTGACTACGGTGGTAATAGGCACGGCTTTCTGGCATTTTCAGAAATACATCCTGATTACTACCAGATACCGTTGGCTGACAAAGAGGCCTTGTTGGCAGAACAGTTAGCGGCAGAAGAAAGTATTCTTGAAAATGAGATGGATACGATTAAAGAAGAAGAACCTTACAATGGTATGGATGAAGTTCCTAGCCTAGAGGGTTCTTTCAATCTCAGCAAAGAAAACGAGTTGCACCCAAATGATACTTCTGCAGTTAATGATAGAAATAAAGATAATTCCGCTGAAATTTTAGAGGAAGACCCTTTCCCGACAAAAAGACCTTTTCAAAGAAAATATAAAATTCAAGAAGTAATCAAGGTTCGTCAAATATTACTGGTCCAGGTAACAAAGGAAGAACGAGGAAACAAAGGGGCTGCTTTAACAACTTATCTTTCTATAGCTGGAAGGTACTGCGTTTTGATGCCCAATACGTCGAGGGGTGGAGGAATTTCAAAAAAAATAACTGTACTTAAAGATCGTATAAAGCTTAAAAAAATTATTGAAGATTTAAATTTAAAACCCAATAGCGGTTTAATTATCCGTACAGCTGGCGGTAAACGGACAAAAACTGAAATTAGAAGAGACTATGATTTTTTACTAAAAGGTTGGGAATCAATCAGGGAGCAAACACTGAGCTCTATAGCTCCAACTCTTATACATGCCGAGGGAAACCTAATAAAAAGGGCTATTAGAGACCTATATGATAGAGACATCAAAGAAATAGTTGTTGAAGGAGAAGAGGCTTACAAGGAAGCCAAATCATATCTTAAATTATTGATGCCATCACACGCAAAGTATGTCAAAAAATATGATGGCAAGGTGCCTATATTTTCATTTTATGAAGTTGAAAATTATCTTCAAGAAATGTTCAATCCGATTGTGCAACTAAAATCAGGAGGTTACATCGTCATAGGAATAACGGAAGCCTTAGTAGCAATTGATGTGAACTCTGGGAGAGCAACAAAGGAACGGAGTATAGAGGAAACTGCGCTTAAAACAAATATGGAGGCCGCTTCAGAAATAGCTAGGCAACTTAAATTAAGAGATTTAGCAGGCCTTATAGTTATTGATTTCATAGATATGGAGGAAAGAAAAAATAATATTGCTGTCGAAAAAAAGATAAAAGATTGTATTAGCCTTGACAGAGCAAGAATACAAATTGGAAGAATTTCGTCTTTTGGCCTGCTAGAAATGTCACGGCAAAGATTGAGGCCAGGAATGCTAGAGTCCACTACAATGCCTTGTTCCTTTTGTCATGGCACTGGCTCCACTCGATCCGACGAGTCCTTAGCTCTCCAAATATTGAGGGACCTAGATAAAGAGGGTTCAGCAGCAAAAATTAAGGATATTCTATTAGTTAAGGCCCCGGTCCAGACAACAAATTTTTTGATCAATTATAAAAGAGAGCACATAATTTTGATCGAAAACCGATATCAAATTAGAATAGAGTTGCATGCAGAATCTAGTTTAATTTCTCCGCATTATTTAATAGAAACACCACCTGATGATAGGCGAGAAAAGAAAAATACAATCAACAATAAGCAAAGAGCTAAAAAGAAAGATAAAGAAAATAAAAAAGAAAATCCAGGAACTACACAAGAACAAAAGACATCTAATAACAAAATTAATGGAAGTAGTAGAGAAGATTCCGAAGAATACAAAAAGCGAAAAAGGAAAAGAAAAAGAAGACCCCAAAAGGATATGGAGACACCAGTGGAAGCTAACGAAAAAAGCTTTATAAAAAGCTCAGCATACGATAAAGAGGCAGAATTATCACTCCAATTGGATAACAAAAATTTAAGCAGTTCCACTATAAAAGGCACGGAAGGCCAAAAAGAAATTACGGATACCACACTTAGCACGAAAAAAGAAAAAGCGGCAAAACCGCGTACAAGAGCTAGTGCAAAAAAAACAATAGAAGGACTAAAAACTTATGATAACAAATCAATAGAAAACGATGATAATGTTAAAAATACAAAAATGGGTAAGAAGGGGTGGTGGGACCGTTAATCCTAAAAAATTGATGAATCGGTAGTTCTAAAGATTATATTGATAATATAATCAACCATGTTATTTTCGTCCCACATTCTACATTACTGCGGACTCAAGCTATGAAAAAAAATGATTTGGAAATTGAAAAATCTTTCATTGATTACCTTGTAAAAAAAATCAAAGATGAAAACTTATATTCTTTGGAAGTGACACGTACTTTAGCGGACAAACACAAACTAAAAATAAAGATCAGTAACTCTGTTTCTAGTGCTCCTACACAGGCAAGAAAGGCACTTAAAGTCGAAAATAGTTCTATTCAGAGAGAGGAGCGTACCGTTGAGGAAATATCTCAAAGTTCAATGGAAAATCTCAACGTTATTAAATCTCCTATGGTTGGTACAGTTTATTTGTCGCCTTCACCAGAAGAACCCACGTTTATTCAAGTTGGAAAAAAGATAAAAAAAGGCGATACAATTTTAATCATTGAAGCCATGAAAACAATGAACCAAATTCCGTCAACACACGAAGGAACGGTTAAAGAAATATTAGTAAACAATGAGAGTCCTGTTGAGTTTGACACGCCACTAGTAGTTATAGAACCATAAATGTTTAAGAAAATTTTAATTGCCAATAGAGGTGAAATTGCGCTTCGAGTAATAAGGACTTGTAAGGAAATGGGTATAAAAACTGTAGCGGTTTATTCCCAAGCCGACGTTGATGCAATGCATGTAAGAATGGCTGACGAAAGTGTGTGTATTGGACCAGCAGACAGCACGAAAAGTTATCTTTCCATTCCTTCAATTATATCTGCATGTGAAATAACTGGAAGTGAAGCTGTACATCCTGGCTATGGATTCTTATCAGAAAATGCAAATTTTGCAGAGATTTTGGCAGATCATGGTATTAAATTTATTGGACCCTCTGTCTCTCATATAAATACGATGGGCGACAAAATAAATGCAAAAGCCCAAATGGAAACATTCAATGTTCCTTGTGTTCCAGGTTCTAATGGTGAAGTCAAAAATGTTAATGATGCTCATATTACCGCAAAAAAAATAGGCTTTCCTGTTCTATTAAAAGCCGCGGCCGGGGGCGGTGGAATAGGAATGAAGATTGTGTCCGGTGATGATCAACTAGAGACTTTGTTTTTGCAAGCAAAATCAGAAGCAAAAAAGAGTTTTAATGATGATACAATATATATGGAAAAGTACTTAGAAAAACCAAGGCATATTGAAATCCAAATTTTTGGAGATGGAAAAGGAAAAGCTGTACATTTAGGAGAGAGAGACTGTTCCCTCCAAAGGCGACACCAAAAAGTACTAGAGGAGACACCAAGCCCAGGGGTTACTCCTGACGAGGTTAAAAAAATTGGAAAGATTTGTTCCGATGCAGTGAGTAAAATGAAGTACGAAGGAGCAGGAACAATAGAGTTTTTATATGAAAATAAAGAGTTTTTCTTTATTGAAATGAATACTAGACTCCAAGTTGAGCACCCAATAACAGAGGCTGTTTTTGGTATAGATTTAGTAAAAGAACAAATACGTGTCGCTGCCGGAATGGATATGTCCCTTTCTCAAGAAACTCTTAAGCCGCAAGGTCATGCAATAGAATGTCGGATTAACGCTGAACGCCTTCCATCTTTTTCACCATCACCAGGTAATATAAAAGAATTCCACTCTCCAGGAGGTATTGGGATTAGAATGGATAGCGCTATTTATAATGGTTTTAAGGTTCCTCCATTCTACGATAGTCTAATAGGAAAATTGGTTGTGCATGCTGATAGCAGGTCATTGGCCATTAGTAGGCTATCAAGAGCTCTCGACGAACTTATTATAGACGGTGTCCACACAACAATGGATCTTTTCAAAGAAATTATAGATGAAGAAGACTTTAAGAGTGGGGAGTATAACATACATTGGCTTGAGCACTGGCTTTCCGATAAGGTTCAATAATTGCTTACTCGCTCTCATAACGAAATAGACCCAAGTGCAGTAATTAATCTTTATAGAAATGGTATTTTCCCAATGGGAGACCATAATGATGATAATCAGATTTTTTGGTGTAATCCAATAGTCAGAGCAGTAATACCCATTTCAAAATTACATATATCAAGAAGCCTTAAAAAACTATGCCGCAAAAAGAAATTTGAATTTTCCATTAATCATGATTTTTTATCAACTATCTCAAACTGCGCAAATCGAGAAGAAACTTGGATAAATAAATCAATTATATCTACTTATAATACCTTGCATGATCTCGGATACGCTCATTCAATAGAAGTTTGGGAAGATAAAAAATTAAAAGGAGGTCTATATGGGGTAGCAATTGGCAAGGTTTTTTTTGCAGAAAGTATGTTTTCAACAAGTTCAAATGGATCAAAATTA
The DNA here is from genome assembly GCA_902611475.1 of uncultured Alphaproteobacteria bacterium. Classification (GTDB taxonomy): domain Bacteria; phylum Pseudomonadota; class Alphaproteobacteria; order Rhodobacterales; family Rhodobacteraceae; genus CACIJG01. Next base: position 46,699 of record CACLZW010000007.1, read on the forward strand.
GCATTAATAGCATTAATGGGGACGTTAGCTTTAAATCAATTTTTACTCTTAGATGTTCAATTTATGACTAATCATCTTAGAACTATGGGAGCAAAAGAGATATCGAGAGCTTTATTTTTAAATTTAATTAAAAAATCATCTTCTGAAAAAGTTGAATTTAATGAACCTAGTAGCGCAATAATTGATGAAATGCTTATTAACAGAGCAGAAATCAAGTCACTAGTCGGTATTAGCAAACTTAAGCATCAAATTTAAAATGCTCGTCGAGCCTTGAGTATAAATGATCTCTTGATTGTTCAATAACAAGACATCTGATCCTCCGGGTAGGATCGATATATAGCTCCCTCCTAGTAGACCTTCCAGTTGCACAGAAGCTTCCGTATCATCTGGAAAACTATATTCCTTATCAAAGTCCATCGTTATATAGGCATAAAAATTATCTGGTTCCAAAGAAACACTTTTAACAGTTCCAATATCTACCCCGGACATCTTTACCTTGCTACCGGTCATTATACCGTCTACGTTATCGAAGCGAGCGTGTAACCGAAAGCTATCGCTCTTAAAAAGTTTACTATCAACTGTTGCATATAGGTAAAAAAGAAATAAGCTGGTAATTAACAAAACCAAAAATCCAAGAAAAGCATCAAGAAAATTAACTTTCATTTTCGATTTACTCTGGTTTCCACGCTTTATAGTCGGATTGATAACCATCCAAATCTTCTTCTGAACTACTAGTTCTCGCTATGCGAGGCTTATAGGCACTGTCTAGCCCAGTTAAGTTACCATTAAATTGCCTCTGCCACTTATGAGTCGTACTGTTGTTTTTTGGACTTGTAACTGAAATAAATCTAAGCCAACTGTTCCATTCTGGACTAATTTTTGAGGCGTCAGATTCGTTAGAATATATACACCAACGATTTTTTTTATCTTTACTCTCATAATAAAAATTACCGAAATAATCTTCCCCAACTTTTTTACCATTAAAATAGGTATATAATTTGGTTCCAACGGTAATCCCATTCCACCAAGTAAATAAAAACCTTAATAATCTTTTTAAAACCATTTTTTTGATCCTAAGAGGCCGAGGCGGGTTCCTCAGAACTTTTGCTATATATCATTAATGGCTCAGAGTCCTTATCAACAGCATCTTCGTTTACCACTACTTCTTCTACTGACTGTAGTGAGGGCAGATCAAACATAGAGTCTAACAGAATCTTTTCTAATATCGAACGTAAAGCTCTAGCACCGGTTTTCCGCTTTATTGCCTTATTTGCTATGCTTTTAAGAGCCTCATCAGTGAACGTAAGCTTTACACCTTCTAATTCAAATAATTTTTTGAATTGTTTTACAAGCGCATTCTTTGGTTCGTTTAGTATTTTGATCATAGCTTCAATATTCAAATCATTCAATGTTGCTACAACAGGTAATCTTCCGACGAACTCAGGAATAAGTCCGAATTTTAAAAGGTCTTGGGGTTCTACATCACAGATAATATCTCCAATTTTTCTACTGTCTGGGCCACTAACGTCAGCTCCAAAACCTATACTCTTGGTTTCTCCTCTTGAGGAAATAACCTTTTCAAGACCAGCAAAAGCACCTCCACAAATGAATAAAATATTTGTTGTATCAACTTGTAAAAATTCTTGCTGAGGATGTTTTCGTCCTCCCTGAGGTGGCACAGAGGCAACAGTACCCTCCATAATTTTCAATAGAGCTTGCTGGACACCTTCACCGGATACGTCTCTTGTAATTGATGGATTGTCTGTCTTACGGCTTATCTTGTCGATCTCATCTATATAGACGATTCCTCTTTGCGCCTTCTCTACGTTATAATCAGCTTGTTGTAATAACTTGAGAATAATATTCTCTACATCCTCTCCCACATAGCCCGCCTCTGTAAGTGTAGTAGCATCTGCCATAGTGAAAGGAACATCTAAAATTCGAGCTAATGTTTGAGCTAAAAGAGTTTTGCCACACCCTGTTGGCCCTATTAGCATAATATTAGATTTTTGAAGCTCAACGTCTCCCTTTTTGGGTGAATACCCTATTCGCTTGTAGTGGTTATGAACAGCAACAGATAAAATTTTCTTCGCTGCAGTCTGCCCAATTACGTAATCATTCAATACTTCAAAGATTTCTTTTGGAGCCGGAATTGATGACCTTGCGCCCTTACCTTCATTTGTTTTAACTTCTTCTTTAATGATATCCATGCATAGTTCTACACATTCATCACATATAAAGACTGTTGGCCCCGCAATAAGCTTTTTCACTTCATGCTGGCTTTTACCACAGAAGGAACAAAAGAGCGTATTTTTATTAGACGTTGATCCAGACTTATTCATAATTTAACATATTAATACGTTTATATATTCTGCCAAGTTTTTTTATCAAAATGCAATTTTCATTCCGCATTATCTGAAGAATCGGTTTCTCTCCGGTCAATAATCTTATCAATAATACCCCAATCAAGAGATTGCTCTGGCGTCATGAAATTATCTCGATCTAATGCCTTTTCTACTGAACTTATCTTTTGATTAGTATGTTTTACATAAATCATATTAAGTCTCTTTTTAAGATCCAGTATTTCTTGAGCATGAAGAGCAATATCTGATGCTTGACCCTGAAAACCTCCTGAAGGCTGATGAACCATAACCCTGCTGTTCGGCAAACAAAACCTCATGCCCTGTTCTCCAGCAGCCAATAAAAGAGACCCCATTGAGGCTGCTTGACCCACGCACATCGTAGCTATTTTTGGTCTCACATACTGCATAGTATCATATATAGACAGGCCAGATGACACTACTCCTCCAGGCGAATTAATGTACATAGAAATCTCTTTTTTTGGGTTTTCTGCTTCTAAGAACAGCAGCTGAGCTACAACCAGAGTAGACATACCGTCATGTATAGGACCCGAAATAAATATAATTCTTTCTTTCAAAAGTCTTGAAAAAATATCATAAGCACGTTCACCTCTTGCACTTTGTTCAACAACCATTGGAACTAATGTATTCATGTATATCTCGTTAATGTCTTTCATTACTACTCCTTGTAATTAGCCTCTAAAATTTAATTAAGCTTTTCCATTTGTTCTTTGAACTTAACTACAGACAGCTTTTTTTCCTTTAAAGTAACAGCTTCAAGTATGCTGTTTACCACTTTTTCTTCAAACAGGGGCCCTCTTAAAGCTTGCTGAGCTTGGGGATTGGATTTAATAAACTTAAGATACTCTTGTTCCTGACCAGGATATCTTCTAGACTCATTTTCAAAAGCAGCATTCAATTCAGTCTCGGTTAAATCTAACTTATTTTGCACTCCAAACTCAGCAAAAAACAAACCTACCCTAACCCGACGCTCAGCCATTTTTTTGTCTTCTTTTGAAACCTTAGGTATTTCATCTGTGTTATCGCTCTTTTTATTATTATCTTGATGCATAGCTATTGAATTAGCTTCAGTTGTCACTAATGACTCGGGCAAATCAAATTTGAGCTCTTTCTCAAGTTTGTCCATTAATTGTTTTTTCAGTAAAAACCTTGAACCTTGTTCAAATTCGTCTTTGACTTGCTTCTCGAGGTTTTCTTGAAGCTGTTTAAGATTTTCTAGTCCAAATTTCTTTGCTAATTCGTCATCAACCTTAGGCAAAACAGGGCTTGAAATTTCTTTAATTTTACATTTGAACTCTGCGTCTTTACCTGAAAGTTCTTGATTCCCATAATTCTTTGGGAAAGTAACTTTCACAATTTTTTCGTCGTTTTTCTGAACACCAACCAATTGATCTTCGAAGCCGGGAATAAAACTACTTGAGCCAAGGACCAAGGGAAAGTCTTTACCAGAACCGTTTTCGAAAGGCTCACCATCTATAAATCCCTCAAAATCTAAAATAACTTGATCCTTCTTCTTAGATTTTGTCCCCTTCTTTCCTGTTTGATATTCAGGGCTACTTTCTTGTACACTCTTCATTGCATCATCTAAAGACTTTTTGTCTGGTTCTACAACCAGGTTGTCTAGAACTAACTTTGTTAGATCAAACTTTGGAATCTCTGGCATACACTCGTATTCGATAGAAAGCTCTACATCATCTCCTGATTTCCACTTTTTATTAATTAGATCTATCTTTGGCTCATAGGCTGGCTTATCTCCCTTTTTCTCAAAATGATCTTTCACCGCTGTGTCAGTCGCGCTTTTCATAGCTTCTGATAAAAGGGCTTCACCGTGCATTTTCTTCAATAAGCTTATGGGAACTTTTCCTTTTCTAAAACCTTTCATTTGAATAGAGGGTTGCTCTTTTTCTAACTGCTGATCGACCTCTTTATTCAGATCTGACGCTTTTAGCGTGAACTCGTACTTTCTTTTAAGTTTTTCATTAATAATCTCTTTGAATTTCATTTTTGCCTCAAGCTATTGTATAGACAGGTTGCTATAAAAAACCTTTAAAATAATAATTGCCAACCCAATAACGTTTTATGCAAGATTAAAAGTTTTTTTGCAACAGATTTTCAAAAAAATTTGTTTCTCTTTTTGCCATAATATCGCTATCCTCCTATCCCATGTCTATTGAAAAAAAAATAAATGGAGTGATAATTTCAAGTCTATACTTAATATCTAATAGAGCTCAGGCTTAAAACATTGGAAAAACAAAAAACCTTCGGAGTTAAAGAAGCACAAAACTTGTTGTCAAGCGTAACTGCTCCCTGGATCCAAGATTTAGATCTTCAAATTATTAGTATTTCTGAATTAAAGTGTAAGTTTACTCTGAATTACAGTGAAAAACTAGTAAGAGCAGGTAACATTATTTGTGGCCAAGCTATAGTTAGTGCAGCAGATACAGCAATGATTGTAGCTGTTATCAGTGCAATCGGAAAGTACCAAGAAATAACCACTGTAGATATTTCTTGTAAATATTTACGCCCTTTGTTGCGAGGAGGAGGTTCAATAGAAACAGAAATAATAAAACTTGGCCAGCGCCTCGTTGTAGGTCGAATTACCATAAAAGATATTGAAACTAATAAATTAGCAGCAGAAATAAGTTGCACGTATGCTAGACTGTAACCAAAGGGTTTTTATAAATATAAAATCCGAAAATTAAGGTTATATAAATGGGGCTTGGCAAGAAAAATAATAAAACTCAATATTCCAGCAAAAAAACTGATTTTGGCGTCTCTTCGATGGTAAGTAGGTTGAAAACCGTAGGGATGTTAAAACCCATGGAAGCTTTAAAAAAAGCTGATCCTTATAAATGGCATTATGGCCAAGCATTCGATCCCACAAAGATAGAAAGCAACTATTCTTCTTTTATAGAAATCCTATCTAGTTTGGATGTAGAAATTTTATGGATGACGCCCAAATATAATGAAAACGCAGACTCTATATTTACTTATGACCCATCATTTATGACACAAAAAGGTGCAATTTTGTTATCACCCGGGAAATCACTTAGAAAAGGGGAAGAAAAAATTCATGAGGAGTTTTACAAAAAAAATAATATCCCAATAATAGGAAAACTATCCGAACTGGCGATTGCTGAAGGTGGAGATATGTTTTGGTTGGATAAAGAGACCCTAGTGATAGGAAAAGGCTTTAGAACTAATCAAATTGCAATTGAACAAATAAAAAGCATTCTAAGCAAAATCAATGTGGAGGTTATATCTTTTGATCTTCCTTTTTTTTTAGGACGAGAGTCTTGTCTACACATGATGTCTCTCATCAGTATAGTAGATGAAAAAAAAGCTCTTGCGTACTTTTCTCTTCTACCTGTAGGCTTAGTACAATTACTTGAAAAAAAAGGTTACGATCTAATTGAAGCACCAGAAGATGAATTCATGTCCAGTGAGGGCCTAAATATTAACGTGCTTGCTATAAAACCTGGAATTTGTGTAATGATTTCAGGTTACCCTAAAACAAAAGAAGCTTTAGAAAAAGAAGGAGTTACTGTTCATACTTTTGACGGAAACGCTTTATGCATTGGTTGTGAAGGAGGTCCTACCTGCTTAACAAGACCAATATTAAGAGCCTAACAGTATAACATATACCAAAAATGCAATAATTTTAAACTTTGTAGTTTTGTTTTTGGTATATGTGATGAGGAACTCAAAGTTTGAAGGGATAGCCTTTTTTTAGCATGACAATGTTTTCATCAAAACAGAAACCATCATTCTTAATAATTTTTTTTCGAGTGTATAAATGGTTTTAGATACCCCATTTGTAGCACACTCTAAGGATACGATACATCTACTACGCTATTGGCCTCTCAATGGAATATACTAGAGCGGTGGTTTTACGTAAAAGCTTTTTACTTTTTAATTAATAAAAGTATTCATTTAGTCTACAAGGCTTATTATTCTAGGAATTTCATTAGGTTTGTCGGAAGCAATTAAATAATTTTACTCATTTGAGAATGAGATGCTCAGTTAAGAAGAGAAAAATGAAACAAAGACATAGTGCAACTAGCCTAGGCTTTGATGAAGCAAAGCTTTTTAAAGCAATAGAATTTTCAAAAAAAAATGAGTCGAAAATGGATCGTGATATCGAAAAAGCTCTTAGGGAGGGTCATTTTCATGAACCATGGCCAATCAGCAAAACTATAGGGCCGGTAAAAAAAAGAAAAGGTAACTCTGGAGCGATATTACGAGGAAATGAAATTGTTCAAGTTTGGGGCGATGTTGAATATGTTGATATGGCATTTAGTATGAGCAAGAGTTTTCTTTCCCTATGCGCTGGAATTGCTTTTAAAGAAAATATTATAAGCGATTTCCATGCTCCTATATTAGATACAATCCAAAGCAGAATTTTTGAAACAGCACAAAATAGAAAAATCACATGGTCTCAAATGTTACAACTCACGAGTGAGTGGAAGGGAGAACTCTGGGGGAAGCCAGATTGGATTGACCATAATCGTAATTTAAATGATCGTCAGAAAAACAGATTAGAAAAAGGAAAAAAAAGAAGTTTAAACTCACCAGGAACGTATTGGGAATATAATGATGTACGAGTTAATGTCCTCTCATATGCTCTTATGTTGGCGTTTGAACGCCCACTTCCTGATGTCTTACGAGAGCACATAATGATTCCGATAGGAGCAAGTGATACCTGGAAATGGCATGGATATGAGAATTCATGGGATGAGGTTAATGGCAATCGATTACAATCTGTTTCTGGAGGGGCTCATTGGGGTGGTGGGTTATGGATAAGTACTCTTGATCTCGCGCGTATTGGCCAATTAATGATTAACCAAGGATTTTGGGATGGTAAGGTAGTTATTCCCAAGAAATGGGTCGAAATGAGCACTAAACCGTCCGAGTTAGCTTTAAATTACGGTTTTCTATGGTGGCTTAATGATAAAAAAAATGGGATGTTTCCTGGTGCACCGACTAATGCATTTGCTGCCATGGGAGTGGGTACACAAATTTTGTATATAGACCCCAAAAATGATCTAGTTATCGTTAACAGGTGGATTGAAGAAGATAAGGTAGCAAAATTTGTGAGGCTTATATTGGACAGTATCATTTTTTAACATCAATTAATCGCTGAGCGAAATTTATCCTCAAAAGAACATTTGCATCCAAAGGCGTAAATATCTCGCAGCTTCAAAAATATATTCGTTACGTATTTTAATGTTTTATTTTATCTACATAAAGCTTAAAGGAAAACTGGTCTTTTATAGTTAGTTACTAACTGTCTACCATCGAATATGCTGCTTTGAAGAGTTTTTCGCACAATACATCATCATAAACTTGGCTGTTTGGACTTTTCATAGGCCATCCACCCTTTCTACTTTCTTTATCCTTATAAATTCCTGTCTGACTGAAGAAACAGCCACTATAATTGGCTACGCTATCGGCAAGCAGGCAATGTAAGGTGGTTTGCGACCCAATTGTTGGATTAGTCATGCCAGCCATTGACAAAAAGGGTTTAAGTAAAACATTTTGAAAAAAAACTGGTAACGTGTGTTTTATCAAAGGAGTTTGAACCCATCCGGGGTGAATGCTTACAGAGGTTATATTTGAACTTTTTAATAACTTTGCTTGATGCCTTGAGTAGAGAACTTGTGCCAATTTTGATTGATTATAGGCATCCCAACCTACATATCTTTTCTTTTCAAAATTTAGATCGCCTAAATCTATTGAGCCCTTCTCATGAAGAACACTGGATGTATGCACAATCCTTGATCCCTTAGCTTTTTTTAATTTTGGTAGTAGTAATTCAGTTAATAAGAAATGGCCTAAAAAATTAACTCCAAATTGCAACTCAAATCCATCTTTTGTTCTTTTGTGAGGAGTGTTCATCACCGCTGCGTTATTTACGAGACCATCAAGGCGCGAAAATTTTTTATTAAAAACTTTGATGAAGTCTCTCACAGAGTCAAGTGAGTCTAGTTCGAGTAGCAAATTATGGATATTTTTATTGGAAGTTTCTTCAATGATCTCGGCACTAATTTTTTTTGCAAGTTCAACATTTCTTGATGCACATATTATTGTAGCTGATTGCTTTGCCAATTGTTTTACAATTGCTAGGCCTATTCCTGAGGTTGTTCCTGTTACAATATAAATTTTTCCAGAGAGATCTTTTTGAAGTGTCTCTTTTGAGCAAACAAGTTCTTTAGCCATGAAGTTCCTTAAAGTGAGATGAAATAGATTTAGTCTCTTCTTTGAACTTTTAAAATGTTATTGTCAATACCCATCTGTCGCACACTGCAAGAACATAATACACGTGGGCCCCATGTCCCATGCGTGCGAGAGGAGCACTTAGTATGTTCTCGGAGTGTGCAGTAGATACGGTGATTTTGTTTTTGAACTTAGTTGTTTTTAGAAATTCCTCTGGCTTTGTCATGAATATTCACTAGAAATACAGACGCTAGGCAAGTTCAAGCACAATTTTTCCGTTAGATCTATTCAACTTATGCTCTGGAACAATCATTGGATCTCCTGATGATTTACCTGCGACTCCCAGCCCATTTGAGTCAAACTCACTTGAGTGGTACCTACCACGTTTAGTACAGGCGAATGGCACATTAGGGTCACCTGTTAGGCCGATGGCTTTTCCTTTGTGGGGGCAGGTCAATTCAACAATCAGGTAGTCTTTATCTCTCCGCATTACCGCAACATATTGCGTCTGTCCAGTTCCTGCATAGTTTGCACTATCATTCGGTCGGGCAATTACACTAACATCTCCAGGTTTAAGTTGTGAAATATCAATGCTCCCAGGACCATTTTCAAGTCGCAGAACTTGTTTAAGCCCCATCGGAATATCGGTTGGGATATCAGCCCAACCACTTAAATCTGCAGTTGTTGCTGCATTAAGCACAGCTGGACATAAGAATGTTGCAGTGCTAGCAAGAGTGACAATGACATGTCGACGAGAAATTTTTTTCATATTCAGGTTATCCTTTCTTTATTATCCATATGTTTCTAAAAGTGTTGTCACGGTCTATAAAACTATGTTTAATCGTGCCTAATAAATGGAGACCAAGAACCACGAGTAAAACCCATTTTAATGCAAAGTGAGCTTCCATGAACAAGTCCCCTAAGTCAGATCTGGCAAAGGCAACATTAATAGGAAACAATAGCTCAGCGTTTCTGAGGCCCGAAGCAGTAACGTAGCCGGTAACGACATAAGCAACAAGAAGTGCATACAGGGTGAATTTAACTAAGGCTGCAAGCACCTTTTCCCACCATACATGATCAGAATTAGGTGGACCAACCCCGAAAGCTAGCCTCACTCCGATCCAGATAAAAACAAGTACTAAAAGGAGCTGTCCTCCCCACTGGTGAAAGACCAATGCATTTGAACCAACAATTTTATAGCTATATAACAGTCCAGAAGTCGCCAAAGCGAACATTAGAGCGGCGGTTGTCCAATGTAACACTATTATCCCAAAAGAATATCTCATTTCACCCTCTTTTTTGCCACAGTGCTCTTAAATCCCAAAAAAACCTTCTATCTTGGCCGCCGTATTTCAGGCATCTAAAATATAAAACTCATCTTTAACTATAATTTTCCATTTCCTCGATCTTGCTCCAAGCTCTTTTTAGAGTAGGTGTTCTACAAATTAACCTCAGAAACAGATTTGGTTTGGTAAATAGTATGGATCGGTAACTTGGCAAGAGACTGGCAAACATTTTCAGATTATCATTTGGTATGCCATTCGACTTATGAAGCACACTGGGTGTGCAGATAGTATGTTCTTGAAGTGTGCAGCAGATGGTTTGCTAACCTTAGAAAAATTAAAGATTTATTAAGAAATAGTAGTGTTTTTCATTTGCTTGAAAGATGTGAAACCTTTACCTTTCTAACGGGGATTGAGGCAATCAATGTTACCAACTATTTTTTAACAAACTTTTAAATTAATCATGGAGAAAAAATGTCAGGACTAAGAAAAAACTCAGATCAAATTTGTAGCGTTATTCAAGTAAGCGTAAAAGGAGATCCTGATGAATTTAAAAATTGGGTCAAAAACCGATCATCAAAATATGTTTTAGATTTAAATGAAGAGAAACTTATAAGCTATGAATGGCATTTTTCTGATGATGGAAGAGAAGCAACATTAGTAGAGTTATTAGTAGATAGTGAAGGATATATGCAACGCCTAAAAAATCATATGGTAAGCCCTATTGCAGCAGAAATTACAGATCTAGTTAATTTTAAGGGATGGCATATTTATGGTAATGCAAAACCAGATTTGAAGGAAGCTCTTCGGCCAATGGGAGCTACTTTTCAAAGTTACTTTTTCGGATTTAATCACTCAATATAAAGAGTCAAAAATCTTAACAGAGATTGACATAGAGAAGTTTTTAAAACAATAGACTGGTGTCAGTTATATACCTTTCAAAATATCAAGAAGTTAATGAATAAATTCATACGACAAATAAATATCATAAAAAATAACGACTTAGAAACACTAGAAAACCTCTTACATGACGATTTTATGTTCATTCGTGAAAGTGGACTCATTACAAGAGATGAATTCGTAGAACATATAAAAATACTACGAACTGACAGTGGAGGACTTAAATTTCTTGACTTTAAATGTTGCTATGAGGATGAAAATACTCTTGTCTGGCAGGATCTTTTTCACGATCCAAAAGATAACAAGCGTTTCGTTGTTACCAATTTTGACGCTTATAAAGAAAACAAATTGTGGAGGACAATGATTAATCCATTAGTGGTAGATTCAGCTCTGGAAAAGATAAAGTAATATTTTTACCTATTATCTTTTTGCCTTCACTCTCAAATGCTTTGGCTGTTGCTTCGGCTTTGCTCCAAGCTTTGTTAAAAGCAGGATGGTGGCTAATGTTGCTACAAATGTTATCATATCCGATATATAGTAGGCTTTGGTCCTTTTACAAGTGAGTGTAAAAATTAACTGTTACTATACAGAGATAGTGATCAGACCAACTATCAGTTAAAGAAACATGCATCTTTAAGGGTTAACAGTTTTAAACCAAAGATCACTTCTTCAGTTAACAATAGGTTTTTAAGATTATTCTTATTTTATTATGAAAGACTTACAATCGGCTTTTCGTTTCACTGCGATCCAAATTGTACAAATGTCAATAGACTAGCTGGGTTGAGGTTAAGTTATTGTATTTATTAGGGAATTTGTGGTGCGGGTGATAGGACTTGAACCTACACGCCCGAAGGCGCCAGAACCTAAATCTGGTGCGTCTACCAATTTCGCCACACCCGCAATAATTAAGTAATAGCAACAATAATGGAAATTTAAATAAAAAAAACAACTTTCATTTTTTTAGAACAATTAGATGAGAAGGACCAGCATATGATTTCATTAAGCCTAATTTTTAGGCATATGAAGAAAAATTAATCAGTTTTCCGCAAAAATGAAGTTTTTTTGCATCAGACAGATTTTGTTCGTTGAATTTTTTATTTCAACGCCAAATAAGTACTTCGAGGAGATTTGTGATGAAAAAAATCGAAGCGATTATAAAGCCTTTCAAACTTGATGAAGTTAAGGAAGCGCTTCAAGAGATTGGGGTACAGGGCTTGACAGTTACTGAAGCTAAGGGGTTTGGGAGACAAAAGGGTCATACCGAACTATATAGGGGGGCAGAGTATATCGTCGATTTCCTACCAAAGATAAAAATAGAAATAGTTGTGGGAGACGAAATTTTTGAGGACGTGGTGTCAACAATAACAGAAAAAGCGAAAACTGGGAAAATAGGAGATGGGAAAGTATTTGTTACAGAGGTGCTAAATGCTGTGAGAATACGTACCGGTGAAGATGGCGAGGACGCGCTTTAAATAGAACTTTAATTCAAACTTAAAAAGGGGTTATTTTATGACTATTAAAAAAGTACTGAGTGAAATAAAAAAAGGTGATTATGAATACGTTGATATGAGGTTTACTGACCCTAGGGGGAAGCTTCAACACGTAACGGTGATGGCTTCCGAAGTAGACGAAGGTTTCCTTAAAAGCGGGTGGATGTTTGATGGATCTTCTATAGCGGGCTGGAAGTCCATTAATGAGTCCGATATGAAACTGATGCCAGACCTTGATTCTGGTTATCTGGATCCCTTTTATTCTGAAAAAACATACTGTTTACACTGCAATGTCGTGGAACCAGAGAGTGGAAAGCTCTACGGAAGGGATCCAAGAAGTACAGCGGTAAAAGCAGAAGAATACCTCAAAAAAACTAAGATCGGAACAAAGGCATTTTTTGGGCCAGAAGCAGAATTTTTTCTTTTCGATGATGTTAAGTTTTCAAACTCAATGAATAAGGTTAGTTTCGAAGTAGATGCTATGGATGCATCATGGAATACAGATACCAGCTATGAAATGGGTAATATGGGGCATAGACCAGGGGTTAAGGGCGGCTATTTCCCAGTAAATCCCACTGATGCTGGTCAAGATATCAGATCCGAGATGTTGTCCACGATGAAGAGAATGGGAATGAAAGTTGACAAACATCATCACGAAGTAGCTTCATGTCAGCATGAGCTTGGTCTAGTTTTTGACTCTTTGAAAGCTCAGGGAGATAACCTTCAAAAATATAAGTACGTTATCCAGAATGTGGCTCACTCTTACGGCAAATCTGCTACTTTTATGCCAAAACCAGTTGCTAATGACAACGGGACAGGAATGCATACAAACATGTCAATATGGGATGGAAACAGCCCTGTTTTCGCTGGTAAAGAATATGCTGGATTATCAAAAAATGCGCTTTACTACATTGGCGGAATACTGAAGCATGCCAAGGCATTGAATGCTTTCACAAATCCTTCTACGAATTCATACAAGAGGCTAATACCTGGATTTGAAGCTCCTGTTTTACTAGCGTTTTCAGCGAAGAATAGATCTGCTAGCATCAGAATTCCATACGTGGAGTCATCCAAAGCAACTAGAGTAGAGGCTAGATTCCCAGATCCAACGGCTAACCCATATCTTTCTTTTGCGGCATTGTTAATGGCTGGATTGGACGGAATAAAGAACAAAATTGATCCAGGAGAGGCTGCAACCAAAGATTTATATGACCTACCTCCAGACGAATTGGCATCTATTCCTACAGTTTGTGGTAGCCTTAGGGAGGCTTTGAACAGCTTGGAAAATGACCATGATTTTCTTCTTCACGGAGACGTATTTAACGTTGATCAACTTGAAGGATATATGGATCTTAAGTGGGAAGAAGTATACGCTGTCGAACATACACCTCATCCAGTAGAATATGGACTCTATTATTCGCTTTGAAGTTTTTAATTCTTAGAAAGGCGTAAGCAAGCTCTTACGCCTTAAAGCTTCTTGTACACTTTACTATTAATTTCGAAATGATTAGTGTAAAGCTATAACGTTTTTTATTAGAGGCCTTATATCATTAGAAAGTCAGAGCAAGCATATGACGCCTCGTCAATAGAGGTTCTTGAAGGACTAGAGCCAGTCAGGAAACGCCCGGGTATGTACATTGGGGGTACAGATAGCAAAGGTCTTCACCATCTTGTATCTGAAGTGTTAGATAACTCCATGGATGAAGCTGTCGCGGGCTTCGCAACGAAAATTGATATAGAGTTTACCTCTGATGAGGAAATATCAATTTCTGATAATGGAAGAGGTATACCAATAGACTTCCATCCAAAATTTCCAGACAAAACGGCTCTTGAGGTTATTTTTTGCACTTTACATGCAGGTGGCAAGTTTTCTGACAAAAATTATTTGACTTCCGGAGGATTGCACGGTGTGGGGATCTCTGTAGTTAATGCTCTATCAGAAAAGCTAACCGTAGAGGTAGTAAAAAACAGAGTTTGTTATTCTCAGAGTTTCTCAAAAGGTATGCCACTCGGTAAACTCCTAAAAATAGGAGAAAAGAGAATTAAATCTGGTACGAAAATTACATTCTCTCCTGATAAGACAATATTTAGTTGTAACAAATTTTTCAATCCAGAGAAAATTTATGAGCTAGCTAAATCTAAGGCCTATCTATTTTCTGGGGTAACGATTGACTGGAGAGCACCAAATATTGAAGAAAATAACCTAAATAAAATACCAACCTCAGACAGGTTTCACTTTGAAAATGGACTGATGGATCTAGTTAGATCTAACACTGCAGTAGAATACAATATTACAAATGATTATTTTGTTGGGGAGGTGGGTTTCAAAGAAAGATTTGATCTAAATGAAAAAGGCTCGATTCACTGGTGTGCTTGCTTCAATACCTATAACCCTGTTATCAAGTCATTTTGCAATACAATACCTACTAGCGAGGGAGGGACACACCAGACTGGCTTTCTAAATGCAATTACTAAGGGATTTAAGTCTTATGTTGAGCTAATAGGAGATAAAAAATTCTCGGCGATTAATAAAGACGACGTGCTAGAAATTTTATCTAGCTCAATCTCGGTCTTTGTTGAGCAACCTCAATTTGTTGGACAGACAAAAGACAAACTATCAAATTTGGAGGTACAAAAAAAAGTTGAAAGCATAATAAAGGACCGATTTGAAAATTGGTTAGCAAATGATAAATCAAGAACACTGCTATTGATTGAAAACCTTCGAATGAGGGCAGAGGAGAGAATAAAGACTAAACAAAAAAAAGAAACTCTTAGGAAAACACCATTAAAAAGACTTATGCTGCCTGGCAAACTCGCAGACTGTTCTATCTCTGACAAAGATGGAACCGAACTGTTTCTGGTTGAGGGAGACAGCGCTGGTGGAAGTGCCAAGCAGGCAAGAAATAGATCTACCCAAGCCATTCTCCCTTTAAAAGGAAAAATTTTAAATGTTGTAGGCTCCAACAACAAGAAAGTCTACGAAAATCAAGAGATTGATGATCTTTGCAAAGCATTGGGAGTGAAATTAAGTTCCCCACATGACATAGGCAATCTACGGTATGAAAAAATTATCATAATGACTGATGCGGATGTTGACGGAGCACATATTGCGTCACTTCTAATTGCGCTTTTCCATACTAGACTTCCAAAAATTATTGAAGAAGGCCACCTATTTATCGCTGTACCACCTCTATACAAAATTTCATACAAAGATGAAATATATTATGCAAATAGTGACAAAGAAAAAGATACAATATTAGAGAAGTTAAGTTCAACAATGGATAAAATACAAATAAGTAGATTTAAAGGTTTAGGAGAAATGAACCCCTCGCAACTTAAAGAGACAACCATGGATGTTGAAACGAGACGTCTAATACAAATAAGCTTGAATATGAGTGTCCTAAAAGAAACAAATGAACTTGTTGACAATCTGATGGGCAAAAACCCTGAATATAGATTTAACTTTATAACAAAAAATGCTAAGTCATTGGATCATAGTTTAATATCGTAGCTTACACCTTGGATGAACAACTAAATAAGTTTCTTTTAGCAACTCAAAAACCACCAGTTATGGAGGTAAGAGAGTGGTTAAAACTTCAAAGGAAATCTAAAAAACCGCTCTTAAATCTGAGCCAAGCTGCACCGATGTCTCCACCTCCTGACAACTTGCTTAAATATCTGTCCGAGCAATCTCTTTTGACAGAAAACCATTTATATGGTGATGTTCTTGGTGATATTCCTTTAAGAGAGAAGATAGTTAATTTATGGAATGAAGAGTATAGCTCTTCGATTTGTATTAATAACGTAGCTATAACTTCTGGATGCAATCAGGCTTTTTGCGCAGCGGTATCTACCATCGCTACTGCAGGGGACTCTATTCTTGTACCCGTTCCTTGGTATTTTAATCATGAAATGTGGTTAGCAATTCAAGGCATAAATATCATACCTATACCCTGTGATATGGATATGCTTCCTAATGTTGAGGCGATCGAGAAACTTATCGACCAAAAAACTAAAGCAATTGTTTTGGTCACCCCTAATAACCCAACAGGTGTTGAGTATCCCTCGAAGCTAGTTAGAAATATTAGCAATCTAGCTAGGGGCAATAATTTAAAATTGATAATTGACGAAACTTATAAGAACTTTGGTAATAAACAAAGTAACATTCTTTATGAGGGAAAATGGGATAGGCATATAATACAACTTTATTCTTTTTCAAAGGTATTTAGATTAACAGGACACCGCGTGGGACTAATGGTTGCGTCCAAGTCTTTTATAAAGCAAGTAGAAAAATTTCTTGATACTACTACTATTTGTCCAAATAGATTGGCTCAAAAAGCAGCATATTTTGGCTTACTTAACTTGCAGGAATTTATGCTAAAAGAAAAGTTAAAGATAGAAAAACTCAAAGATACTTTTGAAAGAGAGCTACGAAATATTAAAAACTGGGAACTATTAGGTATCGGTGGTTATTTTGCGTATCTAGGTTATAATTCTAAGTTGGACTCTATATCATTAGCCAAAAAACTTCTAGCTGAACAAAACATACTTACGATACCAGGCGAAATGTTTTTTCCTAAGTCAAAAAACCTCTTTATAAAAGAGAAACGCTCAATTAGAATTGCGTTTGCAAATTCTACATATGAAGAAATAATTGATCTGTTCAAAAGACTCAGGAAGTTTGTTTTATAATGTAATGTTTGATAGGAGAAAGTGTGGCAGGCCTCAAAGGAAATATCAGTAAGTTTTTTGCATGGATAATGGTATCCATCGTAATAATAAGCTTAGCAGGATTTGGGATTCAAGATGTAATTTTGGGTTCTACCGGACGAAACATAGCTACTGTTGGAAAAGAAAAAATATCTATCAAGGAGTTTGTCAGAAGTGTAGAAAATGAAATTGTCAATTTTTCAAAAGAAAACAGCATAAATTTAACCATAGAAGAAGCAAAAAATTATGGCTTAATAAATAAAGCTTTGAGCGATCTTATAGCAAAAAAAATTTTTGATGATCTCTTAAAAAATAACGAAATTTCTAGAGAGGATAAAAGTGTTGCAGACTATATAAAAACTGTTGATACCTTCAAAAATATAAGTGGAGATTTTGACATCGAAAAATACAAGCGATATGTAACTGCGACTGGAGTAGATATTAAGGAGTTCGAAAAAACTTTAAAGGATGATCTTGTCAGAGAGCTCATATTAGATGTTTTCGAAGCACCCACAAAAATTGATGTCAAGATGATAGATAAATCTATTGCTCATTATTTCCAAAGCAGAAATGTTTCGTATATAGAACTTCAAGAAAACACCTTTAGGAACGCATCAAAGAAACCCGAAAGCAAGGATATTTCAAAATATTACGAAGAGAGAAAAGATAAGTTTAAATCTCCCAATAAAAAAATATTCCAAATTGGATATATAGATTTTGAATTACTTGCCAAGCGTCAGAACATAGAAAACGAGGAAATTAAAGACTACTATAACGAAAATATAGATAGTTTCCAAAAAGAAGAGAAACGTCTTATTGACATTCTATATTTTTCCAACACAAACAATAAAGGCGACAAACGTATCCAAGAATTGATATCCAACCCAAAACTATTCAACGACGAGATTTCCTCCAGAGACTTAAAAATAGATGACGTTACTTTAGGCTATGTTAGCAAATCAAGCTCTATGGACAATGATAACCTCATGAAACTATTTGATGAGGAAAATATTGGCGTTTATGGCCCTTATGAAACAGATTTAGGTATAGCCATTTATAGAATTAGAGAAATTATGCCGGAAACTCAAACAACTTTTTCTGATGCTAAAAGTGATATAAAACAACTTCTTTCTTCTGAAAAAGCAAAAAATGAAATTTTTAAAACCCTTGAAGACCTCAATAATGAAGTTGCTGCTGGGCAGACTTTAGAAGATTTGGCATCAAGATTTTCAATTTCAATAGACTTACTAGAAATCGAAAACGATGAATTACCAGATAGATTTAAGAGGGATCCTGACGCGAAGAGATTATTCGACAATGCAAGTGACCAAATTACTGAATTCATAGTGTTAGGAGATAATTCATTACTTGCTATGAAACTAGACAAAGAGATAAAATCCAGAAGCTTAGATTTGACGGAAGTATCGAGAGATATAGAGAAGATTTTGCAAAAAGAAAATATACTCCTTGCGGCAAAATCTTACTTCGATAAAACACTAAAGATAAAGAAAGAAAGCTTCATAAACCAATTATTTGAAATGAATAGTCGTGAGGATATCTTTGTAGAGATAAAGAATAAAAAAGTTTTTAGGTTTAATATAGACACTCAAATGACCCAAGAACTTATGGAACGAATATTTTCTCTTGAAGAAAAAGAATTTTTACTCTTCTATGATGACGACAAACTTTTTCTAGTTTTTGTTGAAACTATCACACCTAACGATATAGATAATGAGTTAAAGAGCACACTAACGGCACAACGAAAAGAATTTTTCAAAAGAAGCTTGCGGCAAAATTTTATCAATAATTATTTAAACTTTATAAAGCAGAATACTGAAATAAAAGTTAACGAAAGGTTATTAGAAAGCACCTTATTAAATCTGCGAAGAACTAGCTGAAATGATTAATGAGATCTTCCCAAGCTTCCAAGAATTCAAAAAAATTGGTAACCATAATCAATTAATTTTTAAAAAAATAATTGCTGATAAAGAGACACCAGTTTCAATTTTTGAAAAAGTTTGTGGAAATCAAAATAATTGCTTTTTATTTGAATCTGTGACCGGTGGAGAAAATAAAGCTCGTTATTCAATCATAGGAATGAGACCTGACCTGGTTTGGGAAAGTAAGATGGGTGGATGCAAAATTGCAGAAAACTTACAGGAATCTGGTCGACCAAGGTTTAGAGCATTAAACAAAAACCCCTTAGTGGAGCTTAAAGACACTATAGACAGGTGCAAAATTAATATACCTTTGGAACTTCCTCCCATGATTGCAGGTTTATTTGGTTATGTGAGCTATGACGTGATAAGGCTTATAGAAAACTTACCTAATGTAAATTATGACGAGCTAGGTGTTCCTGATATACGATTAATCAGACCAACTGTTCTTATTGTGTTAGATGCAATAAAAAATGAATTAATTGTTGCATCACCAGCTTGGGCGAACGACAAGCAATCTTTACAAAAAACCTATAACAACTCTGTAACACTGATTGAGGAAACGGTCATGCAAGTTGTACTGCCAAGGAAAAAAATAAAGGCAAAGAAAAAACCTAAAAATTACCTTGGTGAACCAGTATCTAATTTTACCAAAACAGCCTATTTAAAAATAGTTAATAGGGCTAAAGAATATATTAAAAGTGGAGATATTTTCCAAGTGGTACCAAGTCAAAGATGGAAAATGAAGTACTTATTACCAGGTTTTTCATTGTATAGGTCTCTGAGAAGAACAAACCCATCTCCCTACATGTTTTATTTTAATTTTAATGATTTCAGCATAATAGGATCTAGCCCAGAAATACTTGTTAAGGTCGAAAATGATGACGATGTTACAATTCGACCAATAGCTGGCACGAGACCTAGGGGTCTTAACAAAAGTGAAGATAAGGCATTGGAAAACGAGTTATTGAATGACAAAAAGGAGCTTGCAGAGCACCTTATGCTTCTTGACCTTGGACGAAATGATATAGGAAGGGTGTCAAAAATAGGATCAGTAAAAATTACAGAAAGTTTTGTCATCGAACGATATAGTCATGTCATGCATATAGTTTCAAATGTTAAGGGAAAACTTTCTAAAAATGTTAATAATATCCGCGCTCTTCTTTCAGGTTTACCAGCTGGAACAGTTTCTGGTGCTCCTAAAATTAGAGCTATGGAAATAATTGATGAATTAGAAACTGAAAAAAGAAGCATATTTGGTGGAGGAGTTGGTTATTTTGGTGCATCGGGTCAAATGGATTTCTGCATAGCTATAAGAACCGCCATACTCAAAAATCAGGATTTATATCTTCAGGCTGGAGGTGGAGTCGTTTTTGATAGTGATGCAGAAAACGAATTTCAAGAAACAGTAAACAAATCAAAAGCTTTAATTAAAGCTGCAGAAGACTCAATACATTTTTTTGGGGATTAAGATGCTGTTGATTATAGATAATTACGATAGTTTTACCTATAACCTGTATCATTACTTTGGTGAATTAGGTTATAAAGCTCAAGTTCACAGAAATGATGAAATTGCGGTTGATCAGATTATTAACTTAAAACCGAAAGGAATAGTAATTTCCCCGGGTCCATGTGGTCCTGAAAAAGCTGGAATATCGGTTGACCTAATAAAGGCAGTTGCAGACAACCAGAAAATTCCACTGTTAGGCGTTTGTCTAGGCCATCAAGCTATAGGTGCAGCTTTTGGTGCAAAAATAATTAGTGCTCCAAAGATAATGCATGGAAAAGTAGATATGGTTTATCACTCTCAGAAACATATAATTTTTAAAAACTTGTTATCGCCTTTTGAAGCCACAAGATATCACTCTCTTTGTGTAGATTCTAAAACCTTACCCTCTTCACTAGCAGCCATTGCAAAGTCTGGAGATGAGACTATTATGGCTATTATGCACCGTGAGTTACCTATATTTGGACTACAATTCCACCCAGAATCAATTAAGACAACTAGTGGAAAACAAATTCTCCATAACTTTTTGAGTATTTTGGAATCAAATAATGCATGAAAAGGTTAAAGAATTATTAGCAAAAGCAACACAAGGACCCATATCATTTAAAGACGCAGAGGTAGTTTTTGAAAACATAATGGATGGTAATTTGTCAGAAGTCGAAATATCGTCATTTCTTACATCTTTAAAAGTGCGCGGCGAAAGCATAGATGAGATTACGGCTGCTGCCTCTATTATGAGAAAAAAATGTCTAAAAGTTTTAAATGGTGAGGATGCTGTAGATATTGTAGGAACAGGTGGAGATGGAATGAATACGCTAAATATCTCGACCGCGAGCTCGCTGCTTGTTGCTTCTACTGGTATGAAAGTTGCCAAACATGGTAATAGAAAAATTTCTTCACTAGCTGGAGCCTCTGATACTCTTGAAATACTTGGCATAAATACTTTTATGGAACCAAAAGTTGCACAAAAATCCTTGGAAAAATTTAACTATTGTTTTATGTTGGCCCCAATTTATCATCCTGCTATGAAAAATGTCATGCCTGTTAGGCAAGAGCTTGGCTATAGAACAGTTTTCAATATACTAGGTCCTCTGACTAACCCAGCTTCTGTCAAATATCAACTTATCGGTGTCTATGAAAAATCATTAGCTATCAAAATGATAGAGGTTCTTAGAAATTTAAATACTAAGAGAGCTTGGGTCGTTCACGGATCAGATGGGACTGATGAGATTTCTATCACAGGTGAAACTTATGTGGTTGAACTTGATAGGGGTATAATTCGAGAGTTCAAAATTAGGCCTGAAGATGCTAATTTGAAATCTTGTGATTTTTCAGAAATTTTGGGAGGATCTCCTAAATACAATGCGCAAAAAATTGAGCAATTAGTAAATGGGGAAAAGAGTGGTTTTTTTCAATCAGTTATTTTTAACAGTGCGGTTGCATTAAATATAAGTGAAAAAGTAAACAATATTCAAGATGGTGTTAGAATGGCTTCCGATACATTACTTTCCGGAAAGACAAAGGAGCTTATTGAAAACTTAAAAGTAGTGAAAACTTCATTGCAATGAGTATATTAGATAAAATAAAGCTTACAAAATTGGATGAAGTAAGTAAATTAAACAAAAATAAGCTTGAATATGATAGACAAAATTTTCTCAAGACTTCGCAAAACAATGGAAGTTTTGAAAACTCCCTAAGGAAATTGGGCAATAATGATTATACGTTAATAACTGAAATTAAAAAAGCATCTCCATCAAAAGGGATTATAAGGAAAGATTTTAACCCAACGGAATTAGCAATATCTTATGAAAAAGGTGGTGCATCGTGTCTGTCTGTTTTAACAGATGCAAAGTATTTTAAAGGCTCAAATGATTACATCGCTAAGATTAAAAACGTTGTGTCTCTACCCATTCTAAGAAAAGAGTTTATAATTGACCCCCTTCAGGTGATAGAGTCAAAAAACCTTGGCGCTGACTGCATACTTATTATAGTCGGCATGAACTCAATTGAAGACAATACGGCAATTGAATCTATGGCTTTGGATATTGGATTAGAATGTATTTTAGAGGTACATTCTCTTGAAGAGCTCGAGGCAACAAAGTATTTCTCGTCAAATATAATTGGTATAAACAATAGAGACCTTAACACCTTTAACACTGATATCGAAACCACAGTCAAGCTATTGCCCAATGTGCCTAAAAATAAAACGGTAATATCTGAGTCTGGCTTGTCAAAAAAGAGTGATTTGGAAAGACTAGCCAAGCTTGGAGTATCATCATTTCTAGTTGGAGAAAGTTTGATGAAGCAAGAAGATCTTGAAAAAGCAACAAAATTGCTGGTGAATCAATAATGGATAAAAAATTTAGTCATCTTGATAAAAAAGGCAATGCAAGAATTGTTGACATTTCAAACAAGAAAAAATCATCAAGGTATGCAAAGGCAAAGGCTACTGTTTGGCTTTCTAAAAAAATACTCACAATGGTAAAAAAAGATGAACTTAAAAAAGGAGACGTGATTAATGTCGCTAGAATTGCTGGTATTATGGGAGCAAAGCAAACGTCAAGTTTAATCCCTTTATGTCATAACATTAATCTGGATTGTAGCGATATTAGTTTCAAGTTCCTAGAGGAAGAACTCGAGATAGTAAGCACTGTAAAATCTGAAGAGAAAACTGGAGTAGAGATGGAAGCACTAACTGCTGTAACTGTTTCCGCTCTAACAATTTATGATATGGTCAAAGGAGTAGATAAGTCTGTTTACATTAAAAATATATCTTTGTTAGAAAAAAAAGGTGGGAAAACTGGTGACTTTAACAGAATAGAAAGAGAAACAAAATGAATGTTTCCAATGCATTAAAGGAAATATTTAAACTAGATTTTTCATGTTTAACTGAAAATATATACTTAAAAGACTCGTTTGGTAGAACTCTTTCAAAACCAGTTACCATAAACAAAAGCATCCCTGAATTTGATACATCCTCTATGGATGGATTTGCCATTAAGAAGTCATCTTTAGGAAAGATTGATAAGTTTACAGTATTAGGCGAGACACCTGCTGGCGCCAGATCATGCTATACGATTAAGCCAAATGAGTGTGTCAAAGTGTATACTGGATCTAGAATGCCTAAAAATGCTGATTTTGTTGTAATTCAAGAGAATACTTCGAGCCAAGAAAATTTCATATATGTCAATGATTATGATAAAAAAAGCTCATATGTAAGAAAAACAGGATTAGATTTTAAAAAGGGTCAAATAATTTCTAACCCATTGTTAATTGACTACAAGCTTATTTCTGCTCTAGCTTCCCTTAATTTAGAAAAAGTTTCTGTTAAAAAAAAACCGAAGGTTTGTATTATTCCAACCGGAAATGAGATTTTAGCTTTAGGAAGCAAAGCAAAAAAAAACAGTATTTATTCATCTAGCCCATATGGTATCAAAGCCATGTTAGAAAATGAGGGAGCAGAAGTAACTATCGCTCCAATATGTCGAGATAACCTGGATGAGATAATCTGTGCCCTCGCAAACACCAAACAATCTCAAATTATCATTACGCTAGGAGGTGTATCAAAGGGTAATTATGACCTTATACGTAAGCATCACAGGAAACTAGGTATAAAAATTCTTGTGGATGGGATACCGATAAAACCAGGAAAACCATTAATTATAGGAAAATTGGATAGTAAAATTATTTTTTGTCTTCCAGGCAATCCGATATCAAGTATTGTGTGTAGCAAGTTATTTATTGTAGCGTTAATTAAAAAAATGCTAGGCGAAAAACTTGAAAGAATAATTACAAGAAAAGCTTTGTTGTCCGAAGACATCAAAATTCCAATTTCGCAACGAGAGCACTACATGAGAGCATTTACATACCAAGAGGCAGCAACACAATATGTTAAACCATTTTCACAACAAGACAGTTCATTGCATTCTGTGCTAATAAAATCAAACTGTCTTTTAATTATTCCCCCAGGAACATCTTCAAATTTTAAGGGTCAAATCGTAGATATAATTGATTTTTAAATTGACACCTATAAAAAGAACATATATAGAACATAGTGAGAGGCACATATGTTAACAAAAAAGCAACATGAACTTTTATTATTTCTTGAAGAAAGAATAGCTCAATCTGGTGTAACCCCATCTTTCGAAGAAATGAAAAATAAAGTTGGCCTTAAATCAAAGTCAGGAATTCACCGACTCATTTCTGCTCTCGAAGACAGAGGATTTATTAAAAAACTACCTTTCAAAGCGAGAGCAATCGAGATTCTAAAATCACCAAATATAAAGTCAAAGTCTTCAGGCAAGAAAGATGATACACTTGATAAGCATATCGTTGAGTTGCCAGTAGTTGGAAGAATTGCAGCTGGCCTCCCCATAGAGGCAATTGAGGCAGGAGAGAGCTCATTATTCGTATCAAAGTTTTTAACAAAAGGTTCGGATAGTTTTATTCTCGAAATAAAAGGAGAATCAATGATTGATGCTGGCATAAATGATGGAGATTTTGCCATTATAAAAAAGCAGAGCTCAGCAAACAATGGTGAAATCGTGGTAGCATTAACAGATGAAAATGAAGCTACATTGAAAAGGTTTAGAAAACGAGGTGATACAATTGCTTTAGAGGCTGCAAATGAATTGTTTGAAACCAGAATATATTCAGCTGGTCAAATTAGTATTCAGGGGATCCTGATCGGCTTGATTAGGCAATACTAATAGCCTATAAGTCTTATTTATGGAAATAAGAACAAGATTTGCTCCTTCTCCAACAGGAGACTTACATATTGGAGGTGCCAGGACAGCACTATTCAACTATCTTTTTGCAAAAAGCATGAAGGGAAAATTTCTCTTACGTATTGAAGATACTGATTTAAAAAGATCTAACAGTTCTTTAACGGAAAAAATCATAAATGATATCAAGTGGTTAAATATCCATTGGGATGAAGAAGTAGTTTTTCAACGACAAAACCAAAATAAACATAAACAAATAATTGATTATTTATTAGAAAAGGAATTAGCCTTTCGGTGCTTTTCCGAGAAGGAAAATCATACAGAAAGCAATATTGAAAAAATTGGTTCACGAGAACCCGCGTTCAGATCACCATGGAGAGATCTTGGTAAAAATACACAACCTAATAAACAATACGTGGTAAGATTTAAAGTTCCGAGTGATCCTTCTCGAATAAATTTCACTGATAAAGTAAGAGGGGACCTATCATGGGATTTAAACACAATAGAAGATTTTGTAATTGCGCGAAGTGATGGTAGCTCAACATATAATCTAGCAGTTGTTGTGGATGATCATAACATGAAGATCAGTCATGTTATAAGAGGAGAAGATCATCTTACAAACACGGTTAAGCAATTACTTGTATACCAAGCATTAGATTGGGTAACTCCAGAATTTGCACACATTCCCCTTATCCACAATGAGAGAGGCGAAAAACTATCAAAAAGAGATGGGAAAAGTAGCTTGCTAGACTTTAAGCAAGAAGGTTTTTTACCAGATGCAATGTTAAATTATCTTGCGAGGCTTGGTTGGAGCTATAAAGATGAGGAGTTTTTCAATTTAAACCAAGCAATCTCCTGGTTTACACTAGATGGAATAGGAAAAAGTCCTTCTAGGTTTGATATAAAAAAACTTTTGAATATATCTAAAAAGCACCTCGTATCAAAACCAGCAGATGAAATTCATGCTTTACTTTTACAATATATAAAAATCTACAAAGACATAAGTTTGTCAGGATCTATTTTAGAGAAATTGAGACAGTATTTACCCTTAGTGGTTGAGAGATGCACTTCACTTGGAGAAATATTTGAAGCATCCTTATTTTTATTTGAAGCAGATGAAGTTAGAGAAAAAAAAGTGTTGGCACTGTTAGATGATAATTCTAGAGAGATAATATCAAATTTCAGGTGTGCAATTAAATCAGCTAATTTTGCCTGGAATTCAAAACTTTTAAACGAATTCATAAATACTTATTGCGAAGAAAGTAGCTTAAAGTTTCGTGATATTGGTATTCCCCTAAGAATAGCTTTAACTGGATCAACTTCGTCACCTAGCATAGTTCATATTATGGAAATATTAGGAGAACATCAAACACTTGATAGATTAAATATTAATGTTGATTGAATCAAAAATTGATTAATATTTATTATAATCTATAATATTGGTTAAGAATTTAGGGACTGGATAATATTGCTAGATAAAACACAAAAGTTTGCTGAACTTAAAATAGATGAGAAGAGTATAAAGGTACCTGTTAGCAAAGGGACGTTAGGGCCTGATGTTTTAGATATAAGGAGTTTATATAAAGAAACAGGCTTGTTTACATATGATCCTGGCTTCACGTCCACAGCATCCTGTGACAGCAATATAACTTTTATAGATGGAGATAAGGGTGAGCTTCTTTACCGAGGGTATCCAATTGAAGAGTTAGCCGAAAAATCTAATTTTTTGGAAGTGGCCTACCTACTGTTACGAGGTGAATTGCCGACGAAGCCACAATATGATGACTTTTGTAGTAGGGTGACTCGGCATACGATGCTACACGAACAAATGTTAAATTTTTTTCGTGGTTTCAGAAGAGACGCCCATCCTATGGCGATTGTTTGTGGCGTTCAGGCGGCTATGTCAGCATTTTATCATGATAGCACAGATATTAATGATCCATGGCAGAGAGAGGTAGCAACAATCAGAATGATTGCAAAACTTCCGACAATCGTTGCTTGGGCATATAAGTATTCCATCGGGCAACCATTTGCTTATCCCAAGAATAATCTTCAATATGCCCCCAATTTTTTACAAATGTGCTTTTCAGTTCCTGCTGAAGAATATGTCAGTGATCCAATTTTAAGTAAAGCTATGGATAGAATATTCATTCTTCATGCTGATCATGAACAAAATGCTTCAACTTCTACCGTTAGGCTTGCTGCTTCTTCTGGAGCAAATCCATTTGCCTGTATAGCCGCAGGTATAGCATGCCTCTGGGGACCTGCTCATGGAGGCGCCAATGAGGCTGCACTAAATATGTTAAAAGAAATTGGGACTCCTGACCGGATACCTGAATATATCTTAAAGGCAAAGGATAAAAATGATCCATTTCGACTGATGGGCTTCGGACACAGGGTTTATAAAAACTTTGATCCTAGATCCAGAGTTATGAAGCAAAGTGCAGATGAAGTCCTTGAATTGCTAGGGGTCAAAAATAATCCAACACTTCAAGTGGCAAAAGAGCTAGAAAAAATTGCTTTGGAAGATGAGTATTTTATTGAGAAAAAACTGTATCCAAACGTCGACTTTTATTCTGGAATAATACTTGAGGCTATGGACTTTCCAACTTCCATGTTCACTCCAATTTTTGCATTGGCTAGAACAGTAGGTTGGCTTGCTCAATGGCAAGAGATGATTTCAGACCCTAATATTAAAATTGGTCGCCCAAGACAACTTTTTACCGGCGCAACTCATAGAACTTATAAGACTTTTGATAAGCGGTAAAATATTTACTGTAATTTAAAATAATTTTTAATTGACTTTGCTGCACGTATCGCAGGATCTTTGGAACCATATCCAAGTTCTCTGATTGCCTGTTTGGATGAAATTAGCTGAGCCTGTGCATACTTCTTTTTACCCAAAATCTTTTCTGATTCACTGTATAAATTCTTGGAATTACATCGGTAGAAAAGAAACTCTGGAATATCATTACTCTTTGTTATCAAGTTTACCAAATTTGCTGACGAAACTTTTACAAAAAGTCTATAAATTATCTGAGTTAGAAAGCCAGCACGATATCCAACAACCATTGGTACACTTGATTTCGCCAATTCCAAAACTACAGTGCCCGAGGTTACAACTGCTAGATCTGAACACGCATAAAGAGACATTTTGTCCCTTTCAAATTCTGCACTGGACATAATTTTTGCGTCAATATGCTTTATTTTTATACTTTTTTTTACAGCTATTTCTTTAAAAGTTTTTGAAACCACACTTGGAGTCGGGCATATAAAAATTATATCAGAAAATTTTTCAGACAATAAATAAGCGGTATCCAAAAAAATTGGAAGCATTCTTTTCACCTCGCTGATCCTCGACCCAGGTAGCAGGGTTACTATTTTCGTTGAATCCTTTATGTTCAAACTTCTTTTAAAGGAAACAACATCCCTTGTTTTTGGCAATACATTCGTAGATATAGGGTGCCCAACAAAATCACATTTTATGTGAAAGTTTTTTAAAAATTCACTTTCAAAGGGCAAGATCGACAAAATGTGATCAAAATTCTTTTTTAAAATTTTAACTCTTCCCTGACGCCATGCCCAAACAGATGGCAAAACGTAATGGACAATATTTGCATTTTTCCACTTTTTTTTTATCAAAGAGGCTAGGCGTAAGTTGAATTCGGGGGCATCTATAGTAATTATAAGGTCAGGTTTCCATGCAATATTATATTTATAAGCTTGTCTCAAAATTTTAAAAATAGGAAAAAAGTTAATTAAAATATCCTTTATTCCCATCACAGAAAGTAATGAAAAATTAAATAAACTTTTAAAGCCTTCACGCTCCATTAAAGGACCGCCTAAACCTTGAAAATCAATGTGATTTTGGGTGTCTAATTCATTTTTCAACGCTCGAATCAAGTATGCACCTAGCAGGTCGCCAGAATGTTCTCCCGCACTTATGAAAATTTTTAACATTTAAAGTCTTTATCTAAAAAATTTGATCGAAGCAAGAAACATATTATTACTCTTAACCGTGTCAATAATTAAGTCCCTGTTTACTAGAATAACCTTATTACTTTCAATTACTAGACCATTTAATTTTGCATTTTTTGCTAATTTTATTGTATCAGGGCCAATAACTGGAGTATCGATATCTAGAACTTGCTCAGGCTTCGATCCCTTTATTAATATTCCACCAGAAAGAATTTCTTTTGGCCTTTTATTATTTCTTTCTCTATAGTTGATTATTGCCCTTATCATCTCATCGGTTCCAGTAATCGTCTCCAGACCTAAACAATGGCCATTTTGAAAGATCAAGGATTGACCAATATCAAGCCCTGCGTAATTAAGAAAAATTTTTACTCCTGCTTCTATTTCCTTAATTACTTTTTTACCAATGGGAGCAGATCCGTATGTTCCCGAGTCTAATGTTAATTCAGGTAAGAGATCTTGAACTTTTATTAATGTAAAGTTTTGGTTAGTAAACATCTGCGTTACAGCAGAAAAAATTTCTCCATCCCCTTTGTTAAGAATTGAAAACACTTTAGATAAAAGTATTTGTGAACCGTAATTTACTTTTGAGAAATCAATTTCAGGCCTTTCTATATACCCTATTAACGCTATGTCATTAATCTGTCTCTTTTTTAAGAGAGAAAATGTCTCATTTATTTCTTCATATTTTAAATTAATACGATCTATATTTTTTTTTATTTTTACTTTGCTACATGGCAAACGTACTATTGTTGTATCAAAACCTAAAAGAACTAATTGCTCCATACAGTAAGTAGCTAATTCACCACTTCCTATAATTAAACCAATTTTTTTTTTTATTACCATATGGTCGTTAACTTTTTGGAGCAACAAATGATCTTGTGCTTTCCTTCTTTATAAATTCTAAAACATTTTGAACTTCCCTGACATCAGTCATTAAATCATTATCCAATGCTTTTATTCGGTCCTGAAAATTCTGACTCCCTTTTCTGTCAAAAATCTTTGAAAACACTTCAACCAGCTTTTTTATATTTTCCTTCTTTGAACCTCGTCTTTTTAAGCCTACTAAGTTTACGCCTGATAGAACAGGTCTCATGCCTATAATCATTGAATAGGGGATTACATCTTTAGAGACCATAGCGTGCGCTCCTATCATAGAGCCCTCTCCTAGCCTACAAAATTGATGAACTCCAACCAAACCACCGATATTTACATTATCTTCTATGACCACATGGCCAGCGATTGCAGAATTATTTGCAATCACAATATTACTACCTAACTTACAGTCATGTCCAATATGACTCCCTAACATAAAAAGACAATTATCTCCAATATTAGTGTTACCCCCACCTCCATCAGTACCAATGCTAATACTTACACATTCCCTGATGAAATTATTCTGTCCAATTGTAAGCGTGGTTTTTTCACCAGAATACTTTAGATCTTGTGGGTCGCTTCCAATAGAGGCAAAAGGCCAAATTTTTGTTCCCTTTCCAATAAATGTTTTCCCAGAAATTACTACATGACTTTCTAAAATAACATTATCATCCAACGTAACTGCTGATCCAACACAACAATAGGGTCCAATTTTACAGGAATTACCTATTTTTGCACCATTTTCAACAATCGCAGTTGGGTGAATGATTGAGGAAGGCTTAGCCATTATAGTCCACCATTATTATTGCTTGCAAAAATAAAAAAAAATTGAACCCACTTGACAATGTTTGGAAATGTCTTCAAGAGAACTCATCTTAAATTCTCATCATCGCGGAGAACTCGCACTCGGACATTTTTTGGGAATTTACAATCACTTCACCCTCGAATTTCCATATTTTATCTCTCATTTTTTGTACAGTTATAGAAAGTAACATGACATCACCAGGGGTGACTGGCCTTCTAAATTTTGCATTATTTATTGTAGTCAAAAGTACTAAAGCACTGGAATCCGAAATGTCTAGACTTTTTGCTACCAAAACTGCTGCAGTTTGGGCCATAGATTCTATTTGCAAAACGCCAGGAACTACTGGAGAGGATGGGAAATGTCCAGGGAAGTATGGTTCATTAACTGTAACATTCTTTATCCCGGTAGCTGACTCATTTTTAACTATATCTATTACTTTATCTATCAATAAAAATGGGTATCTGTGGGGAATCAATCCTTTAATTTCGTCAATATTACAGCACTCCTTATTCATAAAATTCTCCTAATTATTTTCCTAGTATAACTTCTAAGTATTTTGGATCACTCTCATAAAGTTCATCTAGTTCCAATATGACCTGTTCAGTTATATCTATTCTATTATCGAAAAATAAATCAATTTGAGATGAATCTAAAACAATAAACGCCTGGTAATCCGACATTATCGGCTGAATAATTCTACCTGACAACTCAATAAAGTTTTTCTTCCATTTTTCTAAACTATCTCTAAGTTGACTATCTTTCAAATCATAAAAATTTCGAGTCTTTTGAACCCTTTTATCAAAGTCATCAGCCAATTCATTAAATTCCTTTTTTTCTAACACCTCCCTTTTTTGAGTTAACTCTAATTCTTCATCTTCAAATTTTTTAGCGTTCATGTCGGCCTCTTTTTTTAACTCAAGAGCAGCATCTTGAAAGGCAAATACAATATCATTACCTAGTTTCGATTTCTCAAAGACATTTATACTATTTATAACAAGGACAGAAGTGCTAATATTTGTTTCCTGAGAGGAAATAGGTTTAAATGACAGTAAGAGCAAAGCAGCACACGCTGAAAGCTCCACCATATTTTTATAAAAAAAGGTCAAAATCTTGTAGCAAGGTTCAGACTAAAATATTCAAGGCTATCTGCATCTAAATATTTTTGTGGCCTCGACCAATTAAACTGAAGTGGCCCAATTGGTGTCTCCCAGTTCATAGCAAAGCCTATGGAAGTTCTTAAGGCTCTATCCTTTAAAGCAATCTTATCTGAGAGCCCTGCAACATTTGGATCTGTTTTTATGTCCCACAGACTTCCAGCTTCGGCAAAAACACTTCCATATAAACCTAATTCTCTAGGCAAACCAAGAGGAAAAGAAGCTGCAAATCTTGCTATTGCATACTTTTCACCTCCTAACGGAATAGTATACTGCCCTCCAGCTAACTCTCTAGGTCCTATCCCACTATATTTGAAGCCTCGAAATGAACGACCACCTAAAAGAAATCTATCGACTACTTTAGAATAGCCTTTATTCATCGTTAAAATTCCACCTTCTAACTCAGTTGAAAAGATAATGTTATTTCCATAAATTCCTTGGTATATTTTACCACTTGCTTTTGATTTTACGAACTGCTCATCTCCACCTAAGCCAGCTATTTCAGAACCAAATTTAATCATATACCCCTTGGTTGGTTTAATAATAGAGTCTCGTTTGTCATGATTTAAGGACAAGTCTATTAAGGATCTAGTAGATTTACCAAGATCTTGTTTTAAAACCTCGGATGTCCCTACTCCAGTAACGTCTATATTTTCTAGTTTATAAGTAAGTCTAACCCTTGTGTCTGATGACAGGTTGAACCCAACTGAGGGTTTTATAGCTAGGAGATTTGCTGTATAACCGGTAGCTCGTGGCTTTGAGTTCGTATAATCGATGTCCATCGACACCAGAACGTCTCTTCCAAGAAACCCACGCTCTTTAAAACCTAGTCCAATAGAAGAGTTATCTTTTGATCCCGAAACACTCAACCTAATACCTTGGCCAGCACCCCTAAAATTCGACTCACTAAATGCAAACTGGGCAGAAACATCTGTATCAGTGGAATATCCTAAACCCAACGAGAGTGAACCTG